>JAWLEX010000060.1:0-18372 GCA_041685835.1 Desulfatiglandales bacterium
GGTTGCGCGGAGGCGTACTGAAGTACGCCGCACAAGCAACCTCGCAGATTGACGCCGAGATTGGCAAAAAAGACCATTTCTGGATGGAAACTAGAGTAGCGCAAGCGGGATTGACCGGGGCTCCGGATCTCAAAGGGCGGCTGACCCCCGATGTTGAGGAAAAGGAAGTGCCATGATTAACAAGATGATCACCAACCAGAAAATCCGCATTCGGCTGAAGGCGTACGATCACAAGCTGCTGGACCAGTCCGCCCTGGAGATCGTTCAGACGGCAAGAGAGACCGGAGCCAAGGTGGCAGGGCCGATTCCTCTTCCCACGGCAATCAACAAATACTGCGTGCTGAGATCCCCCCACGTGGATAAGAAGTCGAGAGAGCAGTTCGAGATCAGGACCCACAAAAGGCTCATGGATATCCTGGAGCCTACCCAGCAGACCGTAGACGCCCTCATGAAACTTGATCTTGCTGCGGGTGTGGACGTGGAGATCAAACTGTAGAGGCGGGGAAGAGGGGCTGGACGGTTATGGTGAATACACTCTTTGGAATCAAGGTGGGAATGACCCGGTACTTCCTGGAAGAAGGGGAGAGCACCCCGGTGACGATCGTCAAGGCAGGCCCCTGTGTGGTCATTCAGAAAAAGACGGCGGAGAATGACGGATACGAAGCTATTCAGGTAGGATTCGAGTCTCAAAAGGAAAGCCGTGTCAACAAGCCGCTCCGTGGTCAGTTTGATAAAGCCGGAAAGGGTTGTTTCAGGTATCTGCGGGAGATCAGGGTCGAGGATGCCGGGGCCTTTGAACTCGGCCAGGAGATAGGGACCGAGGTCTTTTCCATCGGCGATACGGTTCGCGTCTCCGCAAAGAGCAAAGGTCGCGGGTTCGCCGGTGTCGTGAAGCGATGGGGATTCGGCGGGGGCAAGGCTACTCATGGAAGCCGTTCCCACAGGGTGCCGGGCTCAATAGGGGCCAGCGCCACCCCAAGCCGTGTGTTCAAGGGAAAGAAGATGCCCGGAAGGATGGGAAACAAGAAGACGACCGTCAAGAACCTTAAGGTGGTGGATGTGCGGCCGGATCTCGGCGTGATCGCCATCATGGGTGCCATTCCGGGAAGCCGGGACGGCATCGTTGAAATCAGCAAGCCGGTGTCCCTGAAGCAGTGATTTTAGGACGCCGGTGAGTTTCCGTTTACCATGGAAACAGGCTGCAAACCGCTAAAGAGCAAGCATGTGACCGATATGGCGACGATTGACGTATACAATATGAGCAGGGAGAAGACCTCTCAGGTTGAATTGGATGAGGATATCTTCAATGTGACCGTAAAGCCCCACGTGCTTCATGAGGTGGTGGTCACTCAACTCCTCAAGCGGCGAAGCGGAACAGCCGCGGTCAAGGGCCGCTCCGACGTGAAGGCCTCGGGAACGAAACTGTACAGGCAAAAGGGCACCGGCCGGGCTCGAGCGGGTTCCATTGCTTCCCCGATTAGAAGGGGAGGTGGTGTTGCTTTCGGACCGGCCCCCCGCAAATACGATCGAAAGGTATCCAAGAAAGTGAGGAAGGCGGCCCTCCGGATGGCATTGAGCGACAAGTTTCAGAATGAAAAGCTGGTCGTTCTCGATGAATTCGATCTTTCCGAAATCAAGACCAGGGAGTTCGTCAATGTCATGAAGGCCTTTGATGCGGACAAGGCCCTGATCGTGACCGCTGAACTGAACGGAGTGCTGGAGAAATCCGCCAGGAACGTACCCCGCATGAAGGTGCTTCGCTGCGAAGGCCTGAATGTGTATGACGTGCTCAACCACGAACACCTTTTCGTGGTGGAGCCCGCCATCGAAAAAATTCAGGAGGCGTTGGTGAACCGATGAACATCCACGAAGTCATCCGTGAGCCCCATATCACGGAAAAGAGCAGCCTGCTGAAGGAATCCAGCAACCAGATGGCCTTCAAGGTGGATCGGCACGCCAACAAGATCGAGATTCGCCGGGCTGTCGAGGCGCTTCTCAAGACAAAGGTGATCTCTGTCAAGACCGCAAACATGAGCGGGAAGAAACGCCGGCTCGGCCGCAACACCGGAAAAAGGGCGGACTGGAAAAAGGCCGTGGTCACCCTTGCTCCCGGTGAGAGCATCGAATTCTTCGAAGGCGTCTGATAAGGCGCTGAACCTTCCCCCGGCCCCCGGTCCATTTTTAGTGCCCGCCGGACGGGATTTTAGGTGAGCTTTAAAGAGAGCGAACCCGGAGTTTGAAATGGCACTCAAGAGTCACAAACCAACATCACCGGGCAGGCGGTTTTACACCAGCCCCACTTTCAAGGACGTCACCAGTAAGCGGCCCGAGCGAAGCCTTGTGGAGTCTCTTCGAAAGAGCGGCGGTAGGAACAACCTTGGAAGGATGACCGTGCGGCACCGCGGCGGCGGGCATTCAAGGCTGTACCGGGTCATAGATTTCAAGAGAAACAAGGACGAAATTCCCGCGCGTGTGGCGTCTATAGAATACGACCCGAATCGTTCGTCCAATATCGCTCTTTTGCATTACCTGGACGGTGAAAAGCGCTATATACTCGCTCCGGTCGGTATTCAGGTGGGAGATGAGGTCGTCTCCGGCGAAACCATCGAGGTAAAAATCGGAAACGCCGCGCCCTTGGAAAAAATTCCTTTGGGAACCCATGTTCACAACGTGGAACTCAATCCCGGGCAGGGCGGCAAAATCGTTCGCAGTGCGGGCGGCTATGCACAGTTGATGGCCAAAGAGGGCAAGTACGCCCAGCTTCGTCTGCCTTCCGGAGAAGTGCGCATGGTGGCCCTCCGGTGCAGGGCGACCGTGGGGCAGGTTGGTAACCTGGAACACGAGAAGGCAAGCATCGGCAAGGCCGGACGGAGTCGCTGGAAGGGCAAAAGGCCCCGGGTGAGGGGCGTGGTAATGAACCCCGTGGATCATCCGCACGGCGGAGGGGAAGGAAAGTCCTCGGGAGGACGACACCCGGTTACGCCCTGGGGTGTGCCCACCAAGGGGTACAAGACCCGTGGCAGGAAACCGAGCGACAGCATGATCGTCAAGCGACGGAAACGATAACGCTCTCGGAGCCGTATCCGAGCCGGTGAAATGGAGGACAGGCTTTGCCCCGTTCATTGAAAAAAGGTCCCTTTGTAGACGACCACCTCTTGAAGAAAGCGCTCAACGCGCAGGAAACGAGAAGCAGGAAGATCATAAAGACGTGGTCCAGGAGATCCACCATTCTGCCCGAGTTCGTGGGGCTGACGTTCGCTGTCCACAACGGGAAAAAGTTTATCCCCGTCTTTGTTTCCGAAGACATGGTGGGACATAAACTGGGAGAGTTTTCTCCCACCAGGATCTTCTTCGGACACGCGGGTGACAAGAAGAGCAGGCTGAAGGGCGGCAGGAAATAGTTGTTGACCAAGACCTTCACTGATGCGCCGGGGGCGGAGTTCCACCCGCCCAAACAAACGGCATTGATCAGGATGGAACCGATATGGAAGTCAAGGCAGTAGCAAAGTTCGTGAGAATATCGCCCAGGAAAGTCCGGCTGGTGATGGACCAGGTCAGGGGCAAACGGGTCGAAGACGCCATGAGCGTCCTCTCATTTGCTCCCCAGAAGGGCGCTTTCCTCTTGAAAAAGGTGCTCCAGTCCGCCGTGGCAAACGCAGGGGAGAACACCAGCCTTGATGTGGACAGCCTCTACATCAAACGCGTTTATGCGGATGAGGGGCCGACGCTCAAGCGTTTCCGGCCGCGTGCCCAGGGAAGGGCCACCAGGATTCGAAAGAGAACGAGCCATTTGACCGTAGTGCTTGCCGGGGAGTAGGTCTCAGGCGGCATCCGCGCCGCAAAAGGAACAGGCCGCAGGGCGGCACAGGACATCGAACACGAGGGAGGGAGAGGTTTGGGTCAGAAAGTTCATCCAATCGGTTTTCGGCTGGGTATCAATAGGCCGTGGGATTCCAGGTGGTACGCAGGAAAGGATTACGCGGGCTTCGTTTACGAGGACCACGATATCCGGAACTACCTAAAAAAGCGTCTGTTCCAGGCCGGGGTAAGCCGAATCGAGATTGAGAGGGCCGCCAAGCGGGTCCGGATCCGGATCCACACGGCAAGACCCGGACTGGTTATCGGGAAAAAGGGTTCAGAGATAGAGAATCTCAAACAGGCCTTGGAAAAGAGGATCAAGCGGGAGGTCCTCATCGACATCCAGGAGGTCCGTAAACCCGAGGTGAACGCCCAGCTTGTGGCGGAGAATGTGGCCCTTCAGCTTGTGAGACGAATCGCGTTTCGCCGGGCCATGAAAAAGGCGGTTGGCTCGGCCCTGCGATTCGGGGCGCAAGGGATCAAGATCGCCTGTGCCGGACGCCTGGGTGGCGCTGAGATGGCCCGCCGGGAATGGTATCGGAAGGGCAGGGTCCCGCTTCACACCATTCGAGCGGATATCGACTATGGGTTTGCCGAGGCCTTTACCACGTACGGGGTTATCGGGGTCAAGGTGACGATTTTCAACGGGGAAATTCTTCCCGGAAAACGGGGCTAGGTGAGAGGGTATGCTGAGTCCGAAGAAAGTCAAATATCGCAAGCAGCAAAAAGGACGGATGAAGGGAATGGCCAATCGCGGGAGTTCCCTTGAATTCGGAGACTTCGGCCTGCAGGCCACGGAATGCGGGCATATGACGGCAAGGCAGATCGAGGCCGCCCGGGTGGCCATCAACAGGCACGTCAAGAGGGGCGGCAAGATCTGGATCCGGGTCTTCCCGGACAAGCCGATCTCAAAGAAACCGGCCGAGACACGGATGGGTAAAGGCAAGGGCGCTCCGGAGGCCTGGGTGGCCGTGGTCAAGCCCGGAAAGGTCCTGTACGAGATAGAAGGTGTCGGAGAGAATACAGCCGCCGAGGCGTTCAGGCTGGCCGGTCACAAACTGCCTTTTGCCACCCGGTTCTTGTCCAGGAGAGTATCATCGTGAAGGCGAAAGAAATGCGCGATTTGAGTGCCGATGAGTTGAGGGAAAAGGAACAGGAACTGCACCGGGAGTTGTTCAACCTGAGGTTTCAGAAGGCCGCGGGGCAGATGGGCAATACGGCCATGCTCGGGAAGACCAAAAAGGATTTGGCCAGGGTCAAGACGGTCCTCAGGGAACTGGAAAGAACCGGTTAGCATGATGGAAGGGAACAACATGACGTCAGGTCGCGGGGTAAGAAAACAACTTACCGGATTTGTGGTCGGCACGGCAATGGACAAGACCGCGGTGGTCCTGGTCAATCGCTTGACAAAGCACCCGACCTACAAGAAGTACATCCGAAGCAGGAAGAAGTATATGGCCCACGACCCCCAGAACCGGTGCGCCGCGGGGGACAAGGTTCGAATTATCGAATGCAGGCCCTTCAGTAAGCGGAAGCGATGGCAGGTTCTCGAAATCCTGGAACGCAGCGAGATGCAGCGGTTGGCAGGGGCTGAGGAAGGCAGGAACTCGGAGCAGGCGACATGATACAGACGGAAACCAGGCTGAATGTGGCGGACAACTCCGGGGCCAAGTCCCTCCTGTGCATCAAGGTGCTTGGGGGCTCGAAGCGCCGGTACGCCGGCATCGGGGACGTAATCGTCGTGTCCGTGAAGGAAGCGATTCCCAACTCCAAGGTCAAGAAGGGCGACGTGATGCGGGCCGTGATCGTGCGGACCAGCAAGGAGGTCCGCAGGCCGGACGGTTCGTACATCAAGTTCGACGACAACTCGGCGGTCCTCATCAATCAGCACAACGAACCGATCGGGACCAGGATTTTCGGACCCGTGGCCAGGGAACTGCGGGCAAAGAAGTTCATGAAGATTATCTCGCTTGCTCCTGAGGTATTATAAGTTCTCAGAATCGAAAGGGAGCGTACACGGTGCACAAGAAACAGCCCCTGATAAAAAAGAACGACAAGGTAATTGTCCGGGCCGGCAAGGAAAAGGGAAAGATCGGCACGGTGCTTAAGGTGGACTCCGAGCGCGGCCGCGTGCTTATCGAGAAGGTCAACACCGTGAAGCGGCACACCAAGCCCGGCGGGGCCAAGGCCCAGGGCGGGATCATCGAGAAGGAAGCGCCTGTCAACCTTTCCAACGTGATGCTTGTGTGCACGAAATGTGCTGAACCCTCCAGAATCGGAAAAAAGACGCTCGAAGACGGGTCCAAGGCCCGGGTGTGCAAGAAGTGCGGTGATTTGATCGATGCGTAAAGGGTTTTAATGCGGCCCTGGGACGGGGTGGAGCCCGTCCCGCTTTAGGAGGTTGGATTGTCCCGGTTAAAAGAAAAATACGTAAATGAGGTCGTTCCGGCCATGATGTCGGAGTTCCGGTACAAGAGCATCATGGCTGTTCCCCGAATCGAGAAGGCCGTGCTGAACATGGGCCTTGGGGAGGCGATTTTCAACATCAAGGTGCTCGACAATGGGGTGGAAGAACTGAGCCTCATCGCCGGACAAAGGGCCGTGATAACGAAAGCCAAACGATCCATCGCAAGTTTTAAACTGAGAGAGGGGATGCCCATCGGCTGCATGGTGACCCTGCGTCACGACAAGATGTACGTCTTTCTGGACAAGCTCTTTAACGTGGCCCTTCCCCGTGTAAGGGATTTTCAGGGGCTGTCCGGGAACATCTTCGACGGGCGCGCCAACTGCTCCATAGGCATCAAAGAGCACATAATTTTCCCCGAGGTGGATTACGACAAGACCGACAAGATCAAGGGGCTGAATATCTCAATCGTGACTACGGCCTCGCAGGATGAAGAAGGACGCTTTTTACTCAAGCACCTGGGAATGCCTTTTAAAAGCTGACTTGGAGGAGAATGTGGCACGCAAGTCCCTCATTGCCAAGGCGAATAGGAATCAGAAATTTTCCACGCGCAACTACAACCGGTGCCCGATATGCGGCAGGTCTCGGGCTTTCCTGAGAAAATTCGGCATATGCCGGATTTGTTTTCGGAACATGGGCTTAAGAGGAGAGATCCCGGGCGTCATGAAGTCGAGCTGGTAGGATCCCCGGGGCGGTAGCAGCCGTATGAAGGAGTTGGCCAAATGACAATGACCGATCCGATTGCCGACATGTTGACCCGAATTCGAAACGCCGTTACGGTTTCATCCGAGACGGTGGACATTCCGGCTTCCAGATTGAAAGTGAACATCGCCAAGGTTCTCAAGGACGAGGGCATGATTCGGAACTACAAGGTCCTCCAAGGGGAGCCCATGAAGAGCCTGCGGGTTGTGCTCAAGTACGATGAGAAAGGACGTCCGGTGATTACGGGGCTGAAGCGGGTTAGCAGACCCGGCTGCCGGATTTACTCCGGCACCGAGAACATCCCTCAGGTGTTGAACGGCTACGGGATCAGCGTCCTTTCCACATCAAAAGGCCTGATGACCGATAAAGAGGCGAGAAAACGGAACCTGGGAGGAGAGATCCTCTGCAACGTGTGGTAGGGATGGAACAACTCCCCCGGCGAAACAGGGGATCCGTTGCAGGACCGGTACCGACTGGAGGATAGAGATGTCACGCATAGGCAAACAGCCTATTCCCATACCCGAGGACGTAAGTATCAACCTCACGGATGACTTGCTGACCGTCAAGGGCGCCAAAGGACAGCTTCAAAGGACCCTTGATGCAGGGGTGAGCGTGCGGACCGAGGACGGGAACCTGCTGGTCGATGTAGACCAGGGCATGAAAAACGCCGGGGCCGTTCACGGGCTTTTCAGGGCGCTCATAGCCAACATGGTGACCGGCGTCAGCCGGGGCTTCGAGAGGATTCTGGAAATCGTCGGCGTGGGGTACAGGGCGGAGGTCTCGGGAAGGACCGTTGTGTTTCAACTGGGATACTCACACCCGATCAACTTCGAGCTTCCGCCCGGAATAGATGCCCGCGAGGAAAAACAGAAGGTCATCCTTAACGGGATCGACAAGGAACTCCTGGGCGAGACGGCCGCGAAAATGCGGGCGCTTCGCAAGCCCGAGCCATACAAGGGCAAGGGTGTTCGTTACGTTGAGGAAATCGTCAGAAGAAAGGCCGGTAAGTCAGCCAAATAGGGAATCGTGTCTGTGTCCGTGCCGGTGTCTGTAAAGGGCGGCTCCCGGGCGTGAGGGGCTGCGACTGAGACACCGAAGAACTGCGGTCAGACGAAGTCAACAGTTCAACCGGCCGGACCTTAATAGAAGGATCGAAACCATGGGATCCAAAGGTAGAAAAGAATCCAGAATCAGGCGGAAAATGCGTGTCAGGAAAAAGGTCCGTGGCACTGCGGAGAGGCCGAGGCTGTCGGTTTTCAGGAGTGCCAGGCATATCTACGCTCAAATCATCGACGACGATTCGGCCGGCACAATTGCGGCCATGTCCTCCGTGAACTCGGATCTCCGGGCCCGGATTCAGAATAACCCGGGAAACCGCCGCGGTGCCGCGATGGTAGGGGAGCTCATTGCTAAGAAGGCCCTGGAAAAGGGCATAAACAAGGTGGTCTTCGACCGGAACGGATTTCTGTATCACGGCCGGGTGAAGACCCTGGCCGAGGCCGCCCGGGAACACGGGTTGGAGTTCTAGGATTCTTACCATCGATTTGCTGAGGGAGAGCTGCATTGTACAGGCAAGATGATGAAAACCAGCTGATTGAAAAAGTCGTCCATATCAACCGGGTCGCCAAGGTCGTGAAGGGTGGCCGGCGGTTCAGCTTCGGCGCAATCGTGATCGTAGGTGATGGAAACGGCATGGTGGGGAGTGGCCACGGAAAGGCCAATGAAGTCCCCGAGGCCATCCGCAAGGGTGTGGAGCGGGCAAAGAAGAACATGACACAGGTGCCGATTCAAGAGGGCACGATCCCCCACGAGGTGATTGGAAGGTCGGGCGCCGGACGCGTCCTGCTGAAGCCGGCGGGGCCTGGAACGGGCGTTATCGCAGGTGGTGCCGTGCGTGCGGTCCTGGAGGCCGTGGGCGCGCAGAATATACTGACCAAATGTCTCGGGTCCCATAACCCCCACAATCTCGTCAGGGCCACCCTGAACGGACTCCTTTCGCTTCAGAACCCTGAGGAAATTGCGCGCAGGCGGGGAAAGGCATTCGAGGACCTGAAATAGTTTAAAGCACTAACTCCGGGACGGTAGGGAAGAGTTCAGCCATGGACGACAAGATCAAAGTTACGCTGGTGAGGAGCCAAATCGGGAAACCCAGGAGAATCCGGCAGACCCTGACCGGGCTCGGGTTGACGAAAATGCACAAAACGGTTGAACTGAAGAACACGCCGGCCATTCGAGGGATGATCGAGAAAGTCTGCTTCCTCGTGAGGGTGGAGCAGTGATGGAAAAGGAGAGGGCCATGCGGATTCACGATTTATCCCCGGTCGAGGGCTCCAGGAAAGCTGGAAAGAGGATAGCGCGGGGACCCGGGTCGGGCCATGGAAAGACGGCCTGTCGAGGCCAGAAGGGGCAGAAATCCCGCTCGGGTGCAGGCGTAAAGCCGGGATTCGAGGGCGGACAGATGCCGCTTCAGAGGCGTCTGCCCAAGCGGGGGTTCAAGAACCTCTTCCGCGTGGAGTACAAGGCGGTGAACATTCGGGACCTGGCCAGGTTTGAAACCGAAGCAAGCGTGGGTCTCGATGAACTGGTCGGCGCCGGCCTTGTGGGAAAAAACGATCGCGTGAAGCTCCTGGGCCAGGGGGACATCTCCCGTCCGCTCCTGGTGAGGGTGCACCGCGCCAGCCAGTCCGCCCGGAGCAAGATTGAGGCCTCGGGCGGTTCCGTGGAACTGATCTGAAGGGGCGCTCGGCCGGGTAACGGACCCGGTTCCCAGGCATCAGCGGCAGAGAGGAGCAATCTCCAGTGATCGGCGGTTTTCAGAACATCTCGAAGATTCCGGAACTCAGGAAGAGGGTCATATTCACTCTCCTGATGCTCGCGGTTTACCGTGTCGGTTGTCACATTCCGACCCCCGGGATCGACGGAACAGCCCTTTCCGCCTTTTTCGGGGCCACGCAGGGGACCCTTCTGGGGTTGTTTGATATGTTCTCTGGAGGCGCCCTGGGCCAGATGTCCGTTATGGCCCTGGGCATCATGCCTTACATCAGCGCATCGATCATCCTGCAACTCATGACAGTGGTGGTCCCCCACCTGGAAAAGCTCAAGAAGGAGGGGGAACAGGGAAGAAAAAAGATCACCCAGTACACGCGTTACGGCACGGTTATTCTGAGCGTCATTCAGGGGTTCGGCATCGCCGTGGGGCTGGAGAGAATGACCAGTCCGGGCGGGGCCATGGTGGTTCCCATTGGGGGATGGGGTTTCCGCATGATGACCGTCATCACCCTGACTGCGGGAACGTCTTTTCTCATGTGGCTGGGTGAACAGATCACGGAGCGTGGAATAGGAAACGGTATTTCCCTGATCATCTTCTCCGGCATCATTGCTGGTTTTCCAGCGGCGGTCGGCAACACATTCCGTCTCATGGGGACCGGGGAACTGGCCCCGTTTTTCATGGTCATCCTGGTCGCTTTGATGGTCTTCGTAGTGGGGTTTATTGTCTTTGTTGAACGGGGGCAGAGGCGGATTCCCGTTCAATATGCGAAACGGGTGGTGGGTCGCCGCATGTACGGGGGCCAGAGCACACACCTGCCCCTTAAGGTGAACACTGCGGGCGTGATTCCGCCGATATTCGCGTCCTCCATCATCATGTTCCCGGCGACAATAGCCAACTTTATGAATGTACAGGAGTTGCCCTGGCTCCAGCAGGTAGTTAACTATATGTCACCGGGGCATATTGTCTACACATTGATCTTTGTGGCTTTCATTATCTTTTTCTGTTATTTTTACACCGCCGTCAACTTCAATCCGGTGGACGTGGCCGATAACATGAAGAAGTACGGAGGGTTCATTCCCGGGATTCGGCCGGGGAAAAACACGGCGGAGTATATCGACCGGGTCCTGACCAGGCTGACCTTCAGCGGGGCTCTCTACGTGTCGGCCGTCTGCGTTCTCCCGGAGGTCCTGATTTTCAAGGCCAATGTCCCCTTTTATTTCGGGGGCACGGCGCTGCTGATTGTGGTGGGCGTGGCCATGGACACTGCCAATCAGATCGAGTCCCACATGCTCAGCAGGCATTACGAGGGATTCATGAAGAAGGGATTGGGCAAACACCGCTGATGAGCCGTGAGCGAATGCGGTTTGACGAAAACACCCTAGAGTGAGAATATGACCAAAGAAGATGCAATTTCAGCACAGGGTACGGTGATCGAGACATTGCCCAATGCCATGTTCAAGGTGGAACTCGAGAACGGGCATCGGGTGCTGGCACATATATCAGGAAAGATGCGCATGCACTACATCAAGATCCTGCCGGGAGACAAGGTGCAGGTGGAACTCTCCCCCTATGATCTCTCCCGTGGCCGGATAGTCTATCGAGGACTGGCCAAGAGGTAGTGGGAAAAATCCAAATCAAAAGTACATGGGAGTTGGACACGGGTACCCAGGAGAACGGAAATGAAAGTCAGGGCCTCAGTAAAAAAGATATGTAAAAAATGCAAAATAGTCCGAAGGAAAGGGACTATTCGGGTAATCTGTGAGAATGCAAGGCACAAGCAGCGTCAAGGCTGATATGCCGCGCCAACAGCTAACAGCTGAAAGCTAATAGCTAAAAACGGGAGTTGAAAATTGGCCAGAATAGCCGGTGTTGATTTGCCGAAGAACAAGAGAATCGAGATCGCCCTGACCTATATCTATGGGATCGGGAGGACTAGTTCCCAAAAAATTCTCACAGAGGCCCGGGTCGACTGGGGCACGAGCACGAATGATCTGACCGAGTCCGAGATAACCGGCATTCGGCGGGTAATCGACGAGAAACACAAGGTGGAAGGGGACCTGAGACGGGAAGTCTCAATGAACATCAAGCGGTTGATGGACCTCGGTTTGTACCGCGGCCTGAGGCACAGAAAGGGACTTCCTGTACGCGGCCAGAGGACGAGTACCAATGCCCGCACCCGGAAGGGACCCAGGCGATCAGCCATCGGAAGAAAAAAGAAGTAACCGCACCCTGAGGTGGGAGAATATGGCGAAGGCGACTAGAAAGAAGACAAAGGTAAAAAAGGAAAAGAAGAACGTACCGACGGGAATCATTCACATCCAGTCCACGTTCAATAACACCGTCATCACGGTCACGGACAATGACGGCAACGTGATAGCCGCCTCCAGCGCCGGAAGGCAGGGGTTCAAGGGCTCCAGGAAAAGCACTCCTTTTGCGGCCCAGTTGGCAGGCAAGGACGCCATCAGGCAGGCCATGGACCAGGGAATGAAGTCGGCGGAAGTGCGGGTGAAAGGCCCGGGTGTGGGCCGGGAAGCGGCCCTCAGGGCCCTTCAGGTGGACGGGTTTTCTGTGAGCATGATTCGCGACGTGACCCCGATCCCGCACAACGGCTGCAGGGCGCCGAAACGCCGGCGGGTCTAGTTCTTTTCCCCCGGGAACAGGGGGCGGGATCATCCCGGCCGGCCCGGGGCCCCTTTGGGGGCTCAACAGTAGTCGGCAGACAAAACATCACAAGTATCGAAGGAGAAGCAGTTTTGGCCAGATACACCGGTTCATCGTGCAGGCTGTGCCGGCGGGAGAACTTGAAACTATTCCTCAAGGGGGACCGCTGCTACGGGGACAAATGCGCTTTTGAGAGGCGGCCCTATGTGCCGGGCCAACACGGGCAGAGGCGAGGCGGGAAGGTATCGGACTACCGGGTACAATTGCGGGAAAAGCAAAAGGTGAAGCGGATCTACGGGGTCCTTGAAAAGCAGTTTCGGAGATACTATCAGCACGCCGAAAAGCACAAGGGAATCACGGGGATCACTCTCCTTATACTGCTCGAGAGCCGGCTGGACAACATGGTATACCGAATGGGGTTTGCAGCGTCCAGGGACCAGGCCCGACAGCTGGTACGGCACAACCACTTCCGCGTCAACGGCAGGAAGGTGAACATTCCCTCCTTTCAGGTCAAGGTCGGGGATACCGTGGAGGTCAAGGAGTCGAGCAGGAAGGCGGCTCAGATCTCCGAGGCCTTGGAGACCGTGGTAAGAAGAGGGGTTCCCAACTGGCTGGAGGTCGACAAGGAGAACTTCAAGGGGACCCTCAAGTCACTTCCGAATCGCGAAGACCTGACAATGCCGATTCAGGAGCAGCTCATTGTGGAGCTGTACTCCAAATAGCCGGAACGGCGGTTTTGTCGGCGTTTCTCCCCGGGGTATTGGACAACCGGGGACTTCAGGACAAAGTGGGGGATATTTTTGGCTGATCTAAAATCAAGAAACTGGCGGGAGTTGATTAGGCCGAAGGCGATCGTGATAGACGAAGACAGCCATACGGACACGTACGGCAAGTTTGTCTGTGAACCGCTGGAGCGGGGGTTCGGAATCACTATCGGTAACTCGCTTAGACGGATCCTGCTGTCCTCCCTTCAGGGCGCGGCCATTACTTCGGTCCGGATAGAAGATGTGGCCCACGAGTTCACCACGGCTCCCGGCGTCCTGGAAGACGTCACCGACATCATTCTGAATCTGAAGGAAGTCAAGCTGAAGCTCATTGACGTCGAGGAAGCGGTTATCAGTCTTTCCGCAAATGGAGAAGGGGTTGTCAAGGCGAAGGACATCAAGACCGACGGCTCCGTTAAGGTCCTGACTCCGGACCAGCACATCGCCACCCTCAATAAAGAGGGCAAGCTGGAGATGGAAATGACGGTCCGCATGGGCAAGGGATACGTGCCGGCGGAGAAAAACAAAGGTAAAGACGGGAAAATCGGTGTCATGCCCATTGATGCCGTGTTTTCTCCGATTGAGAGAGCCAACTACGTCATCTCCAATGCCCGCGTCGGACAGATCACGGACTACGACAAACTGACCCTGGAGATCTGGACCGACGGCAGTGTCCTTCCGGAAGACGCGGTGGCCTTTGCGGCAAAGATCCTCAAGGAGCAGATGTCGCCGCTCATCAATTTCGAGGAGGAACCGGAACCGGACGACGAGGACGACGTGGAGGAAGAGGAGAAGCTGAACGAGCACCTTTTTCGTTCCGTCTCCGAGCTGGAGCTGTCCGTGCGTTCGGCCAACTGCCTGAAAAACGCGAATATCACCCTGATCGGTGAACTGGTCCAGAAGAGCGAGAACGAGATGCTGAAGACCAAGAATTTCGGACGGAAATCCCTGAACGAGATCAAGGAAATCCTGTCGGAAATGGGACTCTCCCTTGGTATGAAGCTCGACAACTTCCCGTCGGACGGCAAACCGGAGCTGCCGGAGGAGAGCACGGAAGAAGAAGAGGATTCGGATCAATGAGGCACCAGAAAGCGCGAAAACGACTGGGAAGCAGCTCGAGCCACAGAAAGGCCACGCTGAGAAATATGGTCACCTCCCTGTTCAAGCACGGGCAGCTCGAGACCACGCACGCCAAGGCCAAGCAGCTCAGGCCGGTGGCCGAGAAGATGATCACGCTGGCCAAGCGCGGCGACCTCCATGCCCGGAGGCAGGCCCTTTCCTTCATTCAGGAGAAGACAATCACCCACCGGCTCTTTGACGAGATCAAGAACCAATATCTGGACCGGCAGGGCGGATATGTCCGGATCGTCAAAAAGGGCATTCGAAAAGGTGACGGGGCCCCTGTTTCCATTATCCAGCTCCTCCATGCCTTGGAGGAAGGAAAGAAGAAAACCGGGAAAAATAAAAAGACGGCCTCGGCCAAAGAGGAAAAGAAAGAGGCTCCGGCCCCCAAAGCACCGGATCCGGCCTGATTCAAGGCCGCATCGTCAATATACCGCCGGGGTCATGACGCCACACACCTGAACACTGAAAGATAAAAGATTCACCCGATGGAAATGGCTGAATCATCCTTCACCATAAAGGAAACCTCCTTGTCCTCAAGGGCAAGGAGGTTTTTTTTATTTGGAGAGCCGGCGTGAGCACATTCCAGCACAAGGACCTCTTGAGTATGGAGCAGTTGTCGGTCAAGGACATAAACCTTGTCCTGGACACGGCCGAATCCCTTAAGGAAATCTCTCTTCGGGAGATCAAGAAGGTCCCTACCCTGCGGGGAAAAAGCGTTATCCACTTTTTCTATGAACCGAGCACCAGGACCCGTACTTCGTTCGAGATGGCGGCCAAGCGTCTCAGTGCGGACACCATGAGCCTCTCCGCCTCCGGGAGCAGCATTGTCAAGGGCGAGACCCTGATCGATACTGCAAGAAACCTTCAGGCAATGAACCCGGACCTCATTGTCATTCGTCATTCCGCCACAGGGGCGCCCCATCTGCTGGCAAGAGAGGTCGCCGCGTCAGTGATCAACGCGGGAGACGGCATCAATGAACACCCGACCCAGGCCCTGCTGGATCTCTATACCATCCGGGAGAGAAAGGGACGCATCAAGGGCCTGGATGTGGCCATCATAGGCGACATCGCCCACAGCCGGGTGGCCAGGTCCAACATCATCGGCCTGCTTAAGATGGGCGCCAGGGTTACCATTTCCGGCCCGCCCACCATGATCCCGTGCGAGGCCGAATCCCTCGGGGTGCAGGTGATCCACGACCCGGTCCAGGCAGTCCGGGGCAAGGACGTGGTCATGATGCTCCGCATCCAGCTGGAGAGGCAGAGCCGTGTGCTCTTTCCGGGCGTCCGGGAGTACGCCGCCTTTTTCGGGCTCAACCAGGCGAGGATGAAGCACGCGAAAAAAGATGTCATCATCATGCATCCCGGCCCCATTAACCGGGGCGTTGAAATAGCATCCGACGTGGCCGACGGGCCCTACAGCGTCATTCTCGATCAGGTGGCCAACGGTGTTGCAATCCGCATGGCCCTCTTGTACCTGTTGATTGGAGGATCCAGGCGTGGCGATATGGATTAGGGGAGGAAGGGTGGTCGACCCTCTTAAGGGGACCGTTGAGGAGCAGGATGTGGTGGTCGACCGGGGCCGCATTCAGCGCCTTGCACCGTGGGGCGGGTTCAATGAAGATGGGCCGCGGGTCAAAAAGATCGAGGCCCGGGGACGGCTGGTGGTCCCCGGGCTGGTGGACATGCACGTCCATTTGCGAGAACCCGGGCATGAGTACAAGGAGACCGTTGCGACCGGGGCCCGGGCCGGCGCGGCCGGGGGCTTCACGGCACTGGCCTGCATGCCCAACACGGACCCGGTGAACGATAATCGGTCGGTGACAGAGTTCATACTGGGCCAGGCCCGGGCCGCGAACCTGGTGCGGGTCTATCCGGTGGCTGCTGTCACGCAGGGCCAGAAGGGCGAGGCGCTGACCGAGTTCGGCGATCTCGAGGCGGCCGGGGCCGTGGGCCTTTCCGACGACGGCCTCCCGGTCGTGAACAGCGAGGTCATGAGACGGGCCCTGGAGTATGCCCAATATTATGGGCTCACGGTCATCTCCCACTGCGAGGACCGCAGCCTGTCTGCAGAAGGGGCCATGCATGAAGGCACAGTCTCTTCACAGATCGGGCTCCCGGGCATTCCCGCGGCCTCGGAAGAGATCATGGTCTTCAGGGAGATCGCCCTCTCCCGGCTCACCAACTGCCCCGTCCACATCGCCCATGTCAGCACCGAGGGTTCAGTGGCCCTGATTCGTCGGGCCAAGGAGGACGGCCTCGCGGTCACGGCCGAGACCGCGCCCCACTATTTCACCCTGGACCACACAGCGGTCAACGGCTATCGAACAGACGCCAAAATGAATCCGCCCCTTAGAAGGCCCGAGGACGTGGAGGCGGTAAAGCAGGGACTCGAGCAGGGGGTGATAGACGTGATAGCAACCGACCACGCACCTCACAGCCCGCTAGAAAAGGACGTGGAGTTTGAACAGGCCGCCTTCGGCATCATCGGGCTCGAGACCGCGCTTCCCCTGACCCTGGCCCTGGTGGAGCAGGGGATACTTTCCCTTGCGGGCGCAATCTCCAAGCTGAGCCTGAACCCGGCCCGCATCATCAATGTGGAGGGAGGCCGGCTGGAGCAGGGCGGGCCCGCACACCTGACCGTGATAGATCCAAAGGCGGAGTACACCCTTGGACCCGAGGATATCAAATCCAAAAGCAAAAACTCCCCATTTCTCAATGTGCCCCTCAAGGGATGGGCCGAACTCACCATGGTCGGAGGACGGATTGTCTGGGACAGACACCCATCGCATACTCGTAGTTGACGATGAGCGGGGCATGCGGGAGTTCCTCGATATTCTCCTCACAGGAGAAGGATACGAGGTGTCCCTTGCCGTGAGCGGCGAAGAGGCGTTTCAGCACCTCGACGAGGATCGGTTCGACCTGGTCATAAGCGATATCCGCATGAAGGACATCGACGGGATCCAGGTCCTCAAAAAGGCCAAGGGCATTGATCAGAGCACCGTGGTGCTCATGATCTCGGCCTTTGCCTCTGCCGAGAGCGCTGTTGAGGCCATGAAGGAGGGGGCCTACGACTACATCCCCAAGCCCTTCAAGGTCCGCGAGTTCAAGAAGATAGTCCGGGACTGCCTTCGCTCCAGGCGGGCTGGTATGGCCGGCCAGGACAAGGTTCAGAAAGGCGGGTTTCTTCACTTCGGCTGCCTGGTGGGTGAGAGCCCCCAGATGAAAAGGGTGTACGACCTCGTGGAGAGGGTGGCGCAAACCAAGAGCAACATCCTTATCTCCGGAGAGAGCGGCACGGGCAAGGAGCTTGTGGCCCGGGCCATACACCGCCGCAGCACACGCAATGAAAAGCCGTTTGTGGTGATCAACTGCGCGGGCATTCCGGAAAACCTCATCGAGAGCGAGCTCTTCGGCTACCGCAAAGGGGCCTTTACAGGCGCGGCCGCGGACAAGAACGGGCTCTTTGACGCGGCCCACTGCGGCACCGTGTTTTTCGACGAGATAGGGGAACTCCCTCCCACCATCCAGGTCAAGCTGCTTCGCGTCATACAGGAGCGCGCATTCACAGCGGTCGGCGGCACCGATGAAAAGACCGTGGACGTCCGGTTCATCTCAGCCACCAACAAGGACCTGGAAAACGAAGTTATTGACAAGCACTTCCGCGAGGACCTATACTTCCGCCTGAACGTCATTCAGATCTCCATGCCGCCCCTGCGAGACCGGCAGGGCGATATTGCACTCCTCTCACGCCACTTCCTGGAGAAGTATTCCAGGGACCTGGGCAAAGACGTAAAAAAAATAAGCGCGTACGCAATGGACATCCTCCAGCAGTACACCTTCCCGGGAAACGTACGCGAACTCGAAAACATCATAGAACGCAGCGTGGCCCTGGAGACCTCGAACATAGTACTACCCGAAAGCCTTACCCTGTCGCACTTCAAGCAGCAGGGCCGGGAACGGGTAGAGGGTGGGCGCAAACGCCGAACCGATCTGACCCGCGAGGGCATCCACCTGGACACAGCCCTGGA
>JAWLEX010000061.1:0-18311 GCA_041685835.1 Desulfatiglandales bacterium
ATCGGGATCGAAAGAGAATAAGATGATATTTGACACGAAAATCTTGCTCTCTACCTCTGCGTGAAGGAAGACTCCGGGGTGGCGCCAGTGCTCCTTGACTTTGGGTTGCGGGCAAAGGCCCGTTTTAGGTGTTACCGGCGCTGACCCGCCGCAAAGCGCCGCGTTGTTGTCCGATGGCTTTACAGCACCGTGCATGGAAGCTATACTTGAAAATTACGTGTGGGGGAAAATGACCGCCGGGCGACCCTGGGTACGCTGCGGCGACAGGAGGGAGGAAGGCCGCCATGTACACCAAGATGCTAAGTCTCAGGTTTCCGGAAAAGATCGTAAACGAGCCCATAGCCGTAAACCTGGTGAAGAAGTTCGATCTTTCTTTCAACATCCTCAAGGCCACCATCTATCCCAGGAAAGAGGGATTTATGGTGCTGGAGCTTAGCGGTCACAAGACGAATTTCCAGCGCGGAGTCCGGTACTTAAAGAGCCTCGGCATCAAGGTTGAGAGCATAGGCAACGATATCCGCAGGGATGAGGACCGGTGTTACCAGTGCGGAGCATGCACCGCCGTTTGCGTTACCGGCGCCCTTCATATAAAGCGGCCTGAGATGGAAGTACTCTTTGACAGGGACAAGTGCAGTGCATGCGAACTGTGCGTGTTGGCCTGCCCGGCCAGGGCCATGGAAGTGAAGTTCAACCGCTCCCTTTTGTATTGACCGGCCGCCATTCGTCCCTTCCCATGACTCAGCCCAAGCCTTCATCCGTCGTCGTGGCCATGAGCGGCGGCGTAGACAGTTCCCTGGCCGCCGCGCTCCTTAAAGAGCAAGGCCGGGAGGTCCATGGAGTCCACCTTTTACTGCCCGCCTGCGGAGATGCCCGGGAGCAAAAGCTGCGTGCCGTGGAGCGGGTGGCGGAACACCTGGGTATTCCACTTGGAGTGGTGGATCTTCGGGAACACTTCATGGAGAGAGTGATCCGGCCTTTCGTGGCGGGATATCTTGCCGGTCGAACCCCTAATCCGTGCGTGGTATGCAACCCCGAGGTCAAGTTCTCCTCCCTGCGCGCCTGGGCCGATCAACACGGTGCGTGGTTCACGGCCACCGGGCACTATGCGAGGGTCAGGCGGCTGGAAGGGGGGCGATGGGCCCTGTTCCGGGGATTGGATTCAAAAAAGGAGCAGTCCTATTTTCTTCACCGCCTCGGACAGCAGGACCTGGAGAGGGCCCTGTTTCCCTTGGGAGAGTTTAGCAAGGCCGAGACACGGTCCATGGCCGGGAGCCTTGGCCTTCCCGCAGCTTCAGCCCCGGAGAGCCAGGAGATCTGCTTTCTGGCCGGACAGGACTATCGCGATTTTCTCAGCAGCCGGGAGTCCGCGGCCGTTTCAAGGGGCGGGGACATAGTTGATTCATCGGGGCTTAAGCTGGGCGGGCACCGGGGGGTCTTCCGCTACACCATAGGCCAGCGTCGAGGGCTCGGGATTGCCTCGGACAGGCCCTATTATGTTATCGCCTTGAGGCCGGAGAGCGGCGAGGTAGTGGTGGGGCGGCGGGAGGACCTTTTCAGCAGGTGGGTGGAGGCCGAGTCGTTTACCTGGCCTTCAGGGCGCCCGAACGGCGGGTCCTTGAAAGCCATGGCACAGGTCCGGTACCGCCACGAAGCTTCACCAGGACGCCTGGAAATGATCGCCGCCGGGCGTGTCCGGTTTGTTTTCGATGAAGCGCAGCCGGCCGTCACCCCGGGTCAGGCCCTTGTCTGTTATGACGGGGACCGGGTGATGGGGGGCGGGTGGATTACATCCGCTGGGAAGGGGCTGGACTGAAAGCGCCGGCCATCACCCACACCCTGCGACAGGGAAGTATCGGGGGCGGCGGCTTACAGGAACGAGGCCATGCCGGGGAAGACATTTCACATTATAACGCTCGGTTGCAAGGTGAACCAGTATGAGTCCGCCTACCTGGAGGAATCGCTCGTCCGGTTCGGATGGCGAAGGGTGGAGCGCGACGAAAGAGCTGACGTTGTTGTGGTCAACACCTGTATCGTGACCGGCCGGGCGTCTTACCAGTCCCGGCAGGCGATTCGCAGGCAGATCCGCGAAAACAGCGGCGCCCTCATCGCGGCTACGGGCTGCTATGCGCAGGTTTTTCCCGAAGAACTCGCCGCCATACCCGGTGTCGATATCGTTGCGGGGAACACGCTCAAAGGAAGGCTTCCCGGCCTCCTTTGTGGAATGCGTCCTTCTGAAGGTGCGGAAATACTCAGAGAGCCGTTTTCGGAAAGCATTTGCTTCGAGAACCTGCCGGTTTCCGGGCATCCCGGCCGGACCAGGGCGTTTCTGAAGATTCAGGACGGATGTAACGGTAATTGCAGTTACTGCATCGTGCCACGTGCGAGGGGACGGCCCCGAAGTATGGACCTCGAAACCGTCGTGGAGGCCTTGAATTGCTTCTCCCGGGAAGGATTCCTCGAGGTGGTCCTGACCGGTATCCATCTGGGCAGGTACGGTTTCGACCTGAGACCGGGCAAGGACCTGAAGGCCCTCCTGAAGCGGCTCAGTCGCGAACAGCTTCCCCTCAGAATCAGGCTCAGTTCCCTGGAGCCGGACGAAATCGACCGGGAGCTCGTAGATCTCGTGGCCTCGAATCCCGTTTTTTGCAGGCACTTCCATGTGGCCATGCAGAGCGGTGACGATCTCGTCCTGAACATGATGAACCGCCCTTACACAGCCGGCACACTCACTAAAGCCCTGGAGACTATTCGCGAGCGCATTCCTGAGGCGGCTATCGGCACGGACCTGATCGTGGGATTTCCAGGAGAGTCCGACGGGATGTTTGAGAATACCAGGGCCCTGCTCGAGTCTCTTCCCATTACATACGTCCACGTGTTCCGGTTTTCGCCCCGGCCCGGTACCCCGGCGGCCGGCTTTAAGGATGTCATACCCCATGCCCGGGCAAAAGAGCGGGCCGCGGTGCTGAGGGTTCTCGGGCGGAAAAAGCGGGAAGGGTTTCATAGTGCGTCCCTGGGAGGAGTATACCCGGTGATCGTGGAGGGAGCGGCTCAGCATGGAAGGGCCGAGGTGCGGGGGCTTTCGGACAATTACATCCCGCTTGAGTTTTCTCTGAATGGAGCTGACAGGCGGGGGTTCGTAAATGTCCACGCAGAACGGCTGGACAGGGATCGGGTGATCGGTCGGGTCGAGAAGGAAAACCCGCCCGGGCGTGCTACCCATCCCGTGACATGACGGAAGAGGCCTACCTTCAGGTGCTCGAGAGGCTTTGGCAAAGCGGGTAATATGCCCCCGGAGCATAGCAGGACTGCATCAGGATGCAGACCCGTTCAGGATCACCCGCGCGTCCACCGCCGTTGCACCCTTACCGCGCTCATCGACCAGGACGGGGTTCACGTCCATCTCCTGAATGGCGGGAAAATCCGCCATAAGTCTCGACAGCCTGACAATCATGTCCTCCACGGCTGCTGCATCACGGGGAGGCTTTCTGCGAATACCCTCGAGGAGCCTTCGGCCCCGGATCCGTTTCATCATACGGGAGGCCTGGTCCGGGTCCAGAGGGGCGACGCCCCACACCGTGTCGCCCAGGACCTCTACCAGGACGCCCCCGATTCCGAACATGACCACCGGTCCGAACACAACGTCCCGCTTACCGCCTATGATGACCTCCAGGCCCCCTCGGCCCATTTCCTGGACCAGCACCTCCACGTCTTTCCGCCCGGCGGCTTCCTGAAGGGCCGGAAAGGCTGAGCGGACGTCTTTTTCATCTGTAAGCCCCATGAGAACCGCTCCTTGGTCCGTTTTATGGCTGATATGAGGGCGGTTCAGCTTCATGACCACATCGGTTCCAAGGGCACTCATGGCCTCGACCGCTTCGTCGGGTGTTCGAGCGAGCCTGTGCCTGGGTAGGTTGAAGCCCGCTGCGAGGAGAAGATCGAGCCCCTCGCTCAATAGAAGCTCTCCACGGGGGACTCCTCGCTCCAGTATGGCCTGAACGGATTTTTGATCTATTCCTTCCAGTCTCGGCGTGCGGCCGCCGGCAAGAGGGCCCGGACGAGGCGAAAACCATTTTCGAGAGAGGTCGAACGCCCGCATGGCGTTTTCAGGCGCAGTGAAAACGGGAATATCATAATGTCTCTTCAGGTAATCTATTTCCATTGCCTCGGCAAAGATCGTCAGCGCCACGGGCTTTCCGTAACGGGAGGCCAATTCGGAGATCCTTTCGATCAACGTTCTGGAAGCATCCTGTTCAAAACCCCTTCGGTAGCCGTGTCCCAGAAGAACACCATCCAAGTCGTCCCTCTTGAGCATTTCCTCCACGATGTGCTCGTAGAAATCCAGGTCGAAGAGATCGCCCAGGTCAAGAGGGTTTTGCAGGCGGATCACGTGGGCCCGCAGGCGGCTTTCAACCTTTTTCAGGAGTTCCGGGGGAAAGTCCGGCAGCTCGAACCCGTAGTGCGCGCACGCGTCCGCCGTGATGACTGCGTGCCCGCCGGACCTGGATACCACGGCGATGCGGTTACCCCGAAGCGGCGGCATGCTCAGACCCTTCATGTAATCCATTGCCTCGTTCATGGTGTTGACCCGTATGCATCCGGCCTGCTCGAGGGCGTCGTTCACAAGCATATCGTTGGTGAACATGGCGGTGGTGTGCGAATGTGCAATGCTGGAACTCGCTTCGAAGCGGTTGGATTTGTGCACCAGGATGGGTTTTTCGGAACGGGATGCGATATCCACGAACCGTTTGCCGTTGGTGAAACCCTCCAGGTACAGAAGAATAATGCGGGTCCCCTCGTCCTGAATCAGGTATTCCAGCAAGTCGTTTTCATCCACGTCCAGCTTGTTTCCCATGGACACGAACTTGTTAACGCCGATGCTCTCTTCGGCAAGAAAGCCGAGATAGCTGAGGCCCACTCCCCCGCTCTGGGCCAGTACGGACACGGGCCCCGGCTTGAGGTCCTCCCTCATGGGCCAGAAGGGAAGGATGAGCCCGTTTTCCAGATTACTCAACCCGATCCCATTGGGCCCGATGAACCGGATCCCGTGGGCTTCAGCCGCCTTGACGCAGGCCTGTTCTATGGCGGCTCCTTCTTCTCCCAGCTCGGAGAATCCTCCGGACTCTATGACCACTCGGCGGATGCCTTTGCGCCCGCAGGCGCTCAGGATTTCCGGTACGGTCTGCGCGGGCGTAAGGATGACGGCCAAGTCCACCGACAGGTCGATTGATTCCACCGAGGGATGGATACGCTGTCCGAAGACAATCCCTTCCTTGATGCCTACAGAGACGATTTCCCCGGCGAATCCGAAGTCGAGACAGTTTTGGACGATGTTTTTCCCCAGGTTGGCCCTGTCGGGCGAAACACCAATTACCACGATGCTTTCAGGGTAGAAGAAGCGGGCCATGTCTGCAACGGGTCGGGCGTGATTCATTTTTCTCTCCTGAGCCTGCGTGCGTTTTCCTTCCACGTGCGGCGCTTTCTACCCCTGGCCGCCTTGCGGAACGGGTCCGGGTCCCTGTCAGGGTCCAGAAAGAATGTCCCTGCTTCGAAGTCACGGCCCTTGGGCGCGGGCATTTCTTTTTTCGGGGCGGCCTTTTCCGGTTTATCGAGGTCTTTCCGGCGGTCCTTGCTCAAAGGAGGCCCGACTATGTCTTCAGAGGGGATTTGCGGTGCGAGAAACAGTCCTCCAAAGGAATACACGGGAACGGCCCCCTCGCCGCGGGCCGGAATATGTATTTCCAGAATCACGGGTGAGGGGTCGGTACGACGCCCGATGCGCATGGCCATGTCTTGATCCATGGTGAGAATGTGAGGGCCGTCCGGCCGGGGTTCCAGGCCGTGTTCGAGTACGTGGGGGTGGGCGCGCTTTCTGATCGGCGAGAAGACCATGCCTGAAGGCGGTGATACCGGGTTTTCCAAGTCCAAAGAGAATCGCCTTTCACGGGTACGGATCAGGGGACCTTGGCAATCGAACAGCTCCCGTTTTTCGCTGACAAGGACCTCCCTTAACAACCCCTCGCGCACGTGGGACCATTCTGGTTCCTCGCGCAACGCCTGAAGCAGGCGTTTGATCGTGATAAAGCCGTCAATATCGGGAACCAGGCCGAATTCGTCGGGCCTGTGTCCGAGAACATATACCAGAATGCTGCTCAGGTTATCGATGCCGAATTGATGTTGTCTGGTCACGAGTCCCCCGTCGAGAATCATCATGTGGGGCGTCTATGAGGAGAACACCTTCGTTCCATGCATGCAGTACCCTTCTGCTGGATTTCATACAACCGGATTATGCGGTTGTCAAACAGAACACGGACGAACATCCTGAGGCCTCACGCACTTCCTGTGAACGCCGCGGGATCGAATGCTTCACCACGAAGGACACGAAGATCACGAAGAATTAATGTCTCTTCGTGCTCTTCGCGCCACAAACCGGCCTTGCCATCCGCCGCCGACTTCCTGTAGTCTGTCTTCTGCTCTCCCAGAAGCCAGCCACACTATACGGAGCTTGCAAATGGACCAGAAGCACGGTGACATCCCTCCTGAGCGGGCGGATTTCCTGGCCCGTGACTACAGTCGCGGATTCATTCGCCATTGCCGCATGCGCGCGGAGGTGATCAGGGACGGGTTCTTCGAGGCCCTCGTAACGATCGGGGAAGAGCATCGGCAGCAGGATGGGTTTATACACGCCGGGGTGATGGCGACCATGGCGGACCACACAGCAGGCTACGCCTGCTTCACCACTGTGCCTGAAGAGTTCCAGATCCTGACTGTCGAGTTCAAGATCAATTTTCTCAGGCCGGCCTGGGGGGACACTTTAGTCTGTCGTTCCCGTGTAATTCGGAGGGGGACCAGCGTCCTGGTGGCGGAGTCCGAGGTTTTCGATCAAAGGGAAGGGCAGGATGTGCTTGCGGCCAAGGCCCTCATCACCCTGGCCGCCGTTCACCGGGACCGGCTGAGGTCAAAGGGCTTTTGAGATCTCCTCCGCCAGGCGAAGGGCGGCCCCGGCGGGTTCCTTTGCGTCTCGAATGGGCCGTCCCACCACCAGGTAGTCGGCCCCGGCGGCCACGGCGTCCCCGGGCGTGACTACCCGCTTTTGGTCGTCTCCCTCCACCAGGGTCCACTCGGGACGGATACCCGGAGTCATGACGATGAAATCCGTCCCCAGCTCCTGTTTCACCCCGGCCGTTTCCCGGCCGGAACAGATCAGCCCGTGGCAACCCGCTTCGCGGGCGATTCGCGCCTTTTCAAGGACCAGGGCGGTGGGGTTTCTCACATAGGCCTCGCAAAAACCGAGCCGCTCCAAATCCATCGGGCCGAGGCTCGTAAGGAGACTGACGGCCAGGATCCGGGTGTCTTCATGGCTGTCTTGGACGGCGTTCCGAAGAATCCCTTCTCCCTGGTCGCAGTGGACCGTGATAAAGCGCGGACCGTGCCGCCCGGCCGCCAGTAAGGCCCGTTTCATGGTCGCCGGAATGTCGTGAAGCTTCAGGTCAAGAAAAACCTTTCGGCCCGCCGTTTCATGAATATCCCTGATAATTGCAGGGCCCTCGCTGATGAACAGCTCCAGGCCCACCTTGAACAGGCCCACGTGGTCACGAAGGAGATTGACAAAACGCATGGCCTCTTTTGAGTTTGGCACATCCAATGGAAACACGATGTAATCTTGCGGTTTTCTTTTCATGGCGCTCCTCGCACTTCTCTCAAGCCTTCAGCCGGGGTGAAACCACGAAATACGCTAATAAGGCGAATATGACAAGACCTGAATGCCTTGTCCTGCGATTTCCGGCACTGCCCGGCGACAGGTTGAATCGGTTATTGGATGAAAGCACAAGAGTGATCAACCTGGCTTTTCCCTCAAACCCGCAAAGATCGTAAAGGCAATGGAATTAAAAGGTTTTTTTGACGCCTTGGCGTCTCGGCGGGAGATAGAAAAAAGTATGGACACGAAGCCGCCGGGCGGTTATAAAACGGCCTTGAAGGGCCACCGTAGCTCAGCTGGTAGAGCACCTCACTCGTAATGAGGATGTCTGCGGTTCGACTCCGCACGGTGGCTCCATTTTTATTTTCCGTATTTCCAGGCCCTGCATCCTTTGAATCGATTAATCTCCGCGGAGGGCATAAAGGCCGCCGGAATCAGGGTGGTACTTTTTTCTCAGATGTAGGAGTGGGTGTTCGTGACGCGATTTCTTCTCCTGGACATCGGTGCCGGCACACTGGACCTTCTTTGGTACCACGCTGAATCGGAATTGCATTTCAAAGCGGTCTGCCGGTCACCGGTGGTCACGGCGGCCGAGCAAGCCGCCGCCCTTGAGGGAGACATCCTGGTCACGGGATGCGAGATGGGCGGCGGCGCCTTGTCCGGGATTCTCAAAGAGAAGGCCCGGCGTGATCGCGTGATCATGTCCGAATCTTCGTCCGCTACAATCCACCACGATCCGGAGAAGGTGCGTTCCGCCGGTATCTACATAGTGTCCGACGACGAGGCCGGAAAGCTTCTTAAGACAGGCCGCTATGCCCATCTGGTCACTGAGGACCTGAACGCTGATCGGGTGAGGCTCATTCTGAAAGGTTTGGGTGTCCCTTTTGCATTTGACGTGGTCGGCGTTTGCGCCCAGGATCACGGTGTGCCTCCCCGGGGCACGTCCCACCTGGATTTCAGGCACTCATTGTTCCGGGCTTCCCTGGACCGGGCGCCTTACCCTGAGAGCCTGCTTTTCGAGGGCGATCAGGTCCCGAGTGAGTTCAATCGTCTTTGCTCCATTGCAGCATCTGCACGAAGGCTTCCGGCGGAACAGGTTTTTGTCATGGACTCAGGAATGGCGGCCGTCCTTGGTGCCTCCCTTGACCCGGAGGCGGCTCTACTTCGCCGGCTGCTGGTGCTTGATGTGGCCACTTCGCATACAGTGGGTGCGGCCCTGGAAGCCGGAGACCTATGCGGGTTTTTCGAGTATCATACAGCGGATGTGAACCTGAAAAGATTGGAAGGACTTCTCAGGGGACTGGCCCAGGGCCGCTTGAACCATCGTGAGATCCTGGCCGAGGGCGGGCACGGCGCCTACGTGAGGAAGGCTGTCGGGTTCGATGCCGTAGAACGAATCGTGGCCACGGGGCCTAAACGTGGTCTGCTCAAGGGGTCGAGTCTCGAGATCCGGCCGGGTGCTCCGTTCGGGGACAATATGATGACCGGAACGGCGGGACTTCTGGAAGCGGTTTTTCGCCGCAAAGGATCGGGGTCCTTGCCGGCGATGTGACGGTGGGACGAGGGGTACGGCTCTTGAAAAAGCCGTTGAAAAACCGTTTCGAACAGGGTAGAAGCGAAGGTGTCGGCGTTTCAATGCCGGACGAACACCGGGACTTCGAATGTTGTGGCCGGTTCAGGCCGGAGGAGCAGGGGATGGGGTCGCATGTCGATTATTTTGAATGTGACAGATGCAGGTCCAGGGAGTTCACGCGGATTCATAATTTTTGCCTCAGATTCCACGGGGTAAACTTTTCCGACGATCTCATCTATGATCGGGTGACAGCCGAGGTATATCAGTGCACTCAGTGCGGTAAACGATTTACCAGGGAAGAGATCGAGGACGGGCTGGCGGAGTTCAGGAAAAAGAGGCGACAAAAAAACCCGCGCACCCACGAGGGGTGAGCGAGTCCAGGTGGTATTTTTTTCGCGTTACTGGAGGAAATGCGCCTGTGAGAGGGCACCCTGTTCGGCTTGTAGATTACGGTCCAATGTCCTTCTGATAAAACTGGAACTTGTAAGCCCCGAGTTCAATCGTGTCGAAGTCCTTCAACGCGACGCTGTCTTTCACCACTTCACCGTTTACCTTAAGTTTGGCCATTCCTCCTGCAAACGATATGGCGTAGCCTGAAGGGCGGCGGCTGATCGTGGCGGCCGTAGCGCCCATAAGCATGCCGGAAAGCTTGATCTCCGAGGTGTCCGCCTTCCCGATTTTGGTCAGCTTCTTTGAAAGCTCGATATCCCCCAGGCCTGATCCGTCGATGAAGCTGACCACTCCGACCTTTTCAACGGCCTTGGCATCGGCGGGAGCGGTCTTTTGTTTGGATAGGAGCTCCCTCTGTTTTGCCGTGTCCAGCATCATCGTCTTGTCCATGTCCAGTTTCTTCTCATCACGGGGCTCGGCGCCGCCCTTGGCGGACATGACGAAAAGGAGTATGTGCTTTCCGACGATGATTTTGTCGCCATGTTGAAGCTTGTGGGATACGATCTTTCCATTGTTTACGAATGTGCCGTTGGTGCTCTGGAGGTCGGTAAGGACAAAGTCTGATCCGGCCTTATCGATCCTGGCGTGATACCCGGAAACGGCCAGGTTGTCGATCACCACGGTGTTGTCCTCGTTCCGACCGAGGGTGATGCTTTCCTTCAACACCGGAATTTCCTTGATCACCTGTTTATTGAACGTCAGTATCAATCTGGCCATGGCTTCCCCCGAATTCTGTGTTGGAATCAATCTTAATTTAATACGCGCAGCAATATCAATATGAAATTGTTCAGGGTTTGATTTTCTTGATCATTTTTTGCATGCCGATAATCATGTCGGCGAACAGGAGACCTGTTTTTTTGAATGGCAGCTCTTTCGGTTTAGCAATCCCCGTGACGAACACCGCGAGGACTGTCGTGTTGTCGTGCCCGCCCCGCCGCAGGGCGGTTTCAACAAAGTCCCGGCAAAGCATTTCAGGATCGGTTGCATGCATTGTCATATAAAGGATTTCCTGGTCGGACACAAGGTCGGTAAGACCGTCGGAGCAGAGAACGAAGCGGTCGTTATTCGAAGGTTCGATCTCGTAGACGTCCACGTCCACATCTTCGGATGATCCCAGGTTTCGGGTCAGGACATGCTTCAGGGGGGACGTTTCAGCCTCCTCGATTGTCATCATGCCCATATCCAGCTGTTCGGACAATATGGTGTGGTCTTTGGAAAGCCGTTCGAGTTCCCCGTCACGCACCATGTAGATGCGGCTGTCCCCGGCATTGGCTGCCACCACGAGTGTGGGTGAGACGTGTATGCACGCCACGGTGGTCCCCATGCCGTGGTACTGTTCGTATTCAGCGGCCATCTCATAAACCACGCGGTTGGCGAGACGAATGCTGCTGGAGAGATAGTTCCCCGTGAGGGTCAGAGAGGAATCCGGCATTCCGTAGAGTTCTTCTATGGGGGTGTCGTTCCTGGCCCATCGCTGGAAACCGTTGTTTATCATCTCCACGGCGATTCGACTGGCGACCTCTCCTGCCAGGTGACCTCCCATCCCGTCCGCTACGATGTACAGGCCGTTGGCGTCATCTGTAGAAAAGGCGTCTTCGTTGCCGTCCCTCTTTAATCCCACGTCGGTCAGTCCTGATGCTCGAATCTCCAAAGCGCCTCCCGTCGTTAAGGCCGCCGGTTTTTCCTATGCCTTAGGTTGATGTTGTTGCCGCTGAGGCTTCCGGCTGCGCAACTGTTCGATTTTAGTGCTGAGAAGCCCGACCAGTTCGGCCATCTCAGAAGCCGACTGAAACCGGTCGGCCGGGTTCTTGGCAAGGGCCTTGTCGATGATTTGCTCGCAGGCCTTCGGTATCTTGGGGTTTATTTCACGGATCGAGGGGTGCCGGACCTGGGTGATCTGGTAGAGGAGATTGCTCAGGTTCTCCCCCTGGAAAGGCAGTCGGCCGGTGAGCAGCTGAAAGAAGAGCACGCCGAGAGCGAAGATGTCGGACCGGCGATCGATTTTTTGGCCCATGATCTGTTCCGGGGACATGTAGTTGGGCGTCCCGAGGATGACTCCGGTTCGTGTCCTCGACGAAGAGATGGCCTTGGCGATCCCGAAGTCCGTAACCTTCACCCCCCCGGCCTCGAGGAGCATGATATTGGCCGGCTTGATGTCGCGGTGAATTACGTTCGCCCTGTGGGCGAAGGCTAGCGCGTCCGCCACGCGGGCAACCACGTTCAGGACCTTGGTAAGGGGCAGGAGGTTCCCTTTTGTGATGAATTTGTCCAGGTCTTTTCCCTCCAGCAACTCCATGGCCATGTAGGTCAGGTCCCCGTCCTCTCCAGCATCGTAAATAGTGACGATGGAAGGGTGGGAAAGCTGTCCGGCGATCTCCGCTTCGGCGAAAAAGCGGTCCTTGATCTCCTGGATTACCTCCTCCTCGAACTCGTCGGAAAACCGGATGGTCTTGATGGCCAGAAGCCGGTTGATTTTCGGGTCCCTGGCCTTGTAGACCAGGCCCATGGCCCCCTTGCCCAGTTCTCCCTGTATCTCGAATCGGCCCACCTTGGAACGGGCCTCACTTTCCGCATCCTTGAGGATGTTTCCCTCCCTGACATGGCTGCCCAAGGTGGAGGAAGCGTCCGATTCTCGGAGCCTGGGAATGCGGTCGCCGAGGTCCCGGTATTCTCCGCCCCGCTTGATGTAATCATAGACAGACAGGGCCTTGTTGGTCATACGCTTTTGTTCGAATTCCAGGCCCAGGTTGTACAACAGGTCCCTGGACTCATGGTCCAGTGGAAGTTTCTTGAATTTGTCAAAGGCCAGATCCAGGAGCCCTTGGCTCTGAAAGCTGAGTCCCAGGAGGCGGTTTGTCTCGATCGCCTCCTTGCTGGTGGAAGGAGCCAGAAAGACACGCTGGAGTGCTGTTGCCAGGTAAACGAGGATGACGCAGGCGGCGGGGGAGCCGACCCGAAGCCAGACGTTCCCCCATAAGAGCGCGCCGAAGCCCGTTGCGAGTGCCGCGGCGGCCAAGCCGGCGGCGGCCATGCTTCCTGTGTGTGCGAACCCGGAGCAGAGGAAGAGCGCCAGAAGCCCCATTGCGAGGATCAGTGCCGGCTCCAGGTAACGAAGGGCGGCGGGCCGCCTGACGCATCGGCCGGCCAGAAGATCCTCCAGGATCGCGGCGGCAAGGCGTCCCTCGGGCATCGCCTTGTCCATAGGTGTGTGAAACGAAGGGCCTGTTCCTGGTCCGAACGCCACAAGGACGATCCTCTCCCCGAGGCCATTTCCCGCTTTCCCGGCCAGTATATCGTCCGGCGAGTAGATGGGGAACGAGTGGCCTTCACCGGCAAAGCGCGGCAGCATGCCTCCTTCCACAATCTGGATGGGGTCCGCCCCGAGACGGAGTCGTCCATTCCTTATCTGGATTTCGGCGGGGTCCAGGTCCTTGTAGGCAGCGGCCAGCCTGAGCGGCATCGATGGTATCAACGCCCCGCGGTAACGGACGAGAATCGCATGTTGCCGGCCCTCGAGCCTGTTGTCCAGGGTGAGGCTAGTGTGTCCGAATCCGGCCGCGGCCCGGCTTAGTTCGTTGAAGGGCAAAGCGATGTTCACAGCCGTTATTTGCTGTTTCAGTGCCTCGTCCAGGTTGCTGGGACCGAGAAGGCTTCCGGAGAGGTCCTGAAGAGTATCGCCGGGTTTGCCACCCCGCTTTCCCTCGAGTTCGACGAATACCGGCAGAAATACCTTTCCGCTTCGGCGGACGCTTTCCGTGAGTCTTCCGTCGACGTCAAGTTCCTGTTCCAGGCGCTCCAGGTTCTCCCTTACCCACGCGGCGAGCCTCTGCTGCTGTGTGGAGAGCGGGTGGGCCTCCAGCTTTTCACGGAACTCCAGAATCGCATCGTAACCGGTCCCTTGAGACCTTTCCGTAAAGGGTATGATTAGTCCGATGAGCCGGACCCCGGCTTCATCCAGTCGATCGATGAGTTCTGCGAGCCGCTGCCGCGGCCAAAACCGCGGATTTACCGAATCCGGGGTCTCGCGATCGATTTCGACCAGCGCCAGCTTTTCGGACGGCTGAACACTTGATGGGGAAAGGCGGGAGAAGGTGTCGTAGAGGAGCAGCTCGAGTCCGGAGAGCATGGAAGGCCGCGCAAAGGAAAGGACCGTGAAGAGGACGACGATCACGGCCCCTGCGATGCGGCTAGGGCTTAAAATCCTGTTCGCCATGTTGCCTGAAAGTTTGTTGTTGTGGCGTGAATGCGGATAGTTTCCAGACCGATGAGACGTCTATCAAAAATGCCACTCTGTGTCAAAGAGAAAGCCGGTCCTTTGCTTGATCCGTCGTGGTCATGTGCCGATCTCGTATTGCTCGAGGTGAAAATCACGCCGGCTGGTGATGATGATCCGGCGGTCGATCCTCTTTTCAACCATGGCAACGGAATCATGCTCTTCTTCTTTGAGTGTATGCTCGATCTCCGGGTGGACCAGGAGGTGGACCTTGTCGCTGTCGTCGGGATTGGCTGTTTCCCTCTCCAGATCGCGGAAGATTTCGTAGCAGATGGTCCGGTGGCTTTTGAGCGTCCCTCTCCCCTCGCAGTAGAAACAGTGTTCTTCAAGTAATCGGTTCAGGTTTTCCCGGGTGCGCTTTCGGGTCATTTCGATCAGGCCCAGTTCAGACATGCGGAGAATGTGGCTCTTTGCGCGGTCCTTCTTCATAGCGTCCTTCAAGGCGGAGAACACCCGTTCACGGCTGGGTTTGCGTTCCATATCAATGAAGTCAATGACAATGAGCCCGCCGATATTCCTCAAGCGGAGCTGGTAGGCGATCTCTTTGACGGCCTCCAGGTTCGTTTTCAGGATGGTCTCTTCCAGGTTGCGCTTACCTACATAGCTGCCGGTGTTGACATCGACGGCTGTCAGTGCCTCGGTTATTTCGATGACTATATAGCCTCCCGACTTGAGCCATATTTTTTTCTCGAGGGCCCTGGAGATTTCAATTTCAAGCCCGTAGGCGTCATATATGGGCTCGCGTTCGTCATAGAGTTCTGCGGAGTATCGAAGCCTTGGCGCGAAGGTCTCGATAAAGGCCATAATGTTATCATACTCGTCCTTGGAATCGATGACGAGCCGATCCACTTCCCGGGTGAAGAGGTCCCTTACCGACCTCAGAGACACGGTCAGGTCCTTGTACAGGAGGGAGGGGCCCGAGGGGCCTGTGGGCCGATTCATCGCTTCACTGATGGATTCCCAGAGTTTGAGGAGAAAATCCAGCTCGGACTTGAGCTTTTCTCTGCTTGCTCCCTCGCTCACTGTGCGCACGATGACGCCCAGGTGGTCGGGGGTCATCTCCCGGGCGAGGTTTCGAAGGCGATCCCGCTCCACCGTGTCTTCGATACGGCGGGAAACCCCGATGTGGTTGACTGTAGGCATAAGGACCAGATGCCGTCCCGGCAGTGAAACATGGGAGGTGAGCCGGGCGCCCTTGGTGCCGATGGGTTCTTTCGAGACCTGGACCATGATGTTCTGGCCTGTGTGAAGAAGCTCTTCAATTGTAAAGGAGGCCCCGGACAAGGCTTCGGTAATAATCGGCTCTTCAGGCACAGTGCCCCTTGGCCCGCCTGCCGATTCCTCCTTCACCATGGCCCGTTCCATGTCTGAAACTTCCCTGTAGACGTCGGATACATACAGGAATCCGGTTCGATCGAGGCCGATGTCCACGAAGGCCGCCTGCATGCCTGGGAGCACACGGACCACCTGCCCCCGGTAGATGTTGCCCATGAGCTCCTGGCCGGTTTCCCTCTCTATGTGCAATTCCGCCAGGACGCCGTTTTCAACAACGGCCACGCGGGTCTCGTGGGGTCTGCTGTTTATGATGAGTTCCGTGGACATGGATGCCTCTCGGTCCGTTTCCCGGTAATGCTACCCCAATGTCTGCTTTGTTTTCAATATCTTTAAAGATGACGCCTGGGTATGGTCCAGGCCGAAGATTTCACTCATCATCTTTTCCGGTCTCAGGGAGGGGCCCTGGGGATGAAGAAGAACGATCTCAACCTTGTCCGGAGAAAAACAGCGGATGTTCTTGACTTGAGCACGGGCGTTCACCGTCCGGTCTCCTTTGGGCGATGTCTTGATGACCAGGTGTTCGCGCAGGTCGAGGAATCGCCGGGCCGCGTCGGAATCCAGCGGGCATTTATCCGAAGTGATGTGGTAGTGACTCTCTATCAGCCTGTTCCTTTTGACGTGAGCACTGGCATCCTCCACCAGAAGGATTCGAAGGCCTTCGGGGAGGGTCCGGTTGAGACGCTGTTTGATGTCCACGGGCGGCGGCGGGTCGTGAAGCCCTATTGTTACGGTCTCTTGAATGCTTTCGGTTCCCACAGGCAGGGCTGCTGCAAACGAGACTTTGGGTGCCGGGTGAAACCCCCCTGTGTGGACCGCATTGAGCCCGGCCCTCCTGAGTGACCGGATGAACGCCCGGACCATTTCCAGATGGCCCAGGTACCTTGCGGTGCCGGTTTTTGAAAAGGTGAGCAGAAAGCTTCGTTGGAAGGCCGGGTCGTATTCTGGGCCGGACACGGTATGCTTTGCGGCTTCGTTCATGGGCGGCTCTTCATTTCTGATGACCGGGTCGACGCGATCATGATCGCACACGCCGCACTCGAGGCACAATGCGCGGCAGTCCGGCGTGGCCTTCTCTTTCAGGGCCCTTTCCCACTCCCGCCACAGGTATTCCTTTCGCACGCCCGAACTGATGTGGTCCCATGGGAGGATCTCGTGTCGTCCCCTCTGCCTGGCGAGATAGAACTCCGGGTCCGTGTCCGTGTTTTGAAAGGCTTCCTCCCAGGTGTCAGGCTGGAACTGCTCCCCCCAGGCATCGAACCGGGCCCCCGATTTCCAGGCCTCTATCAGCGCGCTCGATAGACGCCTGTCACCCCGGGAAAAGACCCCTTCCAGGCGGCTCATGCCGGGGTCGTTCCACTTGACTCGAATGCGGCGATCCCGAATACCGTCCTGAATCATTCGTATTCTGCTTCGGCTCTCTTCAAGGGAGAGCTGAGACTGCCACATGAAAGGAGTGTGAGCTTTGGGTACGAATGCGGCTACGCTGACGTGCAGCAAAGGACGCTTCCCGCGCCCTCCGGCCATGTGGGCCACCTCTTTCGAGAGTTGAATGATCCCGTGCAGGTCCTGCTCGGTCTCTTCCGGAAGCCCGACCATGAAGTAGAGCTTGATAAGCTTCCATCCCGCCTTGTACACCTTGCGGGCGGTCTCGACGATTTCCCGGTTTGTAAGGGACTTGTTTATCACCCTTCGCAGCCGATCGGTGCCCGCCTCGGGGGCCAGGGTGAAGCCGGTCTTCCGGACCCGCTTGATCTGTTCGAACCAGGCCTCGTCCAGACTGTCGATTCGAAGGGAAGGCAGGCTGACTGCGATCTTGTCCCGGCTTTGGCGATCCATGAGGGCCGACAGCAGGGGGCCGATGCACGTATAATCCCCGGTGCTCAGCGAAAGCAGCGATACGTCGTCGTATCCAGTCCTTTCCAGGCCTTTTTTGACCAGTTTGAGGACGGTGGCAGGCGACCGTTCCCGGACGGGCCGGTAAATCATGCCCGCCTGGCAGAACCGGCATCCACGGGTGCAGCCCCGGCAGATTTCCACCGCGAGTCGATCGTGAATGGGTTCGGAAAAAGGGACGACCTGGTCCAGCGGGTAGGGGGATGACTCGAGGTCGGTGATCAGGGCTTTCAGGACCGTCCGATATTTCGGCAAAAGCGGTCTTATCTCCCGGATCACTCCCCCGGGCCCGTAAGACGGCTCGAAAAACGAGGGAATATACACTCCCCTGATGTCCGCGAGTTCCGTGAGAAGGTCGTCCCGGGTCTTACCGTCCCCTGCCGCCCGCCGTACACAGCGGCAGATCTCCAGTGCGGCCTCCTCCCCGTCGCCGATCAGGAAGGCATCAAAGACCTCGGCAGCAGGCTCAGGGTTGAAACAGGCCGGTCCTCCGGCGATGATCAGCGGCTGGCTTTCGTCTCGTTCAACGGCGAGAAAGGGGATGCCGGCAAGATCGAGCATGGTGAGTACGTTCGTGTAACAGAGTTCATGCTGGAGGCTGAAGCCCAGTACGTCCAAGTCCTTCAGGGGGGTCCCTGATTCCAGGGTCTCGAGGGGATGACCGTGCTCCCGGAGGGCCGTTTCCATGTCCACCCAGGGGCAGAAGACCCGTTCCGCGGAGAGCCAATCCGGTTCATTCAGAATATGGTAGAGAATGCGCAGGCCGTGGTGGCTCATGCCTACTTCGTAGAGGTCCGGGAAGGCCAGCCCGAAATGGATTTCCGTTTTGTCACGCGGCTTCCGTATTACGTTCGGCTCGTTTCCGAGATATCGGCTCGGGCGGTGAACAGTCGATAGCCAGGGTTGGCTGCTGAGGGTGCCGTGTGTCAAGAGATCTCCTTGTCCTGAGCGGGAAGAGGGAGTTTCAGGATGATCCGGGCGCCGCCTTCCGGATGATTTTCCCCCCGGACCCGGCCTTGAAGTCCTTCCATGATCCGTTTCACCGTGGCCAGTCCCAGCCCGGAGCCCTCTGACTTGGTGGTGAAAAAAGGAGT
>JAWLEX010000062.1:0-18294 GCA_041685835.1 Desulfatiglandales bacterium
CGAGGTTGCTTGTGCGGCGTACTTCAGTACGCCTCCGCGCAACCTCTTGATTTCCTTGATCTTGACAAAAAAATCCTCATTTCTGAATTGGAAACTTGCCAGTGCCCAAAAAGCGTTTCTGGATGGGCACGAGTATAGAAAGCTGCCGGGTGATGTGTCAAGTGCACTTGGGCGGGTTTCAGTGCGGGACATATTTTCCGCCTTTGCACACGCCGCGCAAGCGCCGGCGTTGCAGGGAAGAACATGGGCCCGCTCGTTGATGAATTCGATGAATATCATGCTGCGGCGCTATGTCACCTCAAGGCCGGGTAGGATAGTGTCTATCCAGAAACGCCTATTTCGGGACCCCGGGTTGACCCGTGGGGCTCCATGTGGGGGAGGTTGACTCTGTTGCGGCATGCCCGAAGGAACCGGCCGGTGCACAGAAAAATGTGCATGTCAAGAGATCAGGTTGAAAGACGAGGCCTACACAAAAAAGCTATTATCTAATTAGATTATGCCTACAAACAGCAAGTTTATGGGCCCTGAAGCACTCGAGAAAGAAGGCCTGTTGCCTTTTCACTGGGCGAAGTGTTTTTTTAATCATTTGATATCATTGAAAAAAATATAAATATGCATAAATAAATGTGCATAAAAACACAGAAATTTATGCAAAAGGTGTTTTCATCCCTTGACCTGACACACTTTTTTATAAAATCATGAGATGCCGTCAGGCCAAGTGGAATTAAATTAAAGGCGCAACATACTTAAAAAACATAAAAAATCTAGCAAAAGACACTTATATGGCATTTAAAACCGGAATACTCCAGCCTTATGGCATGCATCTTGATAAGAAGGAGCGAGGTATCCCGGTTGAAGCATTACTAAAACACACAGTGAAACCCATCAAATGAATGGCGGCTTTCCGTGGTTCGCCGCCGCAGGAGGTATGTATGAAAGCTATGAGAAAAGCTGGAATGTGTTGTCTGGTTCTGGCCTTGACCCTTGTCGTGGCCCTTCCGCTCAACGCCCGGGAATCAGGCAAGGTAAACGTCAATGAGGCCACAGTGGAACAGCTTGCCGAAGTCAAATTCATCGGGCTGTCAATCGCCGAACGAATTGTAGAGTATCGAACGGAGGTAGGTCCTTTCGGGGAGCTCGATGACCTCATGAAGGTAAAAGGCATCGGTCCGAAGACCTTCGAGAAGATCAAGGATCAGCTGACCATCTGAAGAACCTCCTCGGCCCGGGCCGGTCTTCTGGTACCACTGCACAAAAGGCCGGCCTGATACGGTGAGGATGACAGGGGTGAGGGAAGCGGCACGATCAGCATTCAATAACAATTCAACCGGGATGCCGAGCATGGCCTGCCTTCCTTCACCCCTTTTCCATACGTGTCCTTCGTGTCGGGTCACGTCCTTTTTACCACGAAGAACGCGAAGAACACTAAAAATTATAAAGAAGAAAGAATTCATGCGTTTTCATCAGAGGACAAATCAGCCCCGGCGCCGTACTTGTTTTTTCCTCTGGTTCCACCCCCCCATGCGCTGCTATGATATCCGGAATTCGAACACCGGCGGTCACTCCTCTTCGTGCTGATATGCAAGCAGGGGTCCCGACCGTCCCCGCAGAAGGAGGATACAGCCATGGCCGACTTTCACCAGGGCGGTGCCATCACAACGCTCCACGCCCTCCACGAGGCCTTCGACCGGGAGGCCTATCTGGCCTCCCTGGAAAACCGCCTGGAAGAATGGAGCCGTCATGCGTGCATAGCACTGATTCTTCCGTCCCTGTACTCCGAGATCGAGAACCCCGAAGTCCTTGATCGCATCCTTGAAGAGATCGGCAAGACAAAATATCTGAAAACGGTGATTGTGGCACTTGGAGGGGCTGAAGACGAGGGTCGCTTTCAAAGGGCGGCGGATTACTTCGGACGCCTTCGCACGGACAATCGGGAGATCAAGATCATCTGGGTGGACGGTCCCCGGATTCAGGGGCTTCTTAAAAAGATTCAGGAGCGGGAGATTCCAACCGGGGTGCAGGGCAAGGGGCAGTCCGTATGGGTGGCCCTCGGCTACATCCTGGCGCGCGAGGACTGCGAAGTGGTGGCCCTTCATGACTGTGACATCGTCACGTACGATCGTGTGCTTCTCGGGCGGCTGATCGAGCCCGTGGCCAACCCCCACAACGACTACGAGTTCTGCAAGGGGTATTACGCGCGAATTTCCCCACATGAACTGGCAATGAAAGGCCGAGTCACCAGGCTCTTTGTGACCCCTCTGGTGGATACCCTTCAGGCGATTATGTACAACCGGGGATACAACGATCTAGGCGCCTTTTTCGGCTATCACAGATCGTTCAAGTATCCGCTGGCAGGCGAGTTCAGCTTCTCCGCCAGGATGGCCCGTGGAATCAATATCGCATACGACTGGGGTCTGGAGGTGAGCACGCTTTCAGAGGCATATCACCGCGTGATGCAACGAAAAATCGCGCAGATCGATTTGGCGCCCAACTATGAGCACAAGCACCAGGACATATCCACTGAAGACGCGGGCCGGGGCCTTCACAGGATGGTGGTGGACATCGCCAAGTTTTTCCTGAATCACGTGCGCTCCAACGGGGTACCTCTGGATGATGCGTTCGTGGATATGCTCCTGCATACTTACTACAATAGAAGCCTTGATTTCATCAAGCGTTACAGCGACGATGCAGAGGTCAACGGCCTCAACTACGACCGGTACCAGGAGGAGTCGACTGTGCGCTACTTCCGGGGATTTCTGTGGACAGCCTGGGAGCAGATAAAGGGCCCACACGAGAGCACGCTCATTCCTTCATGGAACCGGGTGGTGTTTTCCATTCCGGAAATCAGTAATGAGCTGCTCGAGGCTGTTGAGCAAGACAACTCATAAGCCGGAATCATCAACAACACGGGAGCAAACCGTGAAGCTCTTTTTTGTCGTGAGCGAGATGGTGCCCTTTGCCAAGACAGGGGGTCTTGCCGACGTGGCGGGCGCACTTCCGGACGCCTTGATGCGCAGGGGTATCGAAGTGCGCGTGTTCATCCCCTGCTACCGGGCGGTGCGGAAGAACTCCGGAGAACTTCACTCGGCCGTGAAGGGCCTCAAGATTCCTCTCGGAGGAGAATATCTGGCTGCCGACGTCTTGAAGACCCAAACGGCTGAAGGAGTTCCGGTGTACGCATTGGAGAGGGAGGACCTGTATGAGAGGCCCAACCTGTACGGCGCCTCCTTTGGAGACTACTACGACAATCTGGAGCGGTTTGTCTTTTTCTCCCGTGCGGCCCTGCAAACGTGCACTGCATTGACGCTCGAGCCCGATGTCATTCACTGCCATGACTGGCAGGCCGGCCTGATTCCCCTCTTGTTGAGGGAGACGTCATTAAGCGCTAAAAGCGTGTTTACGATTCACAACCTGGGCTACCAGGGGCTGTTCCCGGCCGGCAGGATGCCTGTGACCGGCCTTGATACCAAACGGTATTTCCATCCGGAGGGAATAGAGTACTGGGACCGGATCAGCCTGCTCAAGGCCGGGATAGTCTATGCAGACCGCGTGACCACGGTCAGCCCCACCTATGCCGAAGAGATACAGACTCCCGAGTTCGGTATGGGCATGGAGGGCGTGATGCAGGCGCGCCGGGCCTCCCTTTTCGGCATCCTGAACGGTGCCGACTACACAAGGTGGGATCCCGAGACCGATACCTTCCTTCCAGCATGCTACGGCCCGAGCCGTATGGCCGGGAAGGCCGTGTGCAAGAAAGCCCTTCTTCAAGAGGCCGGGCTCGATTCAAGTCTCGAGCAGGGGCCGGTTATCGGTTTGATCTCCAGGCTGGATCACCAGAAGGGTATCGACCTGGTGGTGCAAATCCTGGATGATCTCCTTTCCCTGGACGTATGCCTGGTGATTCTCGGGGCCGGGGACAAACGCATCGAGGAGGGCCTCAGGGCCGCCCGGGAGCGGCATGGACATCGAATGGCCCTGCGAATAGGGTTTGACGAAGCCCTTGCGCACCGTATTATGGCCGGGGCTGATATCCTGCTGGTGCCCTCCCGATACGAACCGTGCGGTCTGACTCAGATGTACGCCATGAAGTACGGGACAATACCCGTGGCTCGAGCCACGGGAGGGCTTGAAGACACTGTTTCGGCATACAATCCGCGAACCGGCGCCGGTAACGGGTTCAAGTTCGCTGAGGCCCGCAGGGGGGCTCTTCTGAAGGCCGTTCGAGACGCCGTGGCTCTCTTTTATAGACGTGGCCGGTGGGAGGGGCTCCGCAAGGCAGGCATGGCTGAGAACTTTTCCTGGGACCGGTCTGCCGGGCGATATGAGGCGCTTTTCAGGGATATCATGGAACAGCGCGGCTCGAGGCCTCGGCAAGGGCAGGAGAATGGTCCTCCAAGAGGTGGGCCGGCCGGGAGAAACGGCTTTGGAGAAAAGACGGCCGAAGTCTATAAGGCGAAAACTTGAATATGAACGGCGTCAACGATATGAAACGTTTTATCTGTATTCACGGGCACTTCTACCAGCCTCCCCGGGAAAATCCATGGCTGGAAGCGATAGAGGTCCAGGACGGGGCCTCTCCGTATCATGACTGGAACAAGCGCATCACTGCGGAGTGCTATGCAGCCAATGCCGCATCCAGGATCCTTGACGAGCAGGGACGTATCCTCAGGATTGTGAACAATTACGAGAAAATGAGTTTTAATTTCGGCCCCACGCTTCTCTCCTGGATGGAAACCCATTCCCCGTTCGCCTACCAGGCCTTGCTGGATGCGGACCAGAGAAGCCGTGAACTCTTTTCCGGTCACGGATCGGCCCTGGCCCAGCCCTACAACCATATGATAATGCCCCTGGCAGGCCGACGGGATAAAGAGACCCAGATCATATGGGGCCTTCGCGACTTCGAGCATCGGTTCGGACGTGAGCCCGAGGGGATGTGGCTCCCCGAGACGGCGGTGGACCTAGAGACCCTGGAGATAATGGCGGCCCACGGCATTCGATTCACGATCCTGGCGCCCCGGCAGGCCCGTCGCACCCGCCCCGTACTTGAGGGGACCTGGGCCGACGTGGATGGAGAGCGGATCGATCCGAAGGTCCCATACTCAGTCAATCTTCCCGGGGAAGGTTCCATGGCCTTGTTTTTCTATGACGGCGGAATAGCAAAGGCCGTGGCCTTTGAACGTCTCCTCTCGAGCGGAGAGGCAATGGCCGAGAGGCTTATATCAGGATTTTCCGGCGATGAGGACCATGCTCAGCTCGTGCACATCGCCACAGACGGTGAAAGCTACGGGCATCACCATCGGTTCGGCGACATGGCACTTGCCTACGCCATACACATCATCGAGACCCGTGGTTCGGCGCGTATCACCAACTACGGGGAGTTTTTGGCCCTTCATCCCCCTGTGCGGGAGGTGGAGATCGCTGAAAACACTTCCTGGAGCTGCGTGCACGGAGTTGAGAGATGGAAGGCCGACTGCGGTTGCCACACCGGGGTTAATCCGGACTGGAGCCAGGGCTGGCGGGCGCCGCTCAGGGACGCACTTGACCGGTTGAGCGGGGAGCTGGCCGCCATATTCGAAGAAAAGGGCGCCGGGGCCTTTCGGGACGCCTGGGCGGCCAGAAACGGGTACATCAGCGTCATCCTGGGTCGCTCCGAAGAAAGCCGCAAGGCCTTTTTTGATCGCCACGCCGCAGGAACCGTGGACCAAGAGACTGAACGGATTATCTTGAGGCTCCTGGAGATGCAACGCCATGCCATGCTCATGTACACAAGCTGCGGCTGGTTTTTCGACGATGTTTCCGGGATAGAGACCGTGCAGGTCATGCTTTACGCGGCCCGGGCCGTTGAGCTGGCCCGGGAGATTTCGGGCCGGGACCCCGAACCGGCGTTTCTGGAACGGCTTGCGTATGCTCAAAGCAATCGGAGAGACATGGGAACGGGGCGTGAGATCTACGAACGGGCAGTCAGGCATTCCGTGGCCGGTTTGAGCAAGGTTGCGGCCCACCATGCCATGTGCCTCCTCTTTCGTAACAACGACCCGATTGATCGTTTTTACTGTTACCGGGTGGAGGACGAGACCCTGGAGGTCAAAGAGGCCGGAAAGGCCTCCCTCCTCTTGGGTCATGCGAGGTTTGTTTCCGAAGTTACCCTGGACGCCGAGGATCTCTGCTTCGGGGCCCTTAATCTGGGTGACCACAACCTGACCGCCGGCGTGACGGAGATGGATGATCCCGAGGTATCCGAGGCCGTTAAAGCGGAGCTTTGGGAAGTCTTCGAGGCCGCCGACTACCACGAGACCCTCAGGCGGTTCGACCGTTCGTTTCACCTCGAAATACACAGCCTGAAGTCCCTGTTTCGTGACGAGCAGAGAAGGATCCTGGGGTGTATTCTGGAGAGCACGCTGATTGATGTTGAAGGAGTGTACTGGAGACTGTACGAAAAGCATATCCCCTTGATGCGTTTCCTCATTGATGCGGAGGCCCCGCTCCCCAAGGCACTTCAGGTGGCGGCGGAGTTTGTGCTCCATACGGAGTTGAAACGAAGATTCCAGGAAGAGGTCATGGATCCGGAGCGCATAGGATCGGCTCTCGAGGAGGCGCGTGCTGTGGGGGTGGAGTTTGAGGAAGATTCCCTGGAGTTCGATTTTCGAAAGGCCATTGAAAAGACCGCGGACCGGCTTCGTGAGGAACCGGACGACGTTGAATACCTGGTGCAACTGGACTCAGCCCTCTCTCTGCTGGATTCACTGCCCTTTTCCGTTAATCTTCGGTCAGTTCAAAACCTCTGTTATGAGTTGAAGGAGGATCTATATCCGGATATGAGTAAACGGGCCGAGGCCGGCCATGAGGAAGCGCGCAAATGGGTGGAGACTTTCATCCCGGTCAGCGAAAAGCTGTGGGTAAGGATCGACTGAGGTGATGAGCTTCGAGGGAGTTACAGGGCCGGGCGCATGGGTGGAACGCGGCGCGGCAAAGGGAATGGCTGAAAGGCGGAGTGGAATCCTGTTGCACATCACTTCCCTTCCCTCGGCTTTCGGGGTGGGGGATCTCGGTCCGGAGGCACACGCCTTCACGGAATTCCTGGAGCGGGCAGGGCAGAGCCTGTGGCAGGTCCTTCCCTTGAACCCCACGGACCCCGCCCACGGGAACTCGCCCTACCACAGCCTCTCATCCTTCGCATTCAATCCGCTCCTCATCAGTCCCGAGGGCCTGGTACGGGACGGTCTGGTCGAACCCGGGGAACTCCCCGCACCCGGCGAGTTCGAGGCCGGGTGCGCCTCATACGAAAAGGCTGCGGAAGCCAGGAACCGGCTCTTTGAGATTGCATACGAGCGCTTTTTCATCCGGGACGATCGGGCGGATTACGAGGCCTTCTGCAACCAGAACGCCTCGTGGCTGGACGACTTCAGCCTTTTTGCGGCCTTGAAGTCTCGATTCAGGGGCCTTCCCTGGACCTCGTGGCCGGCCGACCTGCGCGACCGGGATCCTGAGGCCCTCTGTTCGGCCGTGAATGCCCTGGAGGGGGAAATGGACCGGGTCCGCTTTGTGCAGTATCTTTTTCAACGGCAGTGGCAGGCCCTTCGCTCCGCCTGCCGGGACCGCGGCATCGCCCTTTTCGGCGACATGCCCATCTACGTGGTACTGGACAGTGCCGATGTCTGGGTGGCCCCGGAACTGTTCAAGCTGGATGAACACAAAAGGCCCACCGCCGTGGCCGGTGTGCCTCCGGACTACTTCAGCGAGACCGGACAGCTTTGGGGAAACCCGGTCTACCAATGGGATGTGATGAGGCAACGCGGTTACGACTGGTGGGTCCGCCGGATCCGGCACAACCTCACGCTCTACGACTGGGTCCGCGTGGATCATTTTCGAGGGTTCGTCGGATACTGGGAGATCCCGGCGGGTGAGCAGACCGCAATTAACGGGGCATGGAAGGAAGCGCCTTTTGACGATTTTTTCATGACCGTTCTAAAGGAGGTACCCGATGCCCCAATCATCGCCGAAGACCTGGGGGTCATCACGCCGGATGTGCGTGAGGCCATGGCCCGCTTCGGTTTCCCGGGGATGAAGGTGCTCCTGTTCGCATTCGGACCGGGAATAGAGTCCAACCCCTATGCACCGCATAACCACGAGAGGAACTATGTTGTGTACACGGGGACCCATGACAACAACACCGCCCGCGGGTGGTTCGAAGAGGAGACCACGGAAGAAGACCGATCCCGCCTGCAGGCCTACGTCGGTCATCGGGTGACCTCGAAAACTGTACACTGGGACCTGATACGGCTCGCCATGGGATCGGTGGCCTACACGGCCATACTATCAATGGCGGATGTCCTGGGATTGGGTGCGGAACACCGCATGAACAGGCCGGCGACCCGGGCCGGGAACTGGACATGGCGAATGGTGCCCGGAGCCGCAGACCGGGATCTGGCGCATCGCCTCCGTGACATGGCAGCGCTCTACGGGCGGACGATATCATGAACCCCCTGGCCATTTTGAAAGATCTTCGCTTTCAGGACGTACTGGATGTCCTGTTTTTGTGTGTTTTTTCCTATCACCTGTATGTCTGGTTTCGCGGGACCAAGGCCCTCAAGGCCCTGGTGGGCCTGCTGATGTTCGGTATGGTGTTCACGGCGGCAAGGGTGTGGGGGCTGTTCCTCACCACCTGGGTGTTTCAGATCCTTTGGCAGGTCCTGGTCATTCTCCTCATAATCCTTTTCCAAAGAGAGATTCGCCAGGTCCTGGAACGGGTTAATCCGCTTCAGGCCTTAGGAATCCGCAGGCTCCCTTCCACTGGAGGGTGGGCCCGAAGCTTGGCCGATGGGGTCTTTTCCCTGGCCGGTGTGAAAACGGGCGCTATTATTGTCCTGGAGCATACCGACGGGGTGGATGACCTCGTGACCGAGGGACACTCCCTGGAGGCGGAACCGAGTTCCGAACTCCTTCGCAGTGTATTTCAAAAGGAGTCGCCCCTGCATGACGGCGCCATGCTGATCCGGGGAGGGCGGGTGGCCCAAGTAGCCAGCTATCTTCCTCTGACTTCCGAAACAGGGCTCCCCAAGCAGTGGGGAACAAGACACAGGGCGGCGCTGGGCCTCAGTGAGCGATGTGATGCCGGGGTCATAGTCGTTTCCGAGGAACGGGGTGAGGTGTCGGTGGCACAGGGCGGAGAGATCCGCCGCGTGAACGATCCCGAGGCCCTTGTCCAATGGATACGGGAGGCCATGCAGCTCTCGGCCGGCCCTACGCCCTGGAGGCAAAAGGCAAAACTGCTGGTGACCAGGCGATGGAGGACCAAGGCGGCTGTGGTGGGGGTTGTGTGTGCGGTCTGGCTGGCCCTGGCCGGGCAGCAGGATTTCGAGGTGGGCCTCGAGGTTCCCCTGGAGGTGAGGAACCTTCCCTCCGGTATTTCCATGGAGGACCCCGTGAATCCCAGGGTGACAGTGCGGGTTCGGGGGCTTAGAAAAGATGCGAGCATTCTCAATGAAAAGAACGTGCGAGCGCTCCTGGACGCCCGCGGAGTGAAGGACGGACCGATGGCTTTTCATCTTTCCAGGGAGAACATTCAACTGCCCAATGACCGGGTGTATGTGGTAAAAATCGACCCTTCCAGAATGGAGTTCGTGTTCCGCGAGAACGAGAAGGGAAAGGAATGAAGACATCATGGTGAATCCCATCAGGACCATCGACGTCAGGCCCAACATCCCCGAAGCGCTGAAGCCCCTTCGGGACCTGGCCGATAATCTCTGGTTCGTCTGGACCTATGAGACCGAGGAACTTTTCCGAAGGATCAACCAGGATCTCTGGCTCGAGACACGGAGAAATCCCGTAGAGTACCTGTGCCGGCTCAAACAGGAGGAACTGGAGGCCATGGCCGGGGATGAGGCCTTTCTGGCCCACCAGGAAAGGGTCTGGCAGGAGTTCGAACGGTACATGTCGAAACGTCCGGATCCTGATGTGTTCGGAGAAACCAAAGAGCCTTTTACCGTGGCCTACTTCACCGCCGAGTGCGGCGTGGCCGACTGCCTTCCCATTTACTCCGGAGGCCTCGGCATCCTTTCCGGCGATCACCTGAAGTCTGCAAGCGACTTGAACCTCCCTTTGGTGGGCATATCCCTGGCCTACCAGAAGGGGTATTTCCGCCAGTACCTGACGCAGGACGGCTGGCAGATGGAGACTTATCCTGTGAACCATTTCAGCACCATGCCCATGAAGCCGGTCCGGGACGATGCAGGCAACATCGTCAAGGTGGCGGTGGAGCTTAAAGGCGAGCAGGTCATGGTCCGGGCATGGCGCGTGGATATAGGAAGGACTTGTCTGTACCTGCTCGACACCAACCTCCCTGAGAATTCGGAGTGGGGGCGAAGCATCACTTCCGAGCTCTACGGCGGAGACCGCGAGATGCGGATCAGGCAGGAGATCATTCTCGGGATCGGAGGCCTGCGCATGCTGAAGGCCGTGGGTATTCAGCCGGCCGTGTGTCACATGAACGAGGGTCACTCTGCATTCGCGTGCTTCGAGCGGATCCGGCAGCTCAGGGAGGACTACGGCCTGAGCTTCAACGAGGCGTTGGAGTTCGTCAGGATGACGAATGTCTTTACCACCCATACCCCTGTGCCCGCTGGGATCGATACATTCGCACCCGAACTCATGCAGGCCTACTTTGACGGTTTTGCCCGGACGATTGGAATCAGTCTGGATGTGCTGCTGGGGTACGGACGCCAGAACCCGCGGGATCGCCGGGAGGAGTTCAGCATGGCTGTGCTCGCGCTCAGGCTCTCCAACTGGAACAACGGTGTCAGCCGGCTTCACGGCAAGGTAAGCCGCAGCATGTTTCGTCACGTCTGGTCCCGCATCCCGGAGGTGGACCTTCCCATAACCCACGTCACGAACGGCGTTCACATCCCGTCCTGGATCTCCCGCGGCATGTCCGAGAACTGCGATCGCTATCTAGGTCCCCGATGGATCGAGGATCCGGACAACACCAAGGTCTGGGAGCGTGTGAACCAGATTCCGGACACCGAGGTCTGGCGCACCCATGTGCGCGGTCGTGAACGTCTGGTGGCCTTTGCGAGGCAACGGCTCAGAAAACAGCTGGAGAACCGCGGACAGTCAAACCGGGACCTGGAGATGGCCTTGGAGGTCCTCAACTCCGAAGTCCTCACCATCGGGTTTGCGCGGCGCTTTGCCCCTTACAAGCGGGCCCACCTGATCCTCCGTGACATTCCCCGCCTGGAGCGGATTCTGACCCATCCGGAAAGGCCGGTGCAGATAGTATTCGCCGGAAAGGCGCATCCCCAGGACGAGGCCGGCAAGCAGCTCATCAAGGATCTGATCAAGATAACGGGGCGTGAGAAACTGAGACGGCACATGGTGTTTCTCGAAGACTACGACATGGAGGTCGGCCGCCGAATGGTGCAGGGCGTGGATGTCTGGTTGAATACGCCCCGCCGTCCTAATGAGGCATGCGGCACGAGCGGGATGAAGGCCGCGGCTAACGGAGCGCTTCAGGTGAGCATTCTTGACGGGTGGTGGGATGAAGGTTATGACCGCGAGCTCGGTTGGGCCATCGGCAGCGGCGAGACATACGATGATCCCGAATTCCAGGACGACCTGGAGAGCCGCACCCTTTACGACATACTGGAAAAGGACGTGGCCCCTCTGTTCTATGACCGGGGCGCGGACGGGCTTCCGCGTCGCTGGATAGCCATGATGAAGCGCTCACTCCATCGTTTGTCTCCTGTGTTCAACACCCACCGCATGGTGGAGGAATACTGGGAGCGTTTCTATTGTCCGGCTGCGGAGCGGGGGTTTCAGGTCAGCGGGGATGACTGGGAAGGCCTGCGACATCTGACCCGGTGGCGGGACCGGATTATGTTCAACTGGTCGGAGGTGAAGATACTGGGTATTCGAATGGATGAGCTGGAGGGAATAGAGGTCGGAAAACCTTACCTTGTGGAGGCTGATGTGCACCTGGGAGAACTGGCCCCGGAAGACGTGGTCGTGGAGGTCTACGGTGGTCGCGTGGATCCGTCGAACCAGTTCCTGGACCGATTTGTGAGTGCCATGACGGTGGAGGGGCCCCGCTCGGAGAACGTCCACCGGTATCGGAAAGAAATACTGTTCGAGGATGCCGGGCACTTCGGGCTGAACATCAGGATTATCCCCAACCACCCGAACCCGGAGAGCCGCCACGCCATGGGGCTGGTGGTTTGGGGGGAGCCGGAGGAAGAAGGTCGCTAGGGCTCTGTTTTCCGAGTTTTGTTACTCTGGGTCTGCGGCCCTGGAGAAGCGGACTGTGAAGGTGGTGCCGCCGGACTCGAGACAGGTGTTCCGGCTGGTGCAGAAGGTACAAAGGCTGATTTTTCCCGGACAGACATCCGTTTCCAGGGGTATGTAACGGCAGCGTTCGGACTTCATGATGATTCGAAAGCCGTACCTCTCGGCAAATATTCGCATTCGCAGGAGATCGGCCCCCTTGCCCCCGGCATTGAAGTCATACGGCTGCTTGGATGAATAATGGAGGGTGTCCTGGGTGGCGAAAAACCCCTCGAAAATCCTCCTCTGGGCGTCCTCGGTGATTCCCACCCCATAATCCCTGACCACGAACTCCGGCCCATCCTCCTCGTCGCGCAGGAATACTTCTATGCGCCCCTCGTCGGGCGTGTTTTCCACGGCGTTCCGCACCAGTCCGTCCACAACCTTTCTGAGGCAGTCCGGAGGAATGAAGACGGCCGCGTCGGCCTTCAGGTCAACGACCATCTCGACCTCTCTGTGGGTGAAGAGGGTCGATATGTCATCCAAGCGATCACGGACAAAACGGTCCAGCATTAAGCGCTCCGGCACCAGGTCGCGTACGCCGTAGATCTCTTCAATTCTATTTCGAATACGTTCAATACCCGGACCTTCCCCGACTTCCCCGGCCAGGAGGGTTTCCAGTTCGTCCGAGCACTGGTCCAGGATCCTGGTGAGAAGGTTCGGCATCTCGGACGATCGGCCCTGGATGATGTCGTCCACCTCGTCCTGAATATCAACTATCCGGGTCAGGTTTCTGCGTGCCCTTTCCATGGTGGGCTTCCAGGCCTCTTCGTCTATGTCTTCCAGCCTTTTAGAGAGGATGTCGAGGCTCCCCACCAGCACGGACACGGGTGTTTTCAGTTCATGGCTCAAATGATTTATGGTCTTGTCCTTGGCCCGGTTCAGGCTTTTGACCTCGAGATAGGCCTTCTTCAGCTCATCAGAGAACCTGGCGTTCTCAATGGAGAGCCCCACGGTTCCGCCGACAAGGCTCAGGAGCTGGAGGTCATGGTCATCAAAGGCCCCTTGCTTTTTGTTGATGCCGCACAGGACCCCTATGATACGGTCGCTGCTCTTGACCGGTACCAGGAGGAGGTTCCTGGTCTCGTAACCGAGCTTGCGGTCCCGTTCGCGGTGAAGGGGTTCGTCTGCAGGGACGTCCGGCACGATGAGCGGTTCGCCTGTTCGGATGACCTGGCCGGCCACGAGCTGATCCAGGGGAAAACGGAACTCCTTGACCCGGTTGGTGGTGTCGGTATCGTCGTAGGCGGCTCCGAGAAAATAGAGCTCCTGGCGTTCTTCGTCGAGGAGGACAATAAGGGCGCCTTCCGACCCGATAAGGTGTTTGACTTCGCTACTGAGGTAATCCAGAAGGTCTTCCAAATCGGGATAGGCGGGCAGGGCCATGCTGATGTGGAGCAGGGCCTCGTTTATTCGGGCGTTGCGTTTTTCCTGGGTTATGTCCCGCAGCATCACCACTTCCCCCAGGGGATTGCCCTGTTCGTCCTGGTAAAAGGCCGCGCTCAGGACCACGTCCAGAACCCGGCCGTCCCTGGTGAGGCGTTTGGTTTCGTGCCGGGTGATAACATTCTCCCTGAACAGGCGATCGACAGCCTCCTGGGTCTCCTTTTCAAGTCCGGAAGGTACATAGGGGATTCTCTCTCCCTTGAGTTCGTCCAGGGTCCAACCGAAGGTGTCTGTGAAAGCCGGATTAAGGTAAAAAACCCGCCCGTCAACGGTGAAGACCACGATGGGGTAGGGGAGGAACTCCAGGAATGAACGAAATCGTCTCTCGGAATTCCTGTGTTTCTCTTCGGCCCGCTTTCGTTCGGTAATGTCCTGCAGGGTCTCGATGGCCCCTGTGATCCGGCCGCTTTCATCGCGTATGGGGGAGGCGGTGAAGAAGAGCCACTTGCCGCTGTCTCCCAGGGCGGGGAAAAAGTTTTCAGCCTCGTAGGCCCCCTCGATGACGGATGATTTTCGGCATTTATCCTTGTAGTATTGTGCGAAGGTCTCTTCGGGTGCGTTGTCCACGACCAGGTCGGCCATTACAGGCCGCGGTTTTGCATAGAAGGTCTGCCAGTGACGTCTGGTGCCCAGGAGTTCGGCGGCCGGGATGCCGGTGAGGTTTTCCCAGGCCTTGTTGCAGTGGGTGATTCGATGGTCTTCATCTATGACAAAGGTGGCGATGGGGGTCCCGTCAACGATCTGTGAAAACATTTCCTCATTGGCGGTGAATTCCTCCCTGGCGGCGCGGAGGGTGGCGTTTTCGGCCGTCAGATCCTTAATCCGGGTCTCGAGCTCTTCGTAGGTCGGCTTTCGATCCATTCGCTTTAACCTTTCGGGGTGGTGCATGTCGTTCAATTTGACCTTTTCCATCATACGGTAAGCCCGGCCAAATCTCAATCGCAATCCGAAAACCTTCATAAAACAATATAGCTGTTGAGGCGTTGAGGCGGCGGGCCCTGAGGGCCATCGCCCGCAATGACGAAGGCCTCCCGCTGATATCCGCTCAAAAAAACCGGCCTCCTCCGCCACCCGCCACTGTGCCGGGCCGTAATTAGTGCCCATCCAGAAACGCTTTTTGGGCACTGGCAAGTTTCCAATTCAGAAATGAGGATTTTTTGTCAAGATCAAGGAGATCAAGAGGTTGCGCGGAGGCGTACTGAAGTACGCCGCACAAGCAACCTCGCAGATTGACGCCGAGATTGGCAAAAAAGACCATTTCTGGATGGAAACTAATTATCAGAAGGGATAGACCCTGAACACGGCCCTAGTCCCGATTGACCGGAGATGTGGAAATCTGTTACGCTTTTTTATCACTGAATTCAGGCCTGAGAACTTCAAAGGAAAGGGGCTTCATGCCATGTCAACGAATATCAGTCGATGGATAAAAAAGGCCGAACGATTCGACGTGCAGGCCTATAAGCCCCCGCATGATCCCAAGAGGCTTCAGAAAACCCATGTGGCTTATTGCGGAGCCTTGTTCAAGCATCCCTATGACGATGAGCTCGCTCTCCTCGTCACGGATCCCGGCAGCGGGAATACGGCCTGGCTCGAGTTCCGGGTAAAAGACATCTCTTACGTGGAACCGCTGCCCAGCATTGCCGATCCGGATGGGGATGTGGTCTTCGTGGTTCGCATCTGGGTGAAGAAGATGAGCGTGGGAGTCAGGCACACCCCGTTTCTGGTGGAAGACCTCTCTTTTAGGGGGGGTGAATGACACGCAGAGGGTCGCAAGAAGTCCGGGGCCACGGTGTACGGGCCCTTCTTTCGCGACACGCCGACGTTCGCCGTCTTAAAAAGAGGCGCTTCCCGTCACGGCATGGCAACCGCCTCTGGTCGTCCAGCTGGGTGCTCATGGATTATCTGAAGGCGTCAGGAATTCCGAAGCGCTCCCGGGTGATCGATGTAGGATGCGGCTGGGGGCTGGCCGGCATTTTTTGTGCCAAGCATTACGGCGCATATGTCATCGGTGTGGACGCTGATGCTGATGTCTTTCCCTTTCTAAGTCTCCACGCCAGGGTGAACCGGGTGAAAATCGAGCCCAGAAAAAGCGGCTTTACCCGAATAACAGCCAAGACCCTTTATGGCTTCGATTACCTGATCGGAGCCGACATCTGTTTCTGGGACGCCCTGGTCAGGCCGATCCGGAACCTGATACTTCGGGCGCTGAGGGCGGGTGTAAAGGGGGTCTTCATCGCCGACCCGGGGAGGTCTCCGTTCGAGGCCATGGCGGAATCGATCCTTGCCGGGCGGGAAGGGTATGTCCTGGATTGGAAAACGGATGAGCCTCGGCCCCTGCGTGGAAGGATCCTCAGTGTGGAAAACGGTTCGGGCCGCCGGGTGCCTCATCATTATGGAGATGCCGGATGAGACGGCATGCTCAGAAGGGGTTGACGGATGAGGCCGTTTGAAAGATATGAGGTCGACGCCCGTTCAGAAAGGGCAAGTCCTTGCGTACGCCGGCTACGCGTTCAGGGTCGATTTCAGCGGTGATGACGGTCTCATCGGTCTTCGCCTGGGCCGCCACCACTCCAAGGGGGTCCACTATCACGGAGCCGCCGGCGAATTCATGGCCTCCACCCAGGCCCACGCGGTTCACGCCCGCCACATAACACTGGTTTTCTATGGCCCTTGCCTTGAGGAGGGCCTCCCAGTGGGCCTGGCGCGGTTCGGGCCAGGAGGCGATTACCAGAACCAGATCACAGTAGTCTGCAATACAGCGGAAGAGTTCGGGGAATCGCAGATCGTAGCAGATGAAGCAGGCCGTTCTCACCCCGTCCAGTTCGAACAGGACCGGGACATTGCCGGGACCGTAGTGGCGATCCTCGTCGAGGAGGCCTATGAGGTGGATCTTGGCGTACAGGGCGGTGTCACGGCCCGCCGGTGTCACGGCCAGGGCGACGTTTTGGGGGGCATCGTCTTCACGGGCCAGGGCGAACCCGCCCACGACCCATAATTCGAGCTCCGATGCCAGGGAGCGCAGAGTGGAGGGTGTGGGGCCGGACAGGGTTTCGGCCGTGACCTCCGTGTCCATGGAAAAGCCGGTGGAAAACATCTCCGGAAGGACCAGGGCCCGGGCCCCGGATTTCTTGGCATTAACTGCAAGCCGCCTGGCGGTGCGGTAGTTTTGCTCCCGGTCGTGCCATACGATATCCATCTGTGCGAGTGCCAGTTTCAAAGGTGTCATCTCCCCGTCAGCCATGTCTTGAGGCGGGTCACGGCCTCATCGAGTGTCTCATCCCGCTTGCAGAAGCAGAAACGGACGAGGGTGTTTCCGCTGTGCCGGCCTTCCCAGAACACGGAACAGGGTATGGCGGCCACTCCGGCCTGCTCCGGAAGCATGCGGCAGAAATCCAGATCATCATCGAATCCAAGGGGCGAAATATCGGCGATGATATAATAAGTCCCCTGTGTGGGGTAAACGTTGAACCCGAGGTCCAGTAAAGCCTTTGACATGTAGTCCCGTTTGCTGGTGTAGTCATGGAGGAGACCCTGGTAGTATGCATCCGGCAAGTCCATGGCATAGGCCATGGCTTCCTGAAGAAAGCGCTGTCCGCAGAAGGTGATGAACTGGTGACTCATTCGAATCGCACGCGTAAGGCGTGAAGGGGCTATTACATACCCCACTTTCCAACCGGTCATGGAGAAGGTCTTGGCGGTGGAACTGATCACCAGGGCCCGGTCCCGAAGGGACGGGATGTGGAGGAGCGGTGTGTGACGGAGGCCGTTGTAGACCAGGTGCTCATAGACCTCGTCCCCGATTGCGAAGGCGTCGTGCTCCGCACAGAGTCCCCCGATGATGTCCAGTTCCGCCCGGGTAAACACCTTGCCGCAGGGATTCATGGGGCTGTTGATCACGATGGCGCGCGTGGCCGGGCCGAAGGCACAACGCAGCTCGTCCACGGGCAGGTCGAATCGTGGTCCCAAAAGCGGAACCCGTTTAACACGGGCGCGGGCCAGAGCGGCAAGCGGGGGGTAGGCATCGTAGCTGGGTTCCAGGAGGATGACCTCGTCACCGGGCTCCAGGAGGGCCAGGAATGAAGCGCAGAGGCCTTCCGTGGCCCCGGAGGTCACGGTGACCTCTTCTTCGGGATCGATATCCAGGTCGTAGAAACGCCTCATTTTTCGGGCCACAGCCTGCCGAAGGGACAAAAGACCCGGTGAGGCGATGTACTGGTTCGGGCCCCTCATAAGGGCCTGGGCCGCCTTGGACCGTATCTCCTCGGGCCCGTCGAAGTCAGGGAATCCCTGGGAGAGGTTCACGGCCCCGCAACGCTCCGCCAGGGAGGTCATCTCGGTGAAGATACTGGTGCCGAAGGGCCGCAGGGCCTTCACCACGGCGGTATCTTTGCCGTCCTGTTTACGGGGCGGCAATGATTCTCGTTCTGTAGTGCATGATTTCATAAGTTCAATTTTCTCAAATATTTTTGCTGTTCCGGTGTCTTGGTGAGAGAAAAAATCTAAGGCGGGCCCTTGCCCGCAACCCAAAGCCAA
>JAWLEX010000193.1:0-4143 GCA_041685835.1 Desulfatiglandales bacterium
GCCTCCGCGCAACCTCTTGATCTCCTTGATCTTGACAAAAAATCCTCATTTCTGAATTGGAAACTTGCCAGTGCCCAAAAAGCGTTTCTGGATGGGCACCAGCAAGTTTTCCCCTTGCTTCGGGGATTTTCTCATGAACATAGGCCCCATAAATGCCCTCCTTCCGGTCGAACGGGCTGGTTTGCCCACCCTCAGCACCAGGGAGGAAGACAGAAACGGGTTTCCGCCGGAGAGATCGAAGTCCCGGATGGAATTCATGTTCCTGGGCTATGGCCCGCCGTCCGGCCAATGGCTTTATGACGAGGCGGGCAGGCACGTATCATCCAGGGGTTTGCCGGGTTCAATGGTGGACCTCTACGCCTGATCCCACGGCCTCTAGGTCCCTGCAAGCGGACTCCTCTTCCTCAGCAACCTCCTCTGGCTGTAGTAGATGAACTGTTCAAGCACCGCCTGTCCCTCCTTGCTCATGCGGGAAAACTGAACGGCGAAGTTAATCCTTTTGGTTTCCGGGATCTTTTCCACCCTGACCACCTCGGCAGTCTTGATCCCCACCTCGACCTTTGCCTCCTCCATGGAGCCAACCAAGAGCAGATCATACAGGATAGTACCGGCCTGAAGCGCAAGGGGTTCTGCAGTCCCTTTCCTGATCCCGGGGCTTATGACCAGCCCTCCACCCAGGCTGATGTTCAGGACCGGCGCTTCGACATTGCGGCCCTGGAACGAAAACAAGATCCGCGTGCCCGGGGGCGGCTCCACTCGAAAGTGCCTCCTGCGCTGAATTCTATCCAGGTGACTTGGAAGGACGAGCCACAGATCGTCTCCTTCCACCTGATGGATTTCAGTGCGGCAGGAATGGGAAATGCGGTCCTTGTCCGTAAATTCGAGTTGGACCCGTTTCCCGGCCCAATCAGGCACATCTTTCTTAAACCGGTTCGGAAGATCGACGAGGATAAACACCCGCCCGTCTCTGGACTCGACTCCGGTGACTATGGTCAGCCTTTCGTATCCCCTTCCAAGAACGTGAAAACGAATGGGGGTCCTCCGGCTCTGCAGTTCCTGAAAAACCGGAACGGTCTTATCACCCGGGATTCGATTGACAAATTCCATGGCCCCATCCTGTAACACGGCTGCACGTCGTCCCTGTTGCCGGTTTTCGGTCAAACTTTTGCAATCCACATGCCAGAGCGCCGAATCCACTTGGTGAACAGGTTGTGCCTGAGTCTCTCCTCACCGCAGCACTCCTTATACGAACAAGAACTGCGACAACTATTCATCAGCCACGGGGCTTCACAAGTTCCCGGCCCTCCTGCTGACGGCCATTACCACCAGGAAGCCGGCAAGGGCCAGGACCAGGGCCAGTGTAACCTCGGACGTCCACTGAGAAGGGATGACATTGATCGGCGTCCCTGACAAGGTGCCTCCGCTCTCCACAGGCGCGGATTCAACGGCCAGCTTCCAGGGCCAGATCTTTCTGAGGGATCCCAGCATGAGACCGGTGAGAACAGCCATGGTGGCGTCATGGAACCTTTGAAAAAACCAACCCAGAAGCCGCGCAAAGGATATCAATCCCACGACGGCACCGCCTGCCACCAGGGCCAGGGTGAAAAAATCACGATTATTCACCGCATCCAGGACATAGAGATACTTTCCCAGAAGGACCAGGATAAATGCGCCGGATATGCCCGGAAGTATCATGGCACAGATCGCCACGGCTCCGCTCAGGAACAGAAACCAAGGGGATACGGGCGTTTCCACGGGAACCATGCCTACCAGGACATATGTGCCGGCCGCCCCGAGGGCGATACCGGCGGGAATGCCGGGATGCCAGGTCCCGATTCGCCGTCCTACAGTGAAAAGAGACGCGACGATGAGGCCGAAAAAAAAGGACCAGACAGGCACCGGGTGGTTGTGCAGCAACCAGCTCAGCACGCGGGCCATGGAGAACACGGCGCATAGGATGCCCGTTCCCACGGCCGCCAGGAACTTCCACCGGACACGTTCCAGGGCCTCCCGAAATCGAAGCGAGGCTGCCAGACGGAGGAACCGGATATCAAAGGAACGGATGGAGGTGATCAACTCCTGGTAGATCCCCAGGATAAAGGCCATGGTTCCGCCTGACACGCCGGGGACCACATCCGCCGCCCCCATTGAAACCCCTTTGAGCCATAGCCCGAAGTATTCCATGGCCGAACGACCAGGGCTTTCATCTGGCCGTATCATGTGATCCGGTGCTCGTCCCGGAGCAGGTCCAGGACTGTCTTCACAGGATTGAACGTCTCGAGGGGGACCTCCACAAAAATAGTGTTCCACCACGCCATAGCACCGTTCCAGAGCCCCGGCAGTTCCAGGGCCTTGAGCTCCCGGCCGCCTTTGCTCTTTATGGAGACGAAGCCGGTTTCCGGGTCACGGTATTGCCGGAGATCGTAAGCGCGGCCTTGCACGTCCCGAAGACCGCATACCAGATCAACCGGGTTGAAATGTGTTGACGAGGCCCACGCGGCTTTCTGGGCCTCGGATCCCATATCCACCTGGCTGGATTCCACGATCTGCAGAGATACGCCGCCGTCCTTGTGCCTCACCCAGAAAGGCCCGCCGCCGGGCTCTCCTTTGTTCCGCACCATGCCGCAGACCCTCATGGGCCGGTTCAACCGGGAAAGGAGAAAGTCCCTCCTCTCCCCGGCACCAACCGCGCGGACACCCATAGGAGGTTCAACGAAAAGCTTCTCCAGAACGAAATCCCAAGCCCGGTCCAGGGCCTCCTTAGAGGGTGCCGCCTCGGCCAGCGCCTTGATGTGCAGGGCCGCCTCCTGCTGGAGTGTAACCAGCAGTCCACCCAGGGCCTTCTTGTAGATTATCGTCGGCCCCTTCATGCGGTCAGGGACGATATTGTCGATGTTCTTGATGAAAACCAGGTCCCCCTGCAACATGTTGAGGTTTTCCAGAAGGGCGCCGTGCCCTCCCGGCCTGAACAGGAGACGCCCATTGTCGTCCCGAAAGGGACGGCCGTCCATGTCCAGGGCGATCGTGTCCGTATAGGGCCTCTGTGTGCTGACATCCAGTTCGAACTTCGTATCCGGGCCTTCATAGGCCGGCCGCTTTTCCTCCAGGTGGCTGCGTATGTCCTTCTCGTGCTCCGGTGAAGCCGTGAAGTGGACCCTCGCAAGTCCCCTCTGGTCTCGAACAGTCAGGGAGGCCTCCACCATATGTTCCTCGAACGGGGTACGCCTCGTGCCGTCGGAATACGCGTGGAACGGAATCAGCCCCTTGGGCAGGCCGGCGGCGTTCAGCCCTTTGGGACTCAGCAGGTAATCCAGTATGTCCTGGTAAAGGCCTTGTTCCATGCGGGCATCCGCGTCGATTCCGTCCTCCGCCATGGCCGACCGGAGCGTATCATAGAGGGCCAGATCCTTCAAACCGCTGAAAAAACGCACCAGATCGGCGCTTTCCTCGTCACCTTCCTCGGCTTCCCGTGCGATTTCCTCAGCCTGAATCCCGCCGGGACGGTCCCGGGCCGATTGGAGCAACTTGAACATCCGGCTGGCCGCCCCTGAAGCCGGGACGAATTTCATGGCCCTACCCGACCGGGCGGCCTCGTCGTAAATCGTGCCCAGCCGTTGGATCTCTTTGTCCCCCAGGGACAGGATCCCGTCCCCCAATGTGCAGGCCCGATCCAGTTCGGTCCAGGGGAAGCCCCTTTGTATTGTCTCCACCTGGGCACGGACATCCTCGGGCGACATGCCCCTGCTGCGAATCGAGGCCAGGTCCTCCTCGGTAAACATTTCATCCAGCACGCGCATTTCCTCCTTTTTTCAAGCCTTGCCGCCGGCCGGCCAGGCGGCCCGCATTGTCGAAAAAAAGCCCCGCCACGAAGGGCGGTGAGATCACGAAGAAAGTCAAAAACGATAAAACAGGATAATAACGTGAATCCCTCGCCCTTGGGGTCCAAAGCAGCTTAAGGTTTCTTTCATACGAGAATATGGAAAACAGGAGTCCCTGTCAATCATGGGGGTTGCCGGCTACACCACTGTTGGGTTGCGGGCGATGGCCCGCATTAGCCCCTTACTCCTGAAAAGCTGTCAGAAAAAACAAGAAGTATTGATGTTGTTATAATCCAAATCGAAATCGGGATCGGGATCGGGATCG
>JAWLEX010000063.1:0-18166 GCA_041685835.1 Desulfatiglandales bacterium
CAAGAGGTTGCGCGGAGGCGTACTGAAGTACGCCGCACAAGCAACCTCGCAGATTGACGCCGAGATTGGCAAAAAAGACCATTTCTGGATGGAAACTGGTTAGAGAGGTATTTCACGTTTTTGAACCGCTTCCGCCTTTATGCGGTCCACCGTGCGGATGAGGGCCGGGAATACGGTTTCGCGTGTCTCCCCGGCCACGGCCACGGCCAGGATCTCATCTCCTACCTTGAGCAGGCCCTCACTAGTTTCAACCAAAACATCAACAATGCCATCCATATTCCTTGTTTCACTAATTATTTTGGCAATAGCATCTTGGTCATAAATCACTTCGATCTCCTGGACTTGAAAGCCCTTCAGGCTTGTTCCTCGAACCACGCCGAGGTGGCAGGCCATCATTCCTATGCGCGAAGATTCGGGGTGGCAGCGCAGCCGTTCGATCAGATTATCCATACTCATATCAGGCCTCCTGCTTTCTCACACTGTTTTTCCTTGGCGTTTTTTTTCATCTTTGCGAGAGGCAAAGGGTTATGTGGATCATCAATCGTGATTATCGTCCAGCCGAAAAAGCCTGCGGGTGAGATCCAGGACTTGGTCCCGGCTCGGGCGGTCCGCTTTCTGTTTGAGGGTGAGGATGGGATCGTGAATGATCTTCTCCGCAATGGAGGTCGTCAGCAGGTCCAGGGCCTGTCTCTGATGTTCCGTGAGGTCCCCGAGCCCGGATAGGCTTCGACGCAATTCCGTTCTGCGGATCTCCTCGACCTTTTCCTTGAGGCGTACGATAGTTGGAACGACCCCCAGGGTCTTGAGCCAGGCCTCGAAGCGCAAGACCTCCTCCTCAACAATCCTCTCGGCCTTCACCGCCTCCTCCAGGCGCTGCGCCCGGTTGATCTCCACCACGCCCCTGAGGTCGTCGATGTCATATACATAGGAGTTTCCCAGGCTGTTCACACGCGGCTCCACATCCCTGGGGACGGCTATGTCGATGAAGAATAGAGGCCTGTTTCTTCGTTTCCGAAATGAACGTTTCACCTGCTCGTGGGTTATGACGTACTCAGGCGACGCTGTGGACGTAATTACTATGTCAGCTTCGACCAGTTCCGATTCGATCTCTTCAAAATAGACCGGCTTGCCGTGAAAGCCCCCGGCCACCTGAACGGCGCGCTCAAAAGTGCGGTTAGCCACGCTGATTTTTTCGACTCCATGGGACAGGAGATATCTTGCCGCAAGCTCGGCCATTTCACCCGCCCCCACAAGCAGGACCTTCCGGCCCGCGAGCTGGTGGAATATCTTCTTGGCCAGTTCCACCGCTGCATAGCTGATGGAAACGGCCGCATCCGAGATGCCCGTCTCGGTCCGCACCCGTTTGGCAACGTGAAAGGCCCGGTGCATGAGACGGTTGAGGATGACACCCGAAGTCTTGGCCCGTGTTGCCTGGAAGTAGGCCTCCTTGATTTGTCCCAGAATCTGAGGCTCACCAACCACCATGGAATCCAGGCTGGAGGCCACCTTGAACACGTGCCTGACGCTTTCCGTGTCCTCGAGGGTGTAAAGGCTGGGAGCCAAGTCCTCCGCCCGGATTCCTCCGAGTTTGGAGAAGACCTCCAGAATGCTGTTCCGGGCCTCGGAAATGTTGTCTGTGGTGTAGAGGGCCTCGACGCGGTTGCACGTCGAAATGTAGAGTCCCTCCAGAATCGCCTGGTGATCGCGCATGACAGACAGGGCACGTGACACGTTGTCCGGGTCCCTCGCCAGGCATTCCCGGATCTCCACCTGTGCGGTCTCGTGGTTCATGCCGATGGTGACTATGTTAGTCATTGCGCCGTGCGTCCCTCCAGGCTGCTGAAGCTGTGATAATCACTGAACAGGAGGCTGACGCCTACGAAAGTGAAGATCAGCAGGCCGAAACATATGATGGACATCACGGCCGCGCGTTTTCCGCGCCAACCCACTGTGAGCCTTTCGTGCAGAAGCACGGCGTACGCCAGCCAGGTAATGAGTGACCAGACTTCCTTGGGATCCCACCTCCAGTAACTCCCCAGGGCCTGCTGGGCGTAAATTGCGCCGGTTACCATGCCCAGCGTCAGAAGGGGGAAGCCGATCACAAGGGCATGGTGATTGATGGAGTCCAGTGTCTGCAGAGAAGGAAGGCGCGTGTACAGGAAACCGAACCGTTTTCCCTTGATCTGCCTTTCCTGGAGCAGGTACATGACGGCGGCCCCGAACATGATTGCGAACATACCGTCGCCCGCAAACACGGTCACCACGTGAATAGTGAGCCAGACGCTCTTGAACAGGGGGCCGGCAGTGGCACCCTCGGTCCCGGGAATGGTAGTGGAGAGAATCATCAGGACGGCGGCCAGCGGCGCAATGAACGACCCAAGAACCATGAGCCTGAACTTGAGCTGAAACAGGAGATAGGCCCCCGTGATAGTCCAGGCGAAGAAACCGAGGGCCGACTTCAGACTCAAGACAGGGGCGGTCCCCATGGCGATGTACTGGTGAACAAGGAAAACCGTGTGGACCGCGAATCCCGCGACCAGTATCCGGTAGGACCACTTAAAGACGGACTTCCTTTGCCTCACGATGAAAACGATCATCCCTCCGGTCGCCAGGAGGACCAGCAGTAGGGCCAGTCGGTAAAGAATCAACGCCATTGCTTTGCCCGCCTTTCACCCTGCTCCAGACTCTCACGAACATCGACCTCGCTCCAGGCGGTCCCGAGGGTTTCCGTCAGAATACGGGCGGCCCAGGACCAGTCCTTCATGCGAACCGCTTCCAGGAGGTTCGACCGCACCAGTTCCTGAAATACGGCCCGGTTGGCTTTGTGATCCCGGTCCAGGGACAGCACATCTTCACGCACGCTCCCCATGATGGCGAGAAAGTCTCCATATTCCGGGCCGAATCGCTTCTCCAATTCCTCGCGGACGGCCCTGGCCAGGGCCGGGCTGCGGCCGGAGGTGGAAACCGCCAGGAGCAGGTCTCCCCTCCGAACCACGGCCGGGACGATGAAAGTACAGTCCGCGGGTTGGTCCACCACATTGACCGGGATTCCCTTGGCATGACAGGCGATGCCGACCCGGCGGTTGGCCGAGACGTCGTCGGTTGCAGCTATCACAAGGACCGCTCCGTTCAGTTGCTCCTCTTCGAAATACCGCCCCAACCACCTGACACGGCCTTTCTCGAAAAGGGCATTGAGAGACGGGCTGAGCTCACGGCTTATCACGTCCACATACGCGCCGAACTCAAGAAGCGTGAGCGCCTTTCGCTCGGCGACCGCCCCTCCTCCAACGACGAGTGCACGTTTTCCCTCGAGGTCCATTAGTATCGGGTAGTAGGCCACGAAGCACCTCCGCCTTCAAACTTTTTTGCGCGGTTAAATGCATTTGACCGAGGGGATGGTCGAGGCGTTCAGATATAGCGGTCAACCATATCGGTGATAAAACGGTCAACCGCTTGTTCCCCGCCCTCGGAACGGACCTGCGTGAGGAGACGTTGAATCTTCTCGTAAGTCGCCGGATCCCTGTCGAGGTCGTCCGTGGAGCGGTAAGCGCCGCCACGCCGTCCCACGCGGTAGATCAGGCGCTTCTCATCCGGAAGTTCCTGGTATTTTCGAATGACCTCGAGCATCTTTTCCTTGTCCTCCGGAAGCTTCCCTGAAACCTCTTCCAAAAGGTTCATGATATGGTCGCTGGTAACAACGCTCGTGATGCCCTCCAGCGTCTCGATGAACAAACTCAGCTCATCTGCAAGCATGTCATCGGTCTGTATGGTAAATCGCCCTTCCTCGAGAAGCTTGTGAAGGGGGACCCGTTTCGGAACGCGCAGGCTTCGCAGCCTGATGAAGTGAGGATTGATACGATTCAGCACACGGGCCGTGGCCAGGGCATGCTCCTTCCACATCTCCTGCCCGCCGAGACCGGGCATCACGTACTCGGAGAGCTCCAGGCCCGCGTCCACGACCTTGCGGCCGGCCTCCACCTGCTGATCGCTGGAAACCCCCTTTTTAACAAGTTTGAGCAGGGGATCGTACCCTGTCTCGAGTCCCACGTGGACACGGTCGAGCCCGGCCTTTCCGATCTCGGTCAGGCCCTCCAAGGACTTACGGACTATGGTGCGTGACCTGGAGTACGTGGTAACCCGCTTGATCTCAGGGAAGGTCTTGCGGAGGAACCGCAGGGCTTCCACCAGGTCCCTGGTCTTCATGACCAGGTTGTCCGCGTCCTGAAGAAAACAGGAACCGGTGCCATAGTAAAGCCATACGGCGACGCTCCTGGCGGCATCGCTGGTTCCCCCACTGTTGAACAGGGAACTCACCACATGGCCGTTAATCTCTCCCTTTTCACCGAGTTTCCATGATAGTGCCTTGATCTCGTCGGCCAGGTCCCGCGCGGCCTGAATGTCCTGTTTTATTTCCTCCACAGTCCTCAGGGAGAACTTTTTCCCCTTGTACACCGGGCAGAAAAGACACTGGTTCCAGGGACAGTTCCTCGTAAATCGAAATAAAAGGCTCTGGGCCTCGTTCGGCGGTCGAATGGGCCCCTGCTCGAAGCCTGAAGCTTTAGTATTCATAGTACGTCATGATTCCTTTCCTTTGGAAATCAGAAGAAATTCCGTCTTTGTTTACCCTGTTTAGAAAGATAGTGCAACCACGCCGGACGTCAAGGGGAACATCACCGCGGACACCCCGGCACTCAAGCTATTAGGGCCCACCCACCTGCTGAAATAATCGAAATCGAAATCCCAACTTAATTTCTTCGTGTTCTTCGTGAACTTCGTGGTGAAACATCGGAAAGCAAACAGGGGCGGCCTCCATGCAAGGCCGCCCCCGGAATACTCTCCCGCCGGAAATCACGGGCGATCAAATGTAAGAATACTCTCCCTCCTTGAGCCTGGCATGGGCCGCAGCAAGGCGGGCTATGGGGACCCTCGGCGGCGAGCAGGATACGTAGCTGAGTTTGATGTGGTGACAAAATCTTATCGTCTCCGGATGCCCGGCCTGTTCCCCGCAGATCCCGATCTTCATGTCGGCCCTGGTCTTGCGGGCCCATTCCACAGTGATAAGCATCAGGCGCCCTACACCCTTGATGTCAAGAACCTCGAAAGGGTTGTGCTGCAGGATGCCCCGTTCGTTGTAAAGAGGAAGGAATTTGTTTTCCGCATCTTCCCTGGAGAAAGAAAAGGTAGCCTGGGTAAGGTCGTTGGTCCCAAAGGACATGAATTCAGCCAATTCGGCGATTCGGCCGGCACGCATGCAGGCCCTTACCACCTCTATCATGGTGCCGAACTTGAAAGGCACCTCAATCCCGAGGTTTTTCTCCACCTCCCCGTGGATCTCTTCCACGTACTTGTGAACCCATTTCAGTTCCTCAAGGGTGCACACCTGGGGCACCATTATCTCCGCTGCAACCGCGCCCCCTTCTTTGAGGTGTTCGGCTGCCGCCTCCAGGATGGCCCGGATCTGCATGGCGTAAATCTCGGGATACGTAATACCCAGCCTTACTCCCCGGTGTCCGAGCATGGGATTTGTCTCGGCCAGTGACCGGACCTTTTGCAGCATGGCCTCCTTGTTCTCGATCAACTCCTCGGCGAGATGTTTGTTCTTAAGCTCCTCCAGGCCGACGGTTATACTCTCGAGGTTGGCTGCATAGCGATTCAGAAATTCCGGATCCAACAGGTTGAGAGTATCCGGGAGCGCGGACATGCCCTCCACCGTCTTCTTGAGTTCGCGAAGGTGATCGATTTCAGTGACCAGTTCCTCGGCCGATGGGAGAAATTCATGGATAGGCGGATCCAGCAGCCGAATGGTTACCGGCAGACCGCCCATGATCCGGAAGATCTCCTTGAAGTCCTCCCTCTGAAAGGGCAGCAGCCTGTCCAGGGCCGCCTTTCTTTCCTCGATGGAATCCGAAAGGATCATTTCCTGGACAATAGGAAGCCGCTCAGCCTGGTTGAACATCCGTTCCGTGCGGCACAGCCCCACGCCCACGGCTCCGTACTTTTTGGCCTTTTCAACCGATTCGGGCGTGTCGGCGTTTGCCATTACCTTGAGCTCGGCCATGTCGTCGGCCCAGTCCAGGAGCACAAGGAGGTCCTCAACGAATTCAGGTTCAATGGTCGGAACCAGCCCCTGAAAGACATTTCCGGTGGTTCCGTCGATGGTGATCGTATCTCCTTCATGCAGGATCAATCCGGAAATGACCGCCTCTTTGGCCGTGTGGTTGATACGAATCGCCTCGCAACCTGATACGCAGGGCTTTCCCATACTCCTGGCCACGACCGCAGCATGGGAGGTCTTTCCGCCCCGGCTCGTAAGTATCCCCTGGGCCGCAAAGAATCCGTGAATATCGTCGGGTTTGGTTTCCTCCCGGACCAGGATAACCTTCTCTCCGAGCTTGGCCTTGGTCTCGGCCCGGTCAGCGTCGAACACTATCCGCCCGGACGCCGCGCCTGGAGAGGCGGGAAGGCCCTGGGCCAGCACTTTTACTTTGGCATTGGGGTCGAGCCTGGGATGAAGGAACTGGGTGAGCATCTCCGGCTGGATGCGAAGGATTGCCTCTTGCTCTGTAAGGAGCCCCTCGTTGACCATGTCTATCGAGGTCCGAATAAAGGCGGCGGCGTTCATCTTGCCGTTGCGGGTCTGGAGGCAGTACAGGGTGCCCTTCTCTATGGTGAACTCGAAGTCCTGTACTTCCTGGTAGTAACTCTCCAGTGTGTGCCGAAGGTCCTCGAGCTCCCGGTAAACCCTGGGCATATCCCGCCTGAGTTCGCGAATAGGTTTGGGTGTCCGGATGCCGGCGACCACATCCTCGCCCTGGGCGTTGATCATGTACTCACCGTAGAGGCGGTTCTCTCCGGTACCGGGGTTCCTGGTGAATGCAACGCCGGTTGCGGAGTCGTTGCCCATGTTCCCGAACACCATGGTGCAGATGTTTACTGCTGTACCGTGGGCCATCTCTTCCGTTATCTGGAACTCCCGCCTGTAATCCACGGCCCGTTTTCCCATCCATGAGTTGAACACGGCCTGAATGGAAAGCTCCAGTTGCTCGTAGGGATCCTGCGGGAACGGGGACCCGGTTTTTTCCTTCACCACCTTCATGAAGGCCGTGGTGGCCTCTTTCAGGGCGGCGGCTTCGAGTTCAATATCGGTTTTGGCCCCAATCTTCTGCTTTATGCGGGAAAACACCTCGTCGAACGCCTCGTCCGGGATTCCAAGACAGACGGTGCCGAAAAGCTGGACCAGCCTTCGGTATGCATCGTAAACAAACCTCTCGTTCTTGGTGAGCTTGATCAGCCCCCCTGCTGTTTCCTCGTTGAGCCCGAGGTTAAGGATGGTGTCCATCATGCCCGGCATGGACATGGCGGCACCGGAACGAACCGAGACAAGCAGGGGGTTCTTGGAGGACCCAAAGCCCTTCCCGGTCTTCTTTTCAAGGTCTGCCATGGCTGTCCGCACCTGTTCCATGACGGCGGGCTTGAGTTTTTTCCTCTTATCTTTGAGGTAGTCCAGGCAGGCCTCGGTGGAAATGACAAAGCCGGGTGGCACGGCAATCCCGATCTGCGTCATTCCACACAGGTTCGCGCCCTTTCCTCCGAGCAGCTTTTTGTTGGAAGCATCTCCCTCCTCAAACGAAAATACGACCCTCTTAGATGCCATTTTCGTCCCCCTTATCTCGCTTTTTTGTGTATTCCAGCACGTACGCAAAAACCAACAGGGCCAATGCCAGCCCGCCCACACGCACAATGGAGATGTTTCCGAAAAAGAGCCGCGAGATCACCAGTGAAAGAACCACTGAAACAAGCAGACGCAACCCAAAGATACCCAAACCTCCCATTGCTTCAATCCCTTCGATCCGGAGAAACTCACGCGCTTCCCGCCGCCGCAGACACCGCGTATTCATTATCGCGATTTCAGCGCGGCAGCTTTCGTTTGCATTCGGCATTTCAGGAATTCTTTTTGCGCAAGGGAATGACTTTCGAGGCGGAGTTCTTAGGCCCATCGTCCATGCCCGCCTCGTCTTTACCGCCCGGCTCGGCCTGCCGCACGGCCCGTCCCACCCCCTCGATCCTGAGCGGCCGGCCTCCCATGGTGAAAGGCGTGCCGTTGATGTACTCCTCGCGAAGAATCCAAGTAGCGCTTTGGGAGGGAATCGTGAGCATCAGAAGGGTCAACCGGTACCAGTCTTTTTTGACATCCGGCTCAATGGCCTCGATGCGGGCGTACACGGTAGGTTCATCCTGGTAGTATATGAGGACCACGTCGCCTTCCAGGTTCTGTCCGGTATGTTGCTGCATGATTCCGGTTTGCTCTCCCCTCCTGCATATGCCTTAAGATTGATTTTTCCCCCAGTTCGCCTGCACACGCGGGCATAGCCTTCTCTACCATGGTGGGGACGACTACACTTTTACCACAGCATTTCAGTACGTGCAACCTGCGCCAGTCAGGCCGTCACCGTCACCGACACTTACACCATCACACCGTAAAAAACGGCCTAAGGATGAACCCGGAACTCATACCGTTTTATGAGTAAAGAGCGGCCCGAGAATATCTGAAGCCTCTCGGAAAAGGGATCTCCGGCCGCCGGGGATTGTCCCCCTGCGCCGCGCACATTCCCGGCAATGGCAAACGGCCTTTCAGAGTCCTGGGTCAGATCTATTCGACTCTTGGCGGAAAGATCATCCGCCAGGGAGGCCCAGACGGCATGAGACGCCTCGCCGTTTTTCATTATGTCGGAAATGTCCGTCAACTCTTTCGGGCTGCATATGATCGCAAAGGTCTCTACAGGGCTCTTTCCATCCACCTGATAGTATTGATGGAGGGAAGGCATCACAAGGGTGGACCCCTGAATACGCTGCTCCACAGTGTTCAAAAGGGTCGCGGTCTGCCGGTCCGAGTGTACCACATATACGTAGCATCCCCGCTCCGGGTGGACGTATATGCGGAGCATGTCCCCGGCCTTGAGCCTGTCGCAGCTCTTGGCCCTTTCTATTCGGTCCCCTGAAAGTACCTGAATGCCGATCTTGGCCCGAACGACCGTCTCAGAATCTGCAGCGGACGGGGTACCGGCGGACCAGCCCAGGGACAGAGCCAGAACCATAATCATCCAGCAGGTTGTATGCCTTGACATGGTTACCTCCTCGCATGAAATCTCGGGTTGTTCCGGGCCCTAACGGCGAGAGATCAGCGTGATTACTGGTTTTGTCAATCCTTGATCCCCTTCGTGATCTTCGTATCCTTCTTGATGAAGCTCTAATTCTTTCCTCGATCAAACCAGCTGATCCGGCGGCGGCGGACGGCAAGGCTCATTCTGCGTCCGGGGTGGAAACAAAGGCATGGAACGCACAGCTCTTGAGGAATTGTAGAAAACCGTTCTTGAGCGGTCAATCTTAAATTACCCGACCTTTCCCCTTTTCCCGCGTCCAGAGAGCGGTCCGCACCGGGTCTTCGAGGCCCCTTTTACACCTTGATTTTTCCTTGACTACATAACAAGCCCTATGGCATTAATCTGCTTTCACGAAGTCCCGGAAACTACCCGAAATAGGGCGAATCCAACAGCCTTCGGTTTTCTCAAATCCCGTGGGCCTCCGATCGCCTTCGGTAAGTGACCCAAGGCTTAGCATGCATTCGTTTCCTCCCTCCCAATAACGAACCGTTCGGCGGGCGGCCGCATAGTCCTCGGGATCGAATGGTTGCCGGGAGTAAACCTTTGTCACCAGGCTCTGGACAGCACCCAGGCGAAAACAGAGAAAGAGGAGAAGGTCGAACCAATGAGTGATAAAAACTCCCCCAACGGCTCGGTTATGGTGATAGGTGCCGGGATTGCGGGAATCCAGGCATCTCTGGATCTCGCCGAATCCGGGTACCTCGTTCACTTGGTGGAAAAGCAGTCCGCCATAGGCGGGGTCATGGCCCAGCTCGACAAGACCTTTCCGACGAACGACTGTTCCATGTGCATCATCTCACCCAAACTCGTTGAATGCGGGCGTCACCTGAACATCGAGCTCCTGACCAACACGGAGATCGTGGATGTCTCCGGTGAGGCGGGGCGCTTTCATGTCAGACTCAAAGAGAACCCCCGTTACGTAGACCTCGCCAAGTGCACGGCCTGTGGGGAGTGCAGCAAGGTATGTCCCATTGACGTCCCGAACATGTTCGACGAGGGCCTCCGGGACCGGAAGGCCGTGTACAAGCTTTATCCCCAGGCCATGCCCAGCGCATTCGCCATCGATAAGCGGGGTACGGCTCCGTGCAAGGCCACCTGCCCCGCTCATGTCAGCATACAGGGATACGTGGCCCTCATCAACCAGGGCAAGTACAGGGAGGCGCTGGAACTATTCAAGGGGGCCCATCCCTTTCCCGCAATCTGCGGCCGGGTCTGCCACCATCCCTGCGAGGGTGTCTGCACCCGGGGAGACGTGGACGAGCCCATCGCGATCCAGCACCTGCACCGCTTTATAGCCGACCTGGACCTGGACGAAAAGACCCGGTACATCCCGCAACCCGAAGAAAGGCGTGATGAAAAGGTTGCAGTGATAGGCGCCGGCCCATCCGGCCTTACCGCAGCTTATTACCTGGCATGGAACGGATATCCCGTAACCGTGTTCGAGAAGCTCCCGGTTTCAGGCGGAATGATGTCCGTGGGCATACCCGCTTACCGGCTCCCCAGGGATATCATCGCAGAGGAGATCAAGGTCATAGAGGAGATGGGCGTCGAGATCAGGACCGGCGTCTCCTTCGGTGAGGACGTCACCCTGGAAAGCCTCAAGGGTGAAGGCTACCGCGCGGTGTTCATGGCCACGGGGCTTCACCTCAGCCGGAGGCTCAACGTACCGGGGGAGGACCACGAGGCGGTGCTCAAGGGCGTGGATTTCCTGCGTGAAGCAGCCCTTGGCGGCAAGGTTTCCGTTGGAGACCGTGTCGTGGTGATCGGCGGCGGCAATGTCGCCGTGGACGTAGCGCTTACGGCCAAGCGGACGGGCGGCAAAGACGTCACCCTTGTCTGCCTGGAGAAGCGGGAAGAGATGCCGGCCTGGGATTACGAAATCGAAGAGGCCCTGGAGGAAGGAATAAAGATAGTCAACAGCCTGGGGCCCACACGGTTTATGGTCGAGGGCGGCGAGCTCGAGGGCGTCGAGTTCAAGTGCTGCACCTCCGTGTTCGATGAAAACGGCCGGTTCAACCCGAGTTATGACGAGTCGGACATCAGCTCCATAGAGGCTGACACGGCCATCGTGGCCATTGGCCAGGCTGCGGACCTGGATTTCGCCGAACCACAGGGTATAGCCGTCTCGCCCCAGGGAGGGCTCAAGGCGGATCCGGTCACGCTTCAGACCCCCATAGAGGGAGTCTTTGCCGGGGGAGATGTTTTTTACGGGCCCAAATCCGTGGTGGACGCAGTAAACTGCGGAAAAGAGGCGGCCGAGAGCATTCACCGTTATATCAACGGGCTGGACCTGCGGGAGGACCGCGAAAAGGAATGGTCCTACGAGAAGCCCGACACGGAAGGCGAACAAAGATCCTCGCGAATCCCCATGCGTACCCTCCCCGTTGAAGAGAGGGAGAGAAACTTCAAGGAGATCACCCTGGGTTTCACCGAGGAGGAGGCGCGTAAGGAAGCCCGGCGCTGTCTCGAGTGCGGCATCTGCTCGGAGTGCTACCAGTGCGTGTCCGCCTGCCTGGCCGGAGCCATAGATCACGAACAGGTTCCAATGGAAAAGACCTTCGAGGTCGGATCCATCGTAATGGCCCCCGGGTTCACCCCCTTTGATCCGTCCGCCTTTGACACCTACAGCTATTCCCAACACCCCAACGTGGTGACGAGCATGGAGTTCGAGCGGATCCTGTCGGCCTCCGGCCCTTACGAGGGTCATCTCGTCCGCCCGTCCGATCACAAGGAGCCCGCTAAGATCGCATGGCTTCAGTGTGTGGGTTCCCGTGACATCAACAAATGCGACCATGCCTACTGCTCGGCCGTATGCTGCATGTACGCCATCAAGGAGGCCGTGATCGCCAAGGAGCACAGCAAGGAAGACCTGGATGCGGCCGTTTTTTACATGGACATGCGTACTTACGGCAAAGACTTCGAGAAGTACTATTGGCGGGCCGAGGAGGAGAGCGGGGTCCGCTTTGTACGCTCGCGCATCCATTCCGTGGTCCCCAGGGACGACGACACGCTTCGAATAAAATACGTCACCGAGGCGGGCGAACCGCTGGAAGAAGACTTCGACATGGTCGTCCTCTCCGTCGGGCTTTCCCCCAACAAGGATATTGTCTCCCTCGCCGAGAGGATGGGAATAGAACTCAACTCCCACCAGTTCGCCGAGACAGGGACTTTCACCCCGGTCTCCACCAACCGGGAGGGCGTCTATCTGTGCGGCGTGTTCCAGGGGCCGAAGGACATACCCAGTTCGGTCATGGAGGCCTCGGCCGCAGCCGCGGCTTCCGGCCGGATCCTGGCGGACGCGCGCGGGACCATGACACGTATCAAGGACCTGCCCCCTGAAAAGGACTTCTCCGGAGAGCCGCCCAAGATAGGTGTGTTCGTGTGCAACTGCGGGATCAACATCGGGGGCATCGCAGACGTGCCCGCGGTAAGAGATTACGCAGCAGGCCTGCCCCACGTGATTCACGTGGAGGACAACCTGTTCACCTGCTCCCAGGACACCCAGGACAAGATGAAGGAGGTCATTCAGGAAAAGGGGATCAACCGGGTGGTGGTCGCCTCGTGCTCGCCTCGAACCCACGAACCCCTTTTTCAGGAGACTATCCGCGACGCAGGCCTCAACAAGTATCTCTTTGAGATGGCCAACATTCGGGATCAGAACACCTGGGTCCACATGAACGAGCCTGAAAAGGCCACGGCCAAGGCAAAGGACCTGGTCCGCATGGCGGTGGCCAAGGCCGCCCTGGTGGAACCGCTCCAGCAGTTCCCTCTCGCCGTCACGCACGCAGCGCTTATCGTGGGTGGCGGTGTGGCGGGGATGGAAGCCGCCCTGGGCATTGCCGAGCAGGGATATCAGGCCTTTCTGGTGGAAAAGGGAAATGAGCTGGGCGGTGTGGCCCGGCGACTGCGCACCACATGGAAAGGCGAAGACATACCTTCGTATGTGGAAAAACTGGCAGAACGGGTTAAAGGCCATCCCAACATTCAGGTCTTCATGAATTCGGCGGTCAAGGACTTCAACGGGACAGTGGGGAATTTCGTCACCACGGTCCGGTCCGGCGAAGGGGGCGGTTCCCCCCAGGTCATTGAACACGGCGTGACCATCCTGGCCACGGGGGGCCGCGAGTACGAACCTACCGAGTATCTTTACGGCAAGAACCCCAAGGTGCTTACCCATCTGGACCTGGACAAGGCGCTCAAGGAAGACGAGGGAGCGGTTGCAGAAGCCGGGACCGCCGTATTCATTCAGTGCGTGGGCTCTCGCATTCCCGAGCGGCCTTACTGCAGCAAGATCTGCTGCACCCACAGCCTTGAAAGCGCCTTGAAGCTCAAGAAGCTCAACCCCGAGATGAAGGTCTTCATCCTGTACCGCGACATGCGGGCATACGGGTTCCGGGAGGACCTGTACCGCGAGGCCAGGGAGAAGGGTGTGCTGTTCATCCGCTATGACCCGGAAAACGCGCCGGAGGTCACGGAGACCGCTGAAGGGAGTATTTCCCTTATGGTCACGGATCACGTGCTCCAGCGTCCCGTCCGGATCGCCCCTGACCTCCTTGTCCTGGCCGCGGCTGTCCTTCCGGGCGAGAACAGGGAACTGTTCGAGCTCCTGAAGGTCCCGGTCAACAATGAGGGCTTCCTGATCGAGGCCCACGCAAAGCTCCGGCCGGTGGACATGTCTTCGGAGGGCGTGTTCATGGCCGGCCTGGCCCATTACCCCAAACCCCTGGAGGAGACCATCGCCCAGGCCAATGCCGCAGTAGCCAGGGCCATGACCATCCTCAGCCGCGAAGGGATCATGGTGGGAGGTGTTGTGGCCGAGGTTATTCCCGAACGTTGCGCAGTGTGCGTCACCTGTGTAAGAACCTGTCCGTACGGCGTGCCGAAAATCGGGACCGAAGGCCATGCGGTCATTGACCCGGCCGAGTGCCGCGGCTGCGGCGCCTGCGTTGCTGAGTGTCCGGGCAAGGCGATTGTCCTGCGGCACTTCACGGACGACCAGATTATTGCCAAGGAAGATGCCCTTTTCAATATTGTCTAATAGGGAGGTACTATGGCTGATTTCGAACCCCGTATTCTTGCATTCTGTTGCCAATATTGAGCCTATTCGGCTGCGGACCTGGCAGGTTCGATGAGACTTTCATACCCCAGCAACATCAAAGTGATTCAGGTGCCCTGCTCCGGCCGGGTCGACATCCTTCACCTGCTCAAAGCGATCGAGGACGGAGCGGACGGCGTGTACATCGCGGGCTGTCTCGAAGGGGAATGCCACTTTCTCACAGGCAATCTCAAGGCCCGGCGCCGGGTCAATTATGTGAAGAAGGTCTTGAGTGAACTCGGGATCGAACCCGAACGTGTTGAGATGTACAACCTTTCCGCAGGCGAAGGCCCGCGTTTCGTAGAGATCGCAAAGGAAATGACGGAACGTATTCAGGCATTGGGGCCCAGCCCTGTGAACCTGAAGAGAGCCGCCTGAAGCGTGCCGCAAGCTTGCTCTTGTCCAGAAGCTCAGTTCCCGTTGGATACTGAATGAGGTGAGCCATGATTGTAGCAGATCGAAAGCCTTTGACCGAAATCCTGGAGATGATCGATGACTGTGACAATGTCCTGATCATCGGCTGCAAGGGATGCGTTACCGTGTGCAACGTAGGCGGAGCCAAGGAGGTGGGAATCCTTGCTTCCGCCCTGAAGATCGCACGCAAGAAGGAAGGCCGGACTCTGGAAGTGGGAGAACGGACCATCGAGCGTCAGTGTGATCCCGAATACATCGAGCTGGTCAAGAACGAGGTGGGTTCCTACGATGCGGTCATTTCCATGGCCTGCGGGGTAGGCCCGCAGTTCCTGTCCAATGCCTATCCGGATCAAAGGTTCTTTCCGGCCGTAAACACGACCTTTTTCGGAGGGGCGGTTCAACACGGTATATGGGAGGAGCGATGTGCAGGGTGCGGCCAGTGCATTATCCATTATTTTGACGGTATGTGCCCCATTGCACGCTGCTCCAAGAGCCTGCTCAACGGTCCCTGCGGCGGATCGGCCGGCGGAAAGTGTGAGATCAGCAAGGAAGTGGACTGCATCTGGGACCTAATCGTCCGAAAGAAGATGGAAAATGGCCGCCTGGAGGACCTGCTGAGCGTTAGGCCGCCGAAATCCTGGGACACTGCACGTGACGGCGGTCCCAGGAGAAGCGTGAGGGAGGAGTTGGTTCAATGAGCGATCTGAAATCTGGAAGCAATCTGGAAAAGGTCCTGAGAGCGGGGCACTTCGCCTTCACTGGTGAGTGCGGTCCCCCAAAGGGGGCCAATGTGGAGCATCTCAAGGAGAAAGTCGCCCACCTGAAGGGCATGGTTGATGCCGTAAACGTTACTGACAACCAGACGGCAGTGGTGCGCATGTCCAGTTGGGCGGCCAGCACCATCATGCTGCAGGAGGGTGTGGAACCAAACTTCCAGATGGTCTGCCGCGACCGCAACCGCCTGGCCATGATGAGCGACATCCTCGGCGTGAGCGCCATGGGGATTCGAAATATGCTGTGCCTCTCGGGTGACCACCAGCGTTTCGGTAACCATCCACAGTCCAAAAACGTATATGACATCGATTCCATGCAGCTCATCGCGCTTGCAAAGAAAATGCGGGATGAAGGCACCTTCATGAACGACGAGGAGATCGATGTGCCGCCCAGGCTTTTCATCGGAGCCGCGGCAAATCCGTTTGCCGAGCCTTACGAGTTCCGGCCTTTCCGCCTGGCCAAGAAGGCCGAGGCCGGTGCGGATTTCATCCAGACCCAGTGTATCTACAACATGGAGCGGTTTCGGGAGTTCATGAAGCGTGTGGTGGACATGGGGGTCCATGAGAAATGCTATATTCTGGCCGGGGTCACACCGATGAAAAGCGTTGGTATGGCTAAGTACATGTCCAAGATGGTCCCGGGCATGGATGTCCCAGACGAGCTGATCCAGAGGCTGCAGGGGGCCGGCAAAGGCAAGGTGGCGGAGGAAGGCATACAATTCGCTCTCGAGCAGATTCAGGAGTTTCAGGAAATGGAAGGCGTGGCCGGGGTGCACCTCATGGCCATCGAGTGGGAGCACCGCGTTCCCGAGATAGCCGAGCGCGCGGGTGTCCTTCCGCGGCCCCAGGTCTGACGCCTTACATAACCCCGGCGTATAGATTGAATCAGGACCCCCGGCGGACTCGTGAGAGTTCCCCGGGGGTTCTTATATCCAGGGCCCCTGACTGGAACCCCGCCGGCATCGGAAGCCGCGCCCCGACAGGCCCCTTCGGGAGTTCGCGCAAGGTGCCCGGCTTTTTTCCTTGAACTACCCGCCTTCACTCCTCTATGATGGCCCTTCAATGCCGACATTCAAGCGGCCTCTCCGATCCCATGATCTTCACTACGGCAGACGGTAAATCCTATGATACCCAAACGGACTTGAACGCCGGGGAGCGTCACGTCCTTCAAAAGCTTATCCTTTGGGAGTCCATGGTTTCCACCGTGGATGAGTTCAGAAATATTACCCTGGAAGCCCTGCGCAAGGGATGGAACAATTCGGGCCCAATCCGGGCAGGTGCGGCCCTCAGTCATATCCTCAAGGACCTGGAAACCAGGGTGGTGCGCCGGACACAGTCGTAGCCGGATAATTTCCCCGCGCCGCCGCGTCATTCACGAGGTCTGCTCTCTTGATGACCCCTCCCCTGCGATACTCACCTGAGTCCGGAGTTGAATCGCCGCAATTTACTCCCAAGCGGGATCAGCGCGACCCTCTCAAAGTCGCCATTGTCGGCGGGGGCGAGGCCTGTCACAACCTCCTGAAGCTCCTGGATGACGAACGCCTGTCCCGGCTTCAGATGACCATCCTGGGGGTTTCCGATCCCGACCCCGAGGGCCCGGGCATTCGCCTTGCCCGGCGCATGGGGCTTTTTACAGCCACGGATTTCCACACGCTCTACGAACTCGACATAAATATGATCCTGGAAATGACCGGTCTTGTCGAGATCCGAAAGGAGATCGAACGCTCCAAGCCGGCCGGAATCTCCCTTATGGACCACCGGGCCGTGCGTCTCCTCTGGGACCTGATTCAAATAGAAATGGAGCGTACGGAATTCGAGCGTGAGCGGCAGCGCTACCAGGAGAAGAGCCGAAAGGACGTACAGGCGATCCTGGACTCCCTCCCCTACCGGGTCATGGTTGTGAACAAGGACATGACTGTCGTCACCGCGAATTACACCCTTCTCAAAGAATTCGGCCTGTCGTCTGAAGAGGCGGTTGGAAGGCCCTGTTACAAGGTGCGCTACGGGCTGGACCAGCCCTGTGATCAAACCGGAAGGGAGTGCTTCCTTCGAACGCGGCTCGAAGAGCTTAGCCGCGAAGGACTTGTAAGCACGTTTCAGAAAGTGCCGCATGCGGACGGGCAGGAGTCTTACGATGTGGTCACCATTTCTCCTATCTTCAACGAGAAGGGGGATATAATTCAGATTCTCGAGGCCTCCCGCGACGTGACCCAGCGTGTACTCCTCGAGCGAGAAGTCGAGCACAGCAAGACCCTGTTCGAGAAAGTGATCGAGAGCACGGTGGACGGAATAGTCATGGTTGATACAAAAGGGAATGTGCTCATTTTTAATGAGGGAATGGAGAGCCTGACCGGCCATTCGGCCGATGATATCATGAACAGGGGCCACTTGAGCACCTTCTATGACATTGAGACAGCCAAGGAAAACATGCGCAAGATGCGCAGTGACAAATATGGGCCTCCCGGAAAACTCAATCCTACGAGCATGTCCATTGCGACAAAGGATGGTGAGGAGATCCCGGTGACGCTCTCGGCATCCTTGATCACCATCGACGGAAAAGAGATCGGCAGTGTAGGCGTATTTCGGGATATGCGCGAGATTCTCGAGATGCGAAAGGAGTTGGAAGACACCCACCTTCAGCTTGTTCAGTCCGAGAAAGTCGCTTCTGTGGGCCGCATGGCGGCCGGGGTGGCTCACGAAATAAACAACCCCTTGGCCGGGAT
>JAWLEX010000064.1:0-18135 GCA_041685835.1 Desulfatiglandales bacterium
GGACGAGCATTTCCCGGGAAAGTGATTTCTTGGGGCTCAAGAAACGGTAATAACGGCTCCTCATGGACATACTGTCGAACAACTCGAGAAGCAACGGGGTGTCTTCGGGCCTGACCTTTACACCCACCTCCTCCAGTTTCAGCAACTGCCTCCTTATGATGTCCCCGCCGCTCCGGTTTTGAGTAGAGTAGTGCCCATCCAGAAACGCTTTTCGGGCACTGGCAAGTTTCCAATTCAGAAATGAGGATTTTTTGTCAAGATCAAGGAAATCAAGAGGTTGCGCGGAGGCGTACTGAAGTACGCCGCACAAGCAACCTCGCAGATTGACGCCGAGATTGGCAAAAAAGACCATTTCTGGATGGAAACTAGAGTAGGCACGGGGTACGGAGTGCCCCCCCGTATGGACCGGATTTTACCGGTACTTGACGCCGAGTTCGTTGATGGTCCACTGGACAATATACACTATCGACCCCATTTTTTTCCGAAAAAGGATGTCTAAACTTATAGCTGAAAGGAGCCGAGGGTTTCTAAGGCATATGCGGATGCATGAAGCTCTGCAAATTGTGCCCCTCGTGATATGCATTTGGAAAACATACACCTAATAATAAAGAAAGGAGTCTAATGATGCCGGGAAGTACATATAAAATTATTGATCTCTAAGGTTATTAGAAAGCTGTAAGAAAAATAGAAAGGAGGATTAAGGATGAAAGTACACGAAGTCATGACCCCCAATATTAAATTTGTTCATCCCGATGATTCAATCCAAAAAGCGGCAGAAAAGATGAAAGATATTAATATAGGAGCGTTACCGGTCACTGCAGGAGATGAGGTTGTTGGTATTATGACCGATCGTGACATAGTAATTCGAAGCACGGCCCAGGGTCTCGATCCGGAAAAGCACAAGGTTGTGGAGGTCGTTACTCAGAGTATCATTAGCGTTAATGAGGAAGATGACATCAAAACAGTTGCCGATTTAATGGAAGATAAGCAAATTCGTCGAGTACTGGTTAAGAACAAGGAAGGCAAGGTCACCGGTATTGTTTCTTTGGGTGATCTGGCAGTCAACATCAAAACCAAACTGGCAGGGGAAATCCTGAAGGAAGTATCAGAACCCGCCGAGCCGGCACGGTAAGGCCGGCCCCATCATTTGGTTGGCATGATCCTGGTGAGCGCGCTCCGCCAGGATCATGCTGCCGACTGTGTCCAGGTTGGGCTGCAAACAATCTTCTCAAGCAGTGTGCTGAGTGAAAGTGTTTTTCTCAGCCTTGCAGATGCGGCGCCATATTTCTACAGGTTACATACTGTATCTTCACAAAAACCACTCACAGCTTCCTCTGCACAGGTGTTATGGGATTATAAGAATACGCTTCGGCCCGGCTGCAATCTACATTCTTCAACCTATATACCACATGCTGTTCTCCTGTTAAAAGGTACTGGATTTCAGCCTTTACGACACACAGGAATACAGGGAAGCCGCTGCCAGGAATGGAGCGGCCATAAAACTGGAAAATGCGCATATGCGAACAATGCTGTATGCATATCTTTTCCTTCCAGGGCACTGAACCATCCCTTTCCAAACTTTACATCCTGATTCAGTCGTGCTTTGATGCCACGAGTGATCAGGAAAACAGGAGGTCTCACTTTGAACAGCAGCCCACAGAGCCGGGACGGACGCAAGCCCCTGGAACAAGAACCTGAAAAGCAGCCCTCAAACGCTCGGCTGCAGGCGCTCTTTGACCATCTGTCATTTCCGGTGGCTTTTCTGGACACTCAATTCAACTTCATCAGCGTCAACAGGGCATATGCCATCGCCTCAGGCAGGCCTCCTGAAGAATATCCGGGCAGAAATCATTTCGAACTGTTTCCCAACGAGCAGCACCTTCGGATTTTCCAGCAAGTGTTGGACACGGGCGAGCCATTTCACACGTTTGAGCAGACCTTTGATTTCCACCAGAGGCCTCCTGGGACGGGACCTTTGACCTTCTGGGACTGGGACCTGAGGCCCGTGGCCGGAGAAGACGGGCAGGTTCAAGGCCTGGTGCTGACCTTGATGGATATTACGGAACACAAGCAGGCGCGGGAGGCCCTGGCCCTCCTCGTTGAAGAACTGGAACGAAAAAACCAGGAGCTTCAGGAGTTTGCTTCCCTGGCCTCTCACGATCTGCAGGAGCCGCTTCGAAAGGTCCGGATGTTCGGCGACCGGCTCAAGGACAAGTACGGAGACACCCTCGATCATGCAGGCCGGGACTATCTAAGGCGGATGAACCAGGCCTGCAGGCGTATGGCGAAATTTATCGATGACCTTCTCGCTTACTCCCGTGTCACGACCCAGGCGAGGCCTTTTCAGGAAGTGGATCTGAACCAGGCCGCCGAATATGCCCGATTGAATCTTGAGGGTCGAATCGAGGAGTCCGCCGGAATGGTCACAATCCATGCGTTGCCAGCCGTGGAGGGGGATTTCAACCAGATGGCACAACTCTTTCAGAACCTTATGAGCAACGCCCTCAAATTCCACAGGGAAGGGGTCGCCCCGGAGGTTGTTGTGCAGGGCCGTATCACTGGAACCAATGACGGCGATCACTGTGAAATAGTAATCCAGGACAACGGAATCGGTTTCTCGCCGGAGTACAGCGAGCAGATATTCATGCCTTTCCGCCGGCTGCATGGCCACAGTGAATACAAGGGGACCGGCATCGGGCTGGCCCTTTGTAGAAAGATCGTTGACCGCCACGGCGGAGAGCTGAGTGCAGAAAGCGAACCCGGAATAGGCTCCAGGTTCATTATAACCCTGCCGCTTACAGCCGCCAGGGTTTTCCCTGTTCCCGCGCCATGCTAGGGAGGTTGGGATCCAATGAACGAAAGGCATGTTCACCTGCTGCTGGTGGAGGACGACGAAGACGATTACGTCCTGATTCGAGACATTCTGTCGGAAATCCCAAACTGGCTCTTTCAACTGGATTGGGCCCACACGTTCGACCTGGGGTTGGAGTGGGCTGCAACGGGCCGCTACGATCTGTGCTTTCTCGATTATCGGCTTGGTGAAAGAAACGGGATCGAACTGCTGGAAAAAATGCAGGCCATGGGATCCCGCATTCCGGTCCTCATGCTGACGGGGCAGGGTGACCATTTTATCGACCTGGAGGCCATGGAAAGAGGGGCGGCGGACTATCTGGAAAAATCCGCCCTCTCCGCGAGCATGGTCGAGCGGTCCATCCGCTACGCCCTGGATCGGGCCCGGACCCTGGAGGCCCTTAGGACCGGTGAGCGCAGGCAAAAGGAGCTCTCAAGACGGCTTATCCGTACCCAAGAAGAGGAAAGGCGAAGAATCGCCAAGGAACTCCACGACAGCGTAGGCGGCAACCTGACCGCTGTCAAATATGCACTGGAAGACAGATTCCGCCGCAAGAAGCATACAAACGAGCCTTCCCAGGGTATCCCCATGAAGCAGATTATCGATGCGGTTCAGGAAACCATCGAAGAGATCCAAAACATATCATCCAACCTCCGCCCCTCCATCCTGGACAGCATGGGCATCCTAAGGGCTCTCGAGTGGACCGGCCGCAAGGTGCAGGAACTGTACGAAGGCCTCGAAGTGAAGGTGGATTGCCGTGTCTCAGAGGAACAGGTCCCGGAAGAACTCAAGATCGTCCTGCTACGGGTGGCACAGGAGTCCTTCACCAACGCCGCAAAGCACAGCGGCGGGGACGAGGTACGGCTCTCGCTCTTCGAATCGGAAGGCATGCTCAAGATGCTTATTCGCGACAATGGCAGGGGTTTTGACCTGGAAGAGATATCCGCCGGGGACCAGGAGAACCTGTCCGGGGGCATGGGATTCGAAAGTATGCGGGAAAGGGTCGAACTCTCTGGAGGAACCCTGGCGATACTGTCGGTTCCTTACAAGGGGGCGCGCATCGAGGCCACCTGGCCTCCATACGCTATGCCTTGACCATACCTTTTTCAATGGCATAAGCAGTCAAAGCCGGGGCAGTGTGAATATCCAGTTTGTCCATGATGTTGCCCCGGTGCTTTTCCACGGTCTTGACGCTGATGCTGAGGTAGTCAGCTATATTCTTGTTGTGGCAGCCCTCGCCCACCAGCCTGAGGACCTCTCTCTCCCGCCGGGTCAAGGTCTCCCAGGGCGACTTTTTCCGAATAGTCTTGCGATCATCAAGGTACCCTTCGAGCACGGTGCCTGAGATCTCCGGGCTCACATAGTTCTTTCCGGAAAGCACGGACCGTATGGCCTGGAGCAGTTCCTCGTAGTCGGCGGACTTGAGGCAGTATCCGTCGGCCCCCGCCTGAAACGCCTGGAATATAAAATCTTCTTCCCGGTGCATGGTGAGTGCCAGGACCTTCGTATGCGGGCATTGGCGCTTGATCTCGAGAATCACTGAAAGGCCGTTCATCCTGGGCATGTTCAGATCCAGGAGAAGCAGGTCCGGTACCTTTTCCACAGTGCTTTGGACGGCCTCCATGCCGTCCCCGGCTACCCCCACCACTTCGAGGTCATCACTTCCGTTCAGGAGTGAACACAGCCCCTGTTGCAGAATCTGATGGTCCTCTGCAATTACGATCGTATTCTTCTTTTTCTTCAAAACCACCTCCATGACTGCAGCCGGGCTTACGTCCTCCGCTTCCAGGAGCCGGCAGATCAAGCAGACACAATTTTAATGGAGTCGTAAAAAGCCCGGGATCAAGTCATCTGCCCATGTAATTCCAGCGGTTTGTGGCCTTGCCGGCGCAGGTCGAGCGGGTTTTGCAATACCTTCGATTTTAAAATCATAATCTTTTCTAATAAACTACGCCGGTCCCGTAAATACATGAAAACCAGTATTTGTTGCGGCTCAGGCAGGTAAAACCCCTTTCCCATCCCGCCCCGGACTTTCAAACGCCGTCTTTGTATCAAGCCACGCCGTCGTGCATATTGCCGGGAAGGTCCACAGGCCGGTACAGCCATGCCAATGATCTCGAGGCACAATCCGACACGTGCCGTCCTAACATAGTACTCCCGCTTATGATTGATCTCATTCCCCGGTGTGATCGAGAAAGCCGCAGGACTGAGTGTACAGCTGCTCTCGAGCGGAAATACATTAAACACCCCATTTCACCGAAATGTCACACCGGCTATTCTGAAAATGTTGCATCTCGAGGAAATCCCGGCTTCCTTTCCACCTGTCGAAGCCGCAAAGTAAACCGGAAGGGATCCGGGGCATGTGCAACACAAAACAAAGGAGGCACCATGCCGACCGTTAAAAAAGTGCTCTTTCCCATGGAACTCGTTGAACTCACCAGGGAGATCGCTCCCTGGGTGGACCTGACGGCCCGCAGGTTCGAAGCCGAAGTGCATGTGCTGCATGTTATCCCGGACCCCGGTTATTGGGGCGTTGCTTACGCCATGAGCCCGTCCCACTTCGACGACGAACCGGCCCTCATCCACAAAGCCGAAAAAAGGGCGGGGGATTTCTGCGAAGAGCATCTGGCAAAGGATCTCAACGTATCGATCAAAGCGGTGGTGGGAGATCCGGCGGAAGAAATCCTCCGATACATCGAAGCTGAGTCAATTTCCATGGTGGTCATCGGGACTCACGCAAGGCGCGGCCTGGAGAGAGTGTTCTTTGGATCGGTGGCGGACCGGATCGTGAAATCCTCTCCCGTCCCGGTACTCTCCGTAAATCCCTATGCGGCGAATGCTTGACCGAAAAGGATTAACCAATCCCTGAAAGCGGTCCAAAACCCGAAAACAGGTCAAAATGAGCCGACTGCAGGAAGAGAAACAACAGGGCGTCGTAACCTCTATTCGAGGAAACGTGGTGGACGCAAGGTTCTTAGGACCTATTCCTCCCATGCTCCATGTCCTGGAGGCGGGAGAGGAGGCAAAGGTGGTCCTGGAAGTGGTGAGTCACCTGGACGAACATACCGTCCGCAGCATCGCCATCACCCCGACCCAAGGCCTGGCAGAAGGCTCGGGCGTGACGGATCGAGGTCACACCCTGCGCGTACCTGTGGGTGACCGTCTTCTCGGACGCATGTTCAACGTGTTCGGAGAAACCGTCGACGGGGAGGGAACCGTCACCGGCGGGGAGTGGCGTTCCATCCACCAGAAACCTGTCCCGCTGGAGCGCCAGTCCACCACATCCGAGGTCTTTATTACGGGCATCAAGGCCATCGACGTCCTTTCTCCACTGGAACTTGGCGGGAAAGCGGGCCTTTTCGGGGGCGCCGGCGTGGGGAAGACCGTCCTTATTATGGAGATGATCAACAACATGGTGGCCGGACACGAAGGGGTCAGCCTTTTCTGCGGCATAGGTGAACGGGTCCGGGAAGGCGAGGAGCTTTACAGGGAGATGAAGGAGGCCGGCGTGCTCAAGAACACGATCATGGTTTTCGGCCAGATGAACGAGCCCCCGGGTGCCCGCTTACGGGTCGGCCACTCGGCCCTGACCATGGCGGAGTACTTCCGGGACGAGAAGCGACAGGACGTCCTGCTGCTTGTGGACAACATCTTCCGTTTCATCCAGGCCGGTATGGAGGTCTCAGGACTTCTGGGCCTTCTGCCTTCCCGGCTGGGCTACCAACCCACCCTGGGAACGGAGCTCGCACAGTTGGAGGAACGAATCAGCAACACGTCCACAGGCGCCATCACCTCTATTCAGGCGGTGTATGTGCCGGCGGATGACTTCACCGATCCGGCCGCGGTGCACACCTTCGGACACCTCTCGGCCTCCATTGTCCTTTCCAGGAAAAAGGCGAGTGAGGGGCTCTACCCCGCCATAGACTCGCTCCAGTCCGGCTCCAAAATGCTCGTTCCCCATGTCGTGGGAGAGCGGCACTACCGAATCGCCAGGGAGATGCGCAACACACTGGCCAGCTACGAGGAACTCAAGGACGTCATCGCCATGCTGGGCATGGAGGAACTCTCCCAGGAAGATCGAAGGACCGTGAACCAGGCCAGGCGGCTGGAACGCTTCCTGACCCAGCCCTTTTATGTCACCGAGCAGTTTACAGGCATGGAGGGGAAGATGGTTTCCCTGGAAGACGCCCTGGACGGGTGCGAACAGATCCTCAACGACCGGTTCGCAGACGCACCGGAGCGGTCCCTGTACATGATCGGAAAAATCGAGGGGAGTAAGCCCGGCGAAAAGAGTGAAATCGAGACGAAACCTGAGGAGGAGGAAACGCCCGAATGATCCATCTTCGAATGCTGCTCCCCGCCGAGGTCCTGCTGGACAAACATGTGGTCAAGGTGACCGCGGAAGGGCGGGACGGCCATTTCTGTCTGCTGCCCAACCACATCGATTTCACCTCTCTCCTCGTACCGGGGCTGTTTTCATACGAAACCGGGGAAGGTCGAGAAGTGTTCCTGGCGGTGGATGAAGGCGTGCTGGTCAAAGTGAGGTCCAATGTCCTCGTCTCGGCCAGAGACGCGGTTGCAGGGGAGGACCTGGGGACGCTGGAGCGCACGATCAGGGATAAGTTCCGGGTCCTGGACGACAGGGAGAAGATTGAACGCTCGGCCGTGGCAAAAATCGAAGCCAACTTTGTGAGGCGTTTCATGGAGCTGCAGACACGTGCCTGAGAAAGAGAAGCGAACATGGAGCGAGGAAGTGGGCGTGAAGGAGCAGCGAAAGCTCCGCGCCCGCAAGGAGGACCGGGGGGTCTGGTTCGGCCTGGGCATGTTCGGGCTGGTGGGATGGGCCGTGGCTGTTCCTACCATCATTGGAGTGGGCCTGGGCGTCTGGATGGACCGGGCGTGGGAAAGCGCTGTCTCCTGGACACTCACCGGTCTCTTCGTCGGTGTGGTCGTGGGATGCCTGAGCGCCTGGTACTGGGTCAAACGGGAGAGCCGGGAAAAATAAGGGGAATACGGAGGAATCATGGCGACTGCACACATAGACTACGTTCTCGCCTTTGCTGCCGGGCTGGGCATTGGAGGATTCTACTTTGCTGGCCTTTGGTGGACGGTACGCCTGCTGCCCAGGGTCCGTCATACCCCGGCATGGTTGGCCGGCAGCTTCATCTTTCGGGCCGGCCTGAGCCTGCTGGGGTTCTACGGAGTGCTCCAGGGAGGGTGGCCCATGCTGGCGGCGAGCCTGGGCGGGTTCATAATGGTCCGGTTGACCGTGGTATACCGGATGAGACCCGCCCCTGCCACGGCCCTATCTGAGCAGGACGGATAGGAGGCTTCGGCACATGGACATTAAGGATATCACGCCGGATCAGGTGGTTTTCTGGGAGTGGGGGTTCGCCCACCTGAACCTGACCATCGTGGTCACCTGGGCCGTGATGGCGCTTATGATTCTCGGGGCCTGGCTCATTACCCGCCGTCTTACCTCAGAGCTGCCCCTGTCCCGCTGGGAGAACCTGCTGGAAATCCTGGTCAAAGGCATGGAGAATGAAATCCGGGAAGTCTCCCGGCAGTCACCGCGGCCCTACCTGCCCTTCGTGGGAACCCTGTTCCTCTTCATCCTGCTTTCCAACATCCTCAACGTGGTGCCGGGGTACACGGCCCCGACCGCCTCCCTTTCCACGACGGCCGCCCTGGCCATTTGTGTCTTTGTGGCGGTACCGGCCTACGGCATTCGAAGCAGCGGGCTCGCGGAATACCTCAAGCAGTACATCAGACCAACAGTAATCATGCTCCCATTCAACATCATGGGAGAGTTGTCCCGGACCCTGGCCCTGGCGGTGCGTCTCTTTGGAAACCTCATGAGCGCCGGCAAGATAGTAGCGATTCTCCTGGCCCTGACTCCCTTTGTCTTTCCCGTGATCATGAACGCCCTGGGACTCCTGACCGGAGTGATCCAGGCCTACATTTTCGCGATTCTAGCCATGGTGTATATCGCTTCCGGCACCAGGGCACGGCAGGAACGAAAGAAAAAACAAACAACCCCGGATGGAGAGAAAGGAGAATAAGCCTGATGGAAGGAATCTCACTCATCGGCATGGCCTCGGTACTTTCCGCAGGCCTGACCATCGGCATAGGCGCCATAGGGCCGGCCATAGGCGAGGGCAGGGCCGTGGCCCAGGCTCTCAGCTCCATAGCCCAGCAGCCGGACGAGATGAACAGCATCACTCGAACCCTCTTCGTCGGGTTGGCTATGATCGAGTCCACAGCCATCTATGCCTTTGTCGTATCCATGATCATTATTTTCGCCAATCCCTTCTGGGACTATGTGGTAGCCAACGCAGGAGGATAAGCCGTGCTCATCGACTGGTTCACCGTAGCCGCCCAGATCGCCAATTTCCTGATCCTCATCTTCCTGCTGAAACACTTCCTCTACGACCGTATCCTCCTGGCCATGGACAAGCGGGAGGAACGGATTCAAAACCGTTTGGAGGAAGCCCGGGACAAGAAACAGGAAGCGGAGGAGGAGGCGGAATCCTACCGAAAGAGGCGCGCGCGACTGGAAAGCGAGCGCAGCGACATGCTCGCCAAAGCCAAAGAAGAGGCGGAAAAGGAAAGGAAGCGCATGGTGCGGGAGGCCCGGGACAAGGTGGAGGCCATGCGCCGGGAATGGCGGGAGTCGTTGGCCCGGGAAAAGACGGTCTTCATCCGGGAGCTCCGCCGGATGGCCACACAGGAGGTCTACGCCGTCTGCCGCAAGGCCCTGAGAGACCTGGCGGACGCCGGGGTGGATGAAACAATGGTGCAGGTCTTTCTCGAGCGCCTTGCCGGGCTGGAAGAGGAGGATCGGAACGCCATGATCGAAGCGGCGCGATCCAATGGAAACCGCGTTACGGTGCGGAGCAGCTTTGAGATACCGGCCAAGCTGAAACAGAAGTTAAGCCGGAAAATTCACGAGCAACTCAGCGACGACGTCAATGTGGACTATGAGACCGACAAGGACGTAACTCCAGGGATAGAGCTCCGAATGAAGGGCCGAAAGCTGTCATGGGGTTTTGAGGAGTACCTGGACGATCTGGAGGAACGCGCCCAAAAGGCTCTGGAGGCTGAAACCGAGCAGGAGGAGCGGGAAACCTCATGAGCGGGGAACCGGCGAATCTTCAAGGGTTGTTGGATGATACGTTTCAGGTCCTGGCCCGGACCCTTCGAGATCACGAGACCCGGCTGCATAGCCGGGAGGTGGGGACCGTTACCTATGTGGGACCCGGCGTGGTCCGAGTAACCGGTCTGCGGGGCATTCGCTCCCTCGAGCTAATCCGCTTTCCCGGGGATCGGCTGGGCATGGCCTTCAACGTGGAAGAGAATGAGACCGGTGTCGTGCTCCTGGACGAGAGCGGCGATATCGAGGCGGGAAGCGAGGCCCGAAGGACATACAGCGTTCCCGAAATCCCGGTCGGAGATGAACTGTTGGGCCGCGTGCTGGATGCCCAGGGCAGGCCTCAGGACGGTCTCGATCCCCTGAGAATCACTCGGAAGCTGCCCCTGGAACGGCCGGCCCCGGCCATCATGGACCGCCTCCCCGTGACCGTCCCCCTCCAGACGGGGATCAAGGTCGTGGACGCCCTGATCCCCATCGGGCGCGGCCAGAGGGAACTAATCATGGGGGACCGGCAAACCGGGAAGACCGCCATTGCCGTGGATACCATCCTCAACCAGAAGGACACGGGCGTAATCTGCATCTACTGCGCTGTGGGAAAGCGTGCTTCTGCGGTTGCCAAGGTGATGGACGATCTTCGAAAAAACGGGGCCTTGGAGTACAGCATGGTGCTGATGGCCACGGAAGAGGATCCCCCCGGCCTCCAGTTTCTCACCCCTTACGCGGCCGCCTCGTTGGGAGAGCACTTCATGGCAAAGGGCCGGGACGCTCTCGTCGTGCTGGACGATCTCACCCGGCACGCCCGGGCCTACCGGGAGCTTTCCCTCCTGCTCCGCCGCCCCCCCGGCCGCGAGGCTTACCCGGGAGACATCTTCTACATCCACTCCCGGCTTCTGGAGCGATTCACCCACCTGCGCGAAGAAGAAGGCGGCGGATCCCTCACGGCCCTTCCCATTGTGGAAACCGAGGCCCAGAACATCTCCGCATACATCCCCACGAACCTGATCTCCATCACGGACGGTCAGATCTACCTCTCCCCCGACCTCTTCCGGAAGGGTGTGCTTCCGGCTGTGGACGTGGGAAAGTCCGTTTCCCGGGTGGGGGGAAAGACCCAGTTGAGGGCTTACCGCGCCGTGGCCGGGGAGTTGAGGCTCGCCTATTCCCAGTTCGAGGAGCTGGAGTCCTTTGCCCGATTCGGCACGCAACTGGACGAGGACACCCGGAAAACACTCGAGCGCGGCCGAAGGGTCCGCGAGACCCTCAAGCAACACCAGTATTCGCCGCTGCCCGTAGCCGAGCAGATCGCGGCCCTGGTCGCCGTCAAGGAGGGGGTTTTCGACGAACTCTCCGAGCACGATGTGGCGGAAGCGGAAGAGAGTGTCAGAAAGGCCGTGACCGAACGCCTGGGAGATCTTTGCGAACGTATGTCCAAAGACGAAGACCTGGAAGAGGAAGACCTGGCCTCTCTTGCTCGGACGGCGAGACAGGCCGTGGGGATCGAGGATCAAAAGGGCGATGGAGACGGTTGAAAGCCTCAAGCGCAGGATCGAGAGCACCGAGGACCTGCAGTCCGTGGTGAAGACCATGAAGGCCCTTGCTGCGGTGAAAATCCGGCAGTTCGAACGGGCCGCCGAGTCCCTGGAAGACTATTACAGGACCGTGGAAATGGGACTTCGAGCGGTCTTTCAGGGCGGACATGCCGGACAGGTAATCACACGCAAAGGGCCGGGCCGGGTCACGGGGGCCGTGGTGTTCGGTTCGGACCAGGGTATGTGCGGCCAGCTCAACGACCAGATGGTCGGCCATGCCATGAACCACCTGGACGGTCTCCGGGCCGGACCCGACAACCGGGTGGTACTGGCCGTGGGGGGGCGGGCCCGGGCACGTCTGGAAGAATGGGGTCAGTCCGTGGAAGCGACCATGGCCTTGCCCGGCGGCGTATCCGGCATCACCCCCAGGGTCAGGGACCTTCTACTCAAGATCACCACCTGGCAGGAGGAGCTGGGCGTGGATCGGGTTTTCCTCTTTCACAGCGAACCTATCTCCGGCGCATCCTACCGTCCCCGCACAGTGGACCTGCTCCCCCTGGACGAGGTTTGGCTCGCGGGACTTCGGGAGACTCCCTGGCCGACCCGCGCCCTGCCCTTTTTCCGCGGAGATCCTCAAACCCTGTTTTCCGGGCTGGTTCGCGAGTACCTCTTTGTGGCCCTTTTTAGAGGGTTTGCGGAGTCTTTGGCCAGCGAAAACGCCAGCCGGCTGGCCTCCATGCAGGGCGCCGAGAAAAACATCGAGGAGCGGCTTGAGGAACTTCAGAACCGGTTTCACCAACAGCGGCAAATGTCCATCACAGAGGAACTTCTGGACATCGTGTCCGGGTTCGAGGCACTGAATCAGGAAAGCTGACAAGGCCCGAATTTCGTGGCACTGAGGCAAACAGATACCACCGGCTATTGTGCCGTGTATCCGCCGTCAATAATTAGTTCGTTTCCATCCAGAAATGGTCTTTTTTGCCAATCTCGGCGTCAATCTGCGAGGTTGCTTGTGCGGCGTACTTCAGTACGCCTCCGCGCAACCTCTTGATCTCCTTGATCTTGACAAAAAATCCTCATTTCTGAATTGGAAACTTGCCAGTGCCCAAAAAGCGTTTCTGGATGGGCACTAGTTCACTACCGGTCATGAACTTGGACTCGGAAGAGGCCAGATACATGGTCCCGTAAGAGATGTCCATGGGTTCGCCCACATGTCCGATCGGGTGGAAAGTGTCCAGCTTCCTTCTAAATTCTTCCACACCTTCCGGTGATTCCCTGGCCAGGTCTTCCACCAGGGGAGTCCATACGTAGCCTGGGTGAATGGAGTTCACCCTGATCTTATCCGCTGCGTAAAGCAGGGCGTCCGTCTTGGTCATCAGGCGCACCGCTCCTTTTGAAGCGTGGTAGGCAGGGAGGTCCGGTGCGCCCACAATTCCATAGATGGACGAAAGATTGATGATACTTCCTCCTTTGCCTTGCTTCATATAAGTAATGACATGTTTGGTGCAGAGAAATACACCATTTATATTGATATTCATCAATTTCTGCCATTCTTCCAGCTCAATTTCGTGGGTCGGCTTGTTCGGGCCGGATATTCCGGCGTTGTTGACCAGGACCTGGATGCCTCCGAACTTCTTGTTGACCTGAGCCAGCACCTCTTTCACCTGCTTTTCCTGACTCGTATCGAGATGAAAGAACTCCGCGTCTCCTCCCTTGTCTTTTATCGCATTTGCCACGTCTTGCCCTTCATCATCCAGGATGTCCGTCACGGCGGTCATTGCGCCGTGCTCAGCAAAGAGCTCGCAAACGGCCTTGCCGATGCCTCTGGCTCCACCGGTAATCACCGCCGAACAGCCTTCCAGCCTCTTCATGTCGTCCTCCTTTTCCGAGATTACTGTTGAGCCTTCGAATTCTCATTTTAATCCGTTTAGCTCTTCTGCGTTGCGGAGTAGATGGGTGCAATCAAGTATTTGGATAACAAAGGGACAGGCCTTCCAAAGGCCCGGGAATCACAGAGTCGGGATTAACCCGCCTTTGGTCCTGCACTGAAAGACAAGCCCGCTCTTTACACCGAAGGCCGGCGCAGCGCGCTACGGACCCAGCGCCAGCAGTCCGGCGCCTACTGCCAGTGCACCCACGCCGATCACCGCCAGCGAGAAGATCAGGATCAGAGGGCCGGTAAAGCACAGCCGTTCAACGGTCAGCTCGCCGCCCAGCAGCACCAAGCCGGCTGCAGCCGGGGTCATCTCAACAGGAACCCAGGAAAATTCACCAGCCATTGTCAGCGTCTCGACCCCTCACGGGCTGGCGGAAGAACTCGAAAAAGGGGGTATGGGCAGTGGGCCCAAGATCGTGGCGCCCTTCGCTCACATAATCTATCCTTTTTCGTTAGCCCGGGGTTATTTCATGCTTCTGATTACAACAAAAGCCCCTCTCCCATAGCCGTCCAAAATGGTTGCTCGAGATTCTCCTGGAATAAGCGTTTGCTTGATTTTTACAGGACCAAATCCCACTTTTCTGAGGTATTTCAGGATTTCCTGGGTGGAGAAAAAGGTGGCCTCCTTATAGAATTTGCTTTTTTCCCTTTTCTCCTCATACAGTCTGCCCATTTCGCTTTGTTTGTCTACGAATCCTACAATGATGAACCCTCCGGGCTTCAATACTCTAAGCGCCTCCTTGAAAGACTGAACAACATCATCAACAAAGCAGATGGTAGTAACCATCAGAACAAAGTCAAAGCTGCCGTCACGGAAAGGCAGGTTTTCTGCTACGCCTGGGATAACCTGTATTCCATGTTGCTCTGCTTTGATTGTCATTTGTGACGAGGGCTCAACTCCAATTCTTATGCCCAACGGCACAGCAAACTTTCCGGAGCCTACGCCTACCTCCACACTTTCGGAGTTTCCTGAAGGGATAAGCTGGCGGATGGCTTTCAGTTCGGATTTGTAAGCATCGGGGTTCTTCTCGAACCACTCATCATACGCATCACTATATTTTTCAAATGGCTCTATTTTGGGCATACGAAACTAGGTAGTGCCCATCCAGAAACGCTTTTCGGGCACTAGCAAGTTTCCAATTCAGAAATGAGGATTTTTTGTCAAGCTCAAGGAAATCAAGAGGTTGCGCGGAGGCGTACTGAAGTACGCCGCACAAGCAACCTCGCAGGTTGACGCCGAGATTGGCAAAAAAGACCATTTCTGGATGGAAACTAGGTAACCCCGTCCAAACCTCTCTGCTTCATTTTATGTCTCAGGTTTTGCATGTCCTTTTCGAATTTTTGTCTGATCTTAGGGAATCTCATGGCCGCTGCGGGATGGTAAGTCTCCATATATTCAATCCCCTTAAAACGCGGTGTCTTCCAGGCCACCCGGCCCAGAAGGACGATGATATTCGGCTTGACAGCTTTAATCTCGGCCTCGAGACTGGGCCTCCACCGCTCAATTTCTCGGGCGGTGGGTTTTCGGTTGTGGGGCGTCCCTTCCTTAACCACCCCTGTCAGGTATAGGTTGTCTCTATCCAAACCGTATTTTTGCAGTACTTGGTTCAAATATCGTCCGGCTCTTCCCACAAAGGGTCGGCCCTGCGTTACTTCTTCCCGGCCCGGGTTCTGCCCCACAAGCATAACAGATGCACCCTTCGGACCTTCACCTCGCATAATGTTTTTCGATCTGGTGGAAACCATACATATCTGAAAAATACCGGGAAATCGAAAGTGCAAACATTCAAGTGAAAACGAGCATTCTGAAAATCACCATCCGGTTTTTTATGTCCCCACCGGGATGCGATGATGGTTTCTTATATATACGTCGTGGATCGCTGCGTGTGTATGGGGTCCAGCCTGTAAATAGGTATGTGGATTGAAAGTAGTCTTACCTGCGGGCCGTCTTCGGTATATACCGTTTACGGTGTAAATCAGTGGTTTCCGGTTTGGTTACCTTAGATGGCGTTATGGATTCCTACTGGAAAAAAATCAAGGCAGAGGACTTGGCCGGGACCATTTTCGGGGTGGTCAAAATCATCAATGATATTGAGGTGGTTTCCACCGAGCGGGTGGTGGACAGGGTTATCGCAAAAGACATAGCCGCAGCCCTGGATCGACATACGGGTATCAATCCCGATTCAATTGACGTGGAGGTCAAAGACGGGGCTGATTATGGCTTGATATCCCAAGGCCCCAGGGAGTCGAGTCGTTTGAGTCGTTCCATGAAATACACGCCGATACGGGATGACCAGGGTCGTCACCTCCACCCAGATGCCCAGGCGTTTCATATAGCCGATGGTGTCCAGCACCGGCTTGAGCCGGCCTTTGCAGACCTCCTGGTAATAGTCGTCGCTCCAGGCCTTAAAAGTCTCCTGGCCGGGCCTTCCTCGGCGGATGCGGGGTTTAATCGGTGAAAATACAGCCGGCACCCCATGGTGCAGCAGCTTTTCCTCCTTCACATTAAACGAATAAGGAGAAGACTATGGAACTTCAGCTGTCAGAAAATGCGGTACAAGTGTTGGAGGCCCGATACCTGCGGCGCAATCGGAGCGGGGAGCTCGTGGAAACACCTGAGGAGCTGTTTTCACGGGTGGCATCGGCGGTGTCGGAACCGGAGCTGTTGTATGGCAATGCCGCCGATGCCCGGCGGCGCCGGGAAGAATTTTTGCAGATGATGACCGGCCTGGAATTTTTGCCCAACAGCCCTACGCTGATGAATGCCGGAAGCGCCATGAACCAGCTCAGCGCCTGCTTTGTGCTTCCGGTCAGCGACACCATCGAGGACATATTCGATGCAGTCAAGCACATGGCCATGGTCCAACGCTCCGGCGGGGGCACCGGATTTTCCTTTTCGAAATTGCGGCCTTCGGGGGACTTTATTTCCTCTACGGGCGGCAAGGCCTCAGGCCCTGTATCCTTCATGGACATCTTCAACTGCGCCACGGCCAACATCAAGCAGGGCGGCAAGCGCCGGGGCGCCAACATGGGGGTGCTGCAGGCAGACCATCCGGACATCCTCGAATTCATCCACGCCAAGACCCGGGATGGGGCGTTTGAAAACTTCAATCTCTCAGTTCTGGCCGACGATGCGTTTATGGAGGCGGCGCGGCAGGGCGCCTATTACGACCTTCGTCATCCCCGGGACGGACGGGCATCCGGACGATTGAATGCCGGGGAAGTCTTCAAGGCCATCTATGAGACGGCCTGGGAAACCGGCGACCCCGGGCTGATATTCGCCGACAAAATCAATGCCCACAACCCCACCCCGCATCTGGGCAGGATCGTCGCCACCAACCCCTGCGGAGAGATCCCCCTGCTGGACTATGAGTCGTGCAACCTGGGATCGATCAACCTGGCGCGGATGCTGGACTCCAGCGGCCGGCGCATCGACTGGAAAAAACTGAGAAATACCGCCGCAAAAGGGGTTCGCTTTCTGGACAACGTCATCGACGTCAGCCGGTACCCGATCCGCGGCATCGAAAGGATGACCCTCGGAAATCGAAAGATCGGGCTGGGGGTGATGGGGTTTGCCGATATGCTGATTCGACTGGATGTCGCCTACGACTCCGACGAGGCAGCCGATCTGGCCCAGGAAGTGATAAAAGCCGTATCCGAGAAAGCCTTCCGGGTTTCCAGCAGGCTGGCCGAAGAACGCGGAGTCTATCCCCACTGGCAGGGAAGCGTCCACCAAAAAAACGGTCAGGCCCTTCGCAATGCCACACAGACCGCCGTCGCCCCCACCGGTTCCATTTCCATCATTGCCGGTACGACCCCGAGCATCGAGCCGCTGTTTGCCCTGGCATACCGGAGAACCAACGTGCTGGGAGGCAGGACCCTGCACGAAATCAATCCTCTTTTTAAACAAACCGCGCGGCAAAGCGGTTTGGATCCCGAACAAATCGAGGAACGTATTCGAAAGACAGGGAACCTGGCAGACATCGACGAGGTGCCGGATCATCTGAAAGAAATTTTCAAGACCGCCCTTCAGATTCCGGTGGATCGGCACCTGAAAATCCAGCAGGCCTTTCAACGCCACGTGGACAACTCCGTGTCAAAGACCATCAATCTGCCGGAGGAAGCCAAGCCCAAAAATGTGGCGGACGCGTATTGGCGCGCCTGGGAGATGGACTTGAAGGGAATCACCATCTATCGATACGGGAGTAAGTCAACCCAAGTGCTGCAAATGCAAGAGGGGGCAGGCCAAGAGTCGACCCTGGCCTCCTGTGAAAAGTGTACGATTTGAGGCAAACCCGGGGAACAGACCAAATGAGAAACAGACGGAAATCAACCGGAAACCGGCTGGAGCGGCTTCGAAGGAAACTGGCACGGACGCGCTGGATCGGCCGCGTGTTCGAGAAGCGGTGCCACTCCAATACGCCCTCCGACCCGGGGGTGGTCAACGTCAAGATCGACGGTCTCTCACATCGTCAGATCCAGCGGGCGCTTGAACGGGACCGGCTCCCGAACGATCCCCGACAATGGCCAGCCGGTCGATATCGTTGAAATGTTTGGTTCCGAATTTGGAATCTTGCCACAACGCTCCCACGGTCCAACCCCGAAACTCCCTCAATTCCACCGGAATACGAACCGATTTTTCCCTCATTGATCAGGGTTTCCACTTGAG
>JAWLEX010000065.1:0-18056 GCA_041685835.1 Desulfatiglandales bacterium
TTTCGATCCCGATAGCGATTTCGATCCCGAAGAAACCAAACAGGACGCTCATTCTTCGCGCCAGTGCTCATTGGCTTTGGGTTGCGGGCAAGGGCCCGCTTTAGGGCTTTTTGCGACCTGCTGAGGTTCTCTTATGAAGGTCAAACAGGCTAACGGCTGGTATTATGCTTATATAAGTGTTGCTTCCTTTGTTTTTGTTATGCTTATATGGGAAGTTTTTTGTAGGCTAGGCTTCATCGAGCCCTTATTTCTCCCGGCCCCTTCCCTGATAGTGCTCCGCGGGGTCAAGATGATTGACCAAGGAACCCTGTTCATCCACGTCCTCGCCTCCACAAGGCGTGTAATGGTGGGGTTCCTGGTTTCAAGCCTGGTCGCGATTCCTTTCGGGATCTTCCTGGGCTCTTCACGGACATTCAAGGCGGTGTTCGATCCCCTGATCTCCCTTCTGAGGCCCCTGCCTTCCATGAGCTGGATCCCCATTTCCCTCTTGTGGTTGGGAATAACCGAGACCCAAAAGTACTCTATCGTGTTCATGGGCTCCTTTGCCCCCTCTCTCCTTTACATTATCGAGGCTACCCGGAATATCGATCCTATCCTGATCCGCGCCGCCCGGAACCTGGGCGCATCACGCTGGGACATAATGAGAGAGGTGACCCTGCCCGGAGCACTGCCACAGATCATCGCGGGGCTCAAGGTCATGCTGGGCATCGCATGGACCTGCATCATCTCCGCGGAACTGGTGGCGGCCCAGGAAGGACTCGGGTTCTTGATCATGAATGCCAAGGAGTACTTCCAAACCGATACAATATTCCTCGGAATGCTCCTCATAAGCTTGACGGTTATCGCCATTGATGTGACATTTAGGATGATAGAGGGAAAGATCCTGCCATGGACCAGAGAATAAAGTCCGCATATGAAATCGAGGTACGGAATATATCCAAGGTCTTTCCGGCCAAAGGACACCAAATCGTCGCCCTCAAGGACTTGAACTTCACCTTGAATGAGGGGGTGTTCCTGGTAATCGTAGGGGCATCGGGGTGTGGGAAAACCACCCTCCTCAACCTTATCGCAGGCTTCATCCGTCCCACTTCCGGGCAGATTTTTCTTCGGGGAAAGGAAGTCACCGGCGTGACCCCTCAGTGCGGTATGATCTTTCAGCAATACGCCCTCTTTCCTTGGAAGACCGTTCAGGAAAACGTAGAATTCGGGCTGAAGATGAAACGCGTCTCCAAGAAGGAGCGGGGCGAAATCGCGGCGGAATTCATTGAGCTGGTAGGACTCCGGGGGTTTGAAAATTCCTATCCCAAGGCCCTTTCGGGTGGCATGAAGCAACGGGTCTCAATTGCCAGGGCCTTAGCAAACGACCCAGAAGTAATGCTTCTGGACGAACCTTTTGCAGCACTTGACGCCATGACCAGGCAGGTGCTACAAGAACAGCTGGCCAAGATATACGAGAAGCACAAGAAGACCATCATCTTCATTACGCATTCTATTGACGAAGCCCTGCTCCTGTCCTCCCGGATAATAATCATGACCGCCAGGCCCGGAACCATCGCCCAAGACATAGCCAATGACCTTCCTTATCCCAGGAACGCCTCGGTCCAGTTGTCGGATCATTATACTCGGCTCAAAAAGGAGATATGGGACACGGTACAGGCCGAAGTCCTGAAAAGCATGGAAGTGGAAACCGATTGACTTGATTTTTTGCCGCTGTTCAAAGAGCCTCAGCGGGTTTGTTCGGGAAACTTCTTGACGGGTCGCGCGGAGCAGTGTATATATTTTCAATTGAAACCTTTTTTGCTGTAAATTTATTTGTAACTTTATGGCCTACATGATTTGAAACGCTCAATTCAGTGGCAAGGAGAATTAAACCGTGAATCAAGAACAGATCAAGGCATCCAGGGCCGCCTTCGGAAATGACACCGTCGACATGCTCTTCCGGGTCCACGAAGACGCCCTTTGGATACTGGAAAACATCGGCGTCGGCTGCAAGCAGCCTGAGATTTTGCACACATTCCAGGAGCAGGAAGCAAACGGCCTTGCTTATGTGTTTGAAAACAGGATTTTCTTAACAAACGACCTGGTTAACAAGTGTCTCGAAACCGTACCAAAGGTGGACGATTTTTTCGTACCCAAAAGCAGCTTTTTCATCGGAGGCACCGCGCCTTACGTTTATGACGACAAGGCCGGCGAGGGAGGGGTTTTTCCCAAGCCCGAAGACGCCGCCCGTATTGCACAGATCGCCGAGGCCAACGATATCGTAAGCGGCATGGGCAGGGGTATCAAGCTCAAGGACGAAGTGGAACAGATGAACATCATGGTGGAAAACTGCTCCAAGCCCATGTACTTCGCCGTTACCTCTGACGAATCACTCAAAAGGGCCGTGGAGATCTACGAGAAGAAAAAGGACATCATGATCGTCTTCTGCCTGACGCGCTCGCCCCTGGAAGTGAACGAGAACTTTTCCGAACACTTCTACAAGGTGGCCAAGGCGGGCCTGCCCGTCTTCGACTCGGCCATGCCCATGGCAGGAATCAGCGCACCTTACTGCTACAATGGGGTGCTTGCCATGACCCATGCCGAGGTCCTCTTCGGACTATGCGCCACCCAGCTCGTGAACCCGGGAGTGACCTTCATTCATGCCGGGTACCCGACCATCGCCGACCCGAGCATCGAGTACAACCCCAACTACGGCCTGGTGAGCCACTTTCTGCTGAATCTGCTCATGACCCACTTGAGCCTGATGCTGGATATTCCGGCCTGCCAGAGCGCGGCTACCACTCATGAGGAGCACCTGACTGAAAAGGCCTACCAGGACTGCAGAAACGGGCAGGCCATGTGTAAGAAATATGGGTTTCACATGATCCGCCATCCCTTTGCGTTTCTACGCTACCTGATCGACTTTTCCTTTGAAAAGCTTGAGAAAGGCATGCGTATCGCCGAGGAAGTCTCAGCCGACGATGCCCCCGACGTCGTCATGCCCACTTACGACGAACGGGGCATGGAGTCTATCAAAGGCATCGGTCTCGGCATGTATATGGAAGACCCTCTCACCACCGCCAACCTGGGCAAGGTGTTTGTAGAATAACACGGACAAAAAACATCCCCCGCTCCTTTTGAAGATCATCAAGTGCAGCGGGTACTATTTGAAGCGACAGGAGGAAGACACATGGCATTTCCGACAAAATCGAAATACGTGATCATCGGCGCCGGCATACACGGTCTGAGCACCGCCTGGCACCTGGCCGGCGAACTCAAGGCGAAAAAAGCGGGATCCGGAAAAGACATCCTGGTCCTGGACAAGACCGCCATAGGTGCGGGAGCTTCGGGCATCGCCTGCGGCGTGATACGCAACAACTACTTTCAGCCGGCTATGCGCGAGCTGATGGCCCACAGCGTGCAACTCTGGGAGGAGGATGCAGAGGGATACGGATACAATCCGCTGGGCTACATGCAGATATCCTGTGAATCCATGCACGCGGATGTGGCCTCCATTTACGAGCAGCAAAAGGCCATCGGCTATGAATCAGTGTTCGTGGAGGGGGAAAAGGACTGCCTGGACTACATGCGGAAGAATATCTTTCACGATTGGCAGGCCAAAAACATCACCTCCGTTCTGCATGAGAAAAAAGGCGGGTTCGCATACAACATGCGCTCGCTCTACCGCCTTGCGGACAAGGCCGAGGCCGAAGGCGTACGCATCATGACGGATGTCCGGGTCACCGGCCTGGCCATGGACGGAGACACGGTAAAGGCCGTGGAAACAGACAAGGGAACCATCGAATGCGACTATGTCATCGCAGGCCCCGGGCCCTGGGCCAAGACGATCTGGGATATGCTCGGGCTTCCTGAGGAGATCGACATCAAAGACCGGGAAGGAAAGATCCACCGAAACGTGCCCATGTGGACCTACTGGTGCCTGGTGGAAGGAACCCTGGGAGTGGATCCCGACGTCGGCTACGATAACCACGGCAACCCCCCTCCGGTAATCCACGTGGACACGGACGCACCGCTCTACTCCAGCGAGGACGGATCACTGATCACCGACAAGCTGTGGGGTATTTACTACAAACCGGATCTCAACTTCGGCGGTATTCAGGGCGGAGCAGCTCCCTACATCGTGGAGGGCTACCCCGAGATGGACCCTTACGGCATTGATTCCCCCGACTTCGTGGTGGGCCCCGAGTTCGTTCACATGTGGACATCGGCCCTGGCACACTGCCAGAAACGCTACGAGGACAAGTTCCGTTTCTATAAGAACATCCCCTCCGGTGGGCTGGGATGCTTCACGCCGGACAACTTCCCGATCTTTGACGCCCTGAAGCAAAACTGCTATATGATTCTTGACTCCAACCACGGGTACAAGATGATCGGGGTGGGAAAGCTCGTGGCCAAGGAAGTCCTGAACGAGGAGCAGGCACTGCTCAAGCCTTTCCGGTTCGATCGGTATGAAAAGGGAGAGCTGCACCCTGTGTCACACAGCCCCTTTCCCTGGAGCTGAGATACCGGGGCGTGCGGCACCTGCAGCGCCGGCCACGGGAAGGCGGGGCGTTCGACGAGGAACCCGGACCCATGGAACTTACGATCCTCGGATCGGGCGGGTGCACGGTCATCCCCAAGCCCTGTTGCAGTTGCCGTGTCTGCGAAGAGGCCAGGGAAAAAGGTGTGCCCTTCGCCAGGACAGGGCCCTCGGTCTTTGTGCATAACATCCGCCTGCTGATCGATACCCCGGCGGAAATCGCCCTTCAGCTCAACCGGGAACGTATCAGAAAGGTGGATTACCTCCTGCTCACACACCTTGACCCTGATCACGTGGAAGGGTTCCGGGTCGTGGAGCAGCTTGCCCTCGATTTTCGTACCTGGAACGCTTACCCGGACAAACGTATCCGGCTGCTCCTGCCTCACGGCCTCCGGGGGAAAATCCGGGAGCTCAGGTCTGCATACGGCCCCCTGATCGATTTCTACGTGGAACAGGGCTTTGTGGAGGTCGTCGAGTTTGACGAAGTCATGGAGATCGAAGGAATTCGAATACAGGCGGTCCCCGTGGACCGGGGCGGGCAGGCTGTGTACCTGTACGTCTTTGAGGACGGTGAACGGAAAATAGTTTACGCCCCGTGTGACATCAAACCGTTCCCGGAAACACGTAAAGAAGTTCAAGAACCGGACTGCCTCCTCATACAGCCGGGGATCTTCGAAGAGGGATTGAAACACGACTTCCACTACCCGAGCGATCATGTAAGCCGGACCACCCTTTACACCTTCGAGGAAACCGTGGCCCTGGCGCGTAGAATTCGAGCAGGCAGCGTGGTCTTTGTTCACCTGGAAGAATACTGGAACCGCGGACATGGAGAGTACCTCACAATCGAAGAGGGGCTCTCGAACATGCGTTTTGCACACGACGGAATGCGGGTTCAGGTTTGACAGCCAACCGTGCCGCAACGCTTCCGTTGCCATGAGGCGGCACCGGCACTTACAAGGAGTACTATTATGGAATCTTCTCCCGCACCCTCCCTAACCCAGGATAAGGGTGGCAAACCCCTGGAGCAATCAGAACTGGTCCGGCATATTCACCGGGACGCCCTTCGTGTACTGGAAGAAGTCGGCGTCAGGTGTGTATCGCCCGTTGTTCGAAGATATTTTGAAGAGACGGGCCTTGCAGCTTACGACGAGAGCAGCGGCCATCTCCATATCCTGACACCTCTTGTGGAACAGGCCCTGAGCACGGCCCCGAAGCGGGACGCATACTGGATCCCCGAGAATTCCTTCGGCGTGGGGGGTACGGCCCCTTTCATCCATGACGACCGGACAGGGGAGCTCGTAGAGCCGACCTTTGAACACCTTGTCCACATCGCCAAGACCGTCAACGAGGCCGAAGGGGTCGAGTTCATGGCCCGCGGGGTCCTGCTCAAGAAGCAGGAGGTCAAGGTCATGGATACGATCGTGGAGCATTGCAGCAAACCCGTTTACGTGGCCGCAGTGACCGAAGAGGGAATCGCCCGCGCAAAGGAGATCCACGAAACCCGCGGCAACATCACGATCCAGTTCTCCCTTCTCAACAGCCCGCTGTCTCTTATCGAGAGCATGGTCGAGCCGTTTATGGCATGTATCAAAGCGGGTCTTCCCATATACGTCTCAACGATGCCCATGGCCGGCCTGAGCGCCCCATACTCCATGTCCGGTCTTCTGACGCTCACTCACGCCGAGGCCCTGTTCGGCATCACCTTGACCCAGTTGGTCAAACCAGGGCTCACCACGGTCCATGCCGGGCTTCCCTCCATCGCGAACATCAAGAGGAACTATGCCGTGGACCTGGGGCTCGTCTCGCACAACGCGGCCAACCTCCTCATGGAAAAAGTCAGCAAAATGCTGGACATCCCATCCATTCAGACGGCCTGCACAACGAGCCAGGAACACCCCAACGAAAAGGCCGAAGAGGAGGCGATTGCCGGCTTCGCCATGATGAAAAAGCATGGTTTCCACCAGATGCGCCACTCCTTCGGGTTTCTCAAGGAATTGATCTCCTTTTCAATCGCCAAGCTGGAGCGCCACATAGAGCTGATGCGTAAGACCGGTCCCGAGCAGGCACCGGACTTTAATTTCGAGGTGTACGACCCTGAAGGCTTTGACGTGATCGTTCGAAACGGAAGCCAGGCCAACTATATGCGGGACGACCATACCCTGAAGAATACCGGTAAAGCCTTTTTGAGCTGAATGTATCCTCAAAGAAACCGGCACTGACACTGATACACCGCAAAGCGGTCTTCCCAAGAATCGCCGTCCCTACCCGCCAGCCACGGCATTTCCCACCTTAACGTCTTGACATTACAGCCTGCATCCTGCAATCCTGCAGACAATTCCGGCGGACGGGGGTCCGGATCCTGGAAGAAAACAGTCCCGGCGTCTTTGCGGGAAATAAAGGACTTTTTGGAGGTAGCATCGGCCCATGTGCGGGATAGTCGCGTTTTTCGGGGACGCCGGGAACAACATTACGCGCGTGCTCACAGCTATGTCGGCCATCACCTACCGCGCCCCTGACAGCACGGGACTGGGGGTGTTCGGAGACGAACTCGTTCCCATCCGCGTGCGCAAGTCCCTAGGCTCGGTTGCGCCGCTGGTGGGAGCCCTGATCATGGACCCGGCATACCCCGATGTGTCCGAGGGACTTAAAGCCGCGGCAAAGGATCCGGCCGAGCCCCTGCAGAACGCGCAGCGACGGCTCCTCCAATACGAATCCCTGCCAATGGACACCCTGGACTCCGTGGAGCAGGGCCACGAGGCCTACTGCTCCTTCGAGGACCTGGTTGCCGTGGACAAACCCCTGGTCCTTGAACCGGGACGGCCTGGAAGACCGGGGCCTCTTCCTGAAGTGCGCATTCGGTCCAGAAAACAGTTCCAGCGCGTCATTCAGGAGCTCACCTTTGAATATGACCTCTCTCCAGTGGTCGTTTGGACCCTGATTCGCCGGGCCCTTGCCCAGGCCCTGGAACGCGATGTCGCGGCAGGGAACCTTACCGTTCTGCCTCTCGAGATACTGAACGCGTTCGACCGGTTGTTCGATACCGCCTCGCGGGAAGAGCGCTCACCCCGTCCACAGCGTCTTTACGGTGGGACCCAGCCCGACGCCCCGTACGCCGAAAGATATCTCTGGCAGTACCTGGTGAGCACCCCTGTTCAAATACCGGCGGACTATGACAGAGACGGCGTGCGTTGCCTCTTCAGGCTCCTCGACGCCGCACTGCTCAGCCGAATCCACGCCATGCCGGGCCTGGCTGACGCCGTCCAGGACACCATGGACAGCCAATGGCCCGAGATGAAAGTCCTCAGTAACACCGGCGGGTGGCGGGCCCTCTACTGGGCGGAAAAGAGTGTAAATGTTTTCGGCCGGGCCGCATCAGCCGTACTTTCCCACCTGCGGCAGAGTGAAACCCTCCCTGTCCCGCCCTCTTTCGGAAATCCTGACTCGCGGCCCGCGAAACCGGGACACGGCCGGACCGACCCCTTGACCCTCCGGTCGCTCGCCTCTCCGGTGCTCAGCCAGGGACGATGGGCCATGCAGTCTCCGGTCACCCTCAAGAACGGTCACCCCTTCTTTGATCAACTCAAGCAGCGCGCCATCGTCCTGAACGGACAGTTCAGCGGGGACCTGGAGGAAAACCTCCGCCTGTTCCTGGAGCACGTTGCAGGATACGAGTTTCGAAGCCGGAATTCCTCCGAATACTTCGCCCTGCTCTGGGGTTATTACTTTGAGGTATTCAGCGGCGAACAGTCACGTTACAAGGCGGTACTGGCCCAGATCGACCGTCACCTCGAGACGTTCGGGGCGGGCAGCCGCTCCATCGACTACGAGATCTACCAGCGCCTGCGCGGGAAGTCACAGGCCGAGCTCGACGGGTTGGCATTTGTCCGGGCCGCTCGATGCATGGGGCGCCAAGGGGGACAGATCGCTGTTTCCGGGATGAGCCTGTTCAGCCCGCGCACGCTCTACGTAGCGAGTCATAACCGCCCGGTCTTCGTGGTACAGCGCGAGGGCACACAGGACCTCATGGTGGTCTCGGACATCAACGCCGCCATGGGACTCTTTCCCCAGAAAACCATCCATGAAAAGGTCCTGGAGCTATACCGTCTTCAGAAACGGCACCACTCGGTGGTGGAGGAACTTCGAAACAGGGGCGCCTCCAAGGACGAGGTCCGGAACGCCGCAAAAACCCTGGAACAGGAGGAGAAGCGTATCCTCGAGACCTTTCTGGTAAAGGTCTACCCGCTCGAGGGGGAGGAGATTTTCGCCCGCCTGGAAGCGACTGCCACGGAATCGGGCCCGGCCCGCATTGTGACGATCACGGATTTCGAAGGTGCGCCCCTTCCCTCCATCGAACCGTTCCAGGCCCGTTTGAACCCTCTCCAGACCGGTAAAGACATCCACCGTTCCTTTTACGAGACCCACCTCCTGGAGGTACCGGAACGCTTCGAGAACATTCTGCAATTCCATGTTTCGGAGGAAGCGGAGGGGCCCAGATTCGATCTCAAAGAGGGCCTGTTGAGACGCAGGTTCGGCCGGCATCTCACTTCACTGGGTCGCGTCGTCCTGATGGGCATGGGAAGCGCTCACCATGCCGGCATTATGGCCAGGCGAAGCATCCAGTCGGCCCTTCCGGGCATTGATGTCGTGAGCCTCAGGCCTGTGGAGGTGGATGACCTGAAGAGGTTGGTCATCCCGGAAAAGGACCTCGTTGTTCTCCTGAGCTGGTCCGGAACCACGGCGGATATGGTCCGGGCGGCCAACGAACTCTCCCGCATGAACGCGGCGTGCATAGGCGTCACTGAAAAGGCCTTTTCCGACTTGGGGCTGGTCGCCTCCCGAAGCGTCGGTGTCATACCCGTCCTGAGCGGGGAAGAAGTGACCATACCGGGCCTGAAAAGCATCCTGTGCATGATGTTCAACGTTTCTCTCTTCGCGGTCTGGCTCTCTTCAAGGGCAAGACCGGGGATGGAAACCGGATCGGCGCTCATGGCGGGGCTTAAGGAGCTTCCGGACGTCCTGTCCCATGTACTCCACGACGAAAATATCAGTTTCTTCTGCAGGGACCTTGCAGCTAAAAGCGCAAACAGCCGAACCGCCCTGGTAATTGACGCACTCTACTCGACCGGCGCCGGCCGCGAGGCCGCCTTCAAGCTCGAGGAAATAAGCTGGAACGCCATCGGCCGTTCCATGGATTACAGGGAAGCGGCCGAAGCCCTGCCCGGCCACGTTACATCGGGTAATCTCGTGCTGGTTAACGCAACCAACCAGGCCCGCATCTCCGAGGCCCTTGACATCATGAGGGAACTCGTCCACAGCAACACACCCTTCGCTGTTGTGGGGTTCGCCGGCAGGCATCAGGCGGAAATGGAGAAGGCCTGCCAAGGGCGGTTCGTTTCCCTTCCCAAGGTCCAGGATGAGCTCCAGCCGTTCGTGGACCTGGCCTTCTACTACCGGCTCGCCTTCCACTACGGCCTGGCCCACGGCCGAACCTCGGAAGACTTCCCCAGAAACAGGGCCAAGTCCGTAACCGCCGGGCGCTCCTCTCAAGGGACCGGGCTTACACCCGCCGGCGAGATCCAACGAATGGAAGCAACCGGAGCCGCGTCGGCGGAATGCGATAAGGACCTGCCTCCCCTGTCGAGCGAGAGTCTCTGGGAGCTGGCGGCCGCCTCGTCCCCGGAAAGGGATTACTACAAAAGCATACGCATGCTTGCTCTCGCCATTTCAGAGAATGGCGGACCGGAAGCTATACTCGAAACCTCACGTTCACGACCCTTCAGGCTCGCCAAGGCGCTCTTCGAGCAGGCGCCCGATGAAGGAGAAATGCTCCTTGTGCCCATGGACCGGGCCGCCCACAGCACGGCTCGAACTCTAAGCGTCCAGTGGGACCGATTTCTGGGGTGCGGGGTTCGGGTGGCCGCCCCGGAAGACATCCAGGCCCACCACCCCCAGGACGTGCCCTCCTTTTTCCTGGCTTGTCGCAAGCCGGATCCCGTAACCCTTTCCGCCATGATCGAGCAGGCCCCATCCCCCTGCTTCTACTGCGGGCCGGAGTTGCCCGAGGATGTTGCATCCCTCCTGGACGAGTCCCTTGGGCACTGCGTCCTTCTGAAGGAATTCCAAGCCTGCTCCGGGGAGGCCCTTTACGCGGGACTCTCCCTCCTGTTCGTCGACGCATGGAAACGCGTGAACCCGGCCAGGGGTGAGACCGCACACGGCATGTTCCGCCACTGCTGCCCGGCGATCAACGCCGTCCTCAACAGCCGGTCTTTGCGGGACTCCATTACCGGGGCCGTGCTGGAGAACCGCGGTTATAAAACCGCGTTCTTTATCGGGCAGCCCGGCGGTGTGGGATCGGAGTGGGTCAGGCGTTTCGATGAGTCGGCACACCTTGCCATGGAGTCCTACCTTTTCGGAGAGAGCGTCCACGGCCCCCTCGTGACCGTGGACTCACGCGTTGACGACAAGTACGTTAGAATCGAGGCCCGAGCCGGAATGATCGAGACTTACGGGGCGGACCTCGTGGTCGAATGGGAATCCTGCTGCCTCAAAGGCGGGACCATCGACGATTTCCTCGCCGTCCCCCCTCGGAACATCCCGCTCCATGCGCAGGGCCCCTTCTATGCCGAAGGTAACTGGTATCTCCCTGTCCTAAGGAGTGACTACAACGCGGAAAACGACAACCTGATCCTGATGGACGCCACCAATGACCGGTTTCTCGGTCAGATCCTCGACGAGATGGCAACATATGGATGCCGTTATGCCCGGGTGATCCTCCTTTCCCAGCAAGCCCTTGAAGCGCGGCCGGAGCGGAAGACCCTTTACCGGTACCCAATCGGGCACGTACTCAACCTTCCCTCTCTATCTATCGAGGGCCGGGAAAGCCCGATTCAGGAGCCGGCACTTCCGCTGGTCCTTAATCTCCTCGGAATGGCGATGGCCTCGGATACCGCAACCGTGGACTTGAAGACGACCCGCCGTTGGGATTAAGTATCCACAGGCCCGACGGATCCATATTGGCAGGTAGACGTCCAATATACAGCAGGAGGCATTCATGGATGTTACTGTGTACCAGACCAATCCCAAGCTCCTGGATCTTGAACATAACATGGAAGATGTTCTGGGAAAAATCGAGGAAGGCCGCGACAACGGGGCCTCACTTATAGTTTTTCCGGAGCTGGCCCTCACAGGGTATTTTGTCGGAAGCAGCTATCACGAGGCGGCCCTTCGCCTCGATTCGGACGAAATCCGTACCATTGCTTCCGCCACAAAAGGGACTGCGGCCGTAGTCGGCTTCATCGAGGAGTCCCCGTCCATGAACTTCTACAACTCGGCCCTGGTCCTCGTGGACGGAAAGCTCCTGTACTGTTATCGTAAGCTGAACCTGCCCAACTATGGGGTGTTCGAGGAGCGAAAGTTTTTTTCGCCCGGCAAACAGGTGCCCGTGTTCATGCATCACGATTTCACAGTGGCAGTCCTGATATGCAATGACCTCTGGCATCCCTCCCTGCCCTACCTCGGGGTCTGCCAGAAAGCCGACATCTTTGTAACGATCTTCAACTCCTCGCAGGGCTCCATGGGAACGGAGTTCTCCAACATCGAGAGCTGGGGGATCATCAACAAGTTCTATTCCCGTATCTTCGGGATCTACAATATCTGTGCAAATAGAGTCGGCGAGGAGCGACACGAGGACAGAAGGCGATCCCGGGAAAGCCCTGAACCCGAAGGCCAGGACCCGTCCGGTCCTTCCTGTGACATGGGTCAGCTTTACATGTTCTGGGGAGGAAGCGAGATCATCAATCCATTCGGCCAGCCCATGGTAAGAGCGACCTTGTACAAGGAGGACAATATCTCCGCCGTGCTGTCGCGGGACCTGCTTCGCCGAAAAAAGATCCTGCTCCCCTACCTGAGAAACGACGACCCTTACTTCACACACCGCGCGCTCGGTCAGATTCTCTACGGGAAGCCCGACGGCCCATGAGGGGCTGATGATTAGGTGTTGAGGTGTTGAGGTTTTTTGAGGGGGAAAACCCCAAAACCCACGAGCCAGGGACACGACCCTTACTCCTCCACCTCCACCTATACACCTTTCACATACATGCACCTTAACTCACAATTACCCCTCCGCCACAATCCCGTCCTTCAACGCCTTGGGAGAAGGTACGGGAACGGGCATGCACCGGTCCTTTTGGGGATTGTACATCAGGCGATAGGACATGCCCCGGTTCCCTTCCTTATCCATGTGATCCCAGCCCCGCACGTAGTAAGGACATGAATCGTTGAAGCAGATGTACATGTAGTCGTTGTCCCACGTCTGGCAGAACGGGTTGTCGGGGACCATCCATTTTAGAAGCCCCTCACCGCAGTAAGGGCACGCCATGGTGTCTTTGATGAGGGCTTTTCGTCTCTCGATCTCCTCCGGGGCCGATCTTTCCCCATAAGGCAGAGGTGTCACCCGTGGCACGGCACCGCCCGGGTCGCCTCCTTCCTTCCTGGCATACACCGCAAATACCGGGTCGCTTTCTGTGGCTGTTCCGGCGTACTTATCGTCCTCCGGCCTCGGTCTTCCCCTGGAAACGAACTCCCTGGGGGGCTCAAACCCTTCCACAGCCTGGAAAAACTCATGAACGAGGATGAGCCGCTCCCCCTCATCCGCATCTCTCCACACCTTGACCGCCTTTCCGGGAAACATGCGGCTGGAGAACACGACCAGGAAGATACCGCCGGGCTTCAAGGTCCTGTGAACCTCTCGAAACACATCCACGGCCCTGGTCATGTAGTCGATGGACACGGTGTTGATCACGGCATCGAAGGTCTTGTCCGGAAATGGGAGGACCGGGTCTTGATTCAGGTCATGAATCACCACCTCGTTCACGGATGGGTTTGTCTCCAGTTCGTTCCGGTTTAGGCCCAGGCCCACGACCTTCCCCGGGGGGAGTGAGCGGGGAATGTGGGAATCCCAGCCGGCCATCAAGTCGAGGATCACCGGCTCCTCCATGTTGATCAGGGTTCCGATAACGTGCTCCACTGTGGCAAGGGCCGTACGGTCCAGGTGACTCACGAACCGGTCCGTACGGTAAAACAGGGCGTCGTCCGATTCATCCAACCTTGAAAAGGCGTCCGGAGCGTTGATGGGGCTGTCCGGACTCAACCCCTTCGAAATAAATGTATGTTCTCTCGTCATGATCTAACCTCCAAAAAAAAGAGCTGGGATGCATGCTTAAAAGCAGCATTAACCCGGCTCGTGGCCCTGGTTTACAGGCAGGTTAACAGGCTGTCGTTTACTATCTTGATAAAAGTTAACCACAGGGGGTTGAGTGTCAAGAGGTGCGCCCGGAAGAGGCCTCGCGGCGGCGGGTGAACACATGGAAAGGAAGTGTTGAGGGTTGTTCAGGAAGCCGGATCATGCCCGGAGCGGAGACGGCGAAGCCTGCCGGGCACGTCCCACTCCTTCATCAGCTTTTCGGTGGCTGATGGGACCAGGTGTTCCCATGCTGCGCCCTCGGCCATTCGAGCGCGGACATGGGCCCCGCTGATCCCCTTTTCCACGGAAGGGCGCTCCCACAAGACGTCGGCCCGGAGCCCGAGATCGTGAAAACGGGCCAGTTTCCGCCGGCCCCAATCATCATAGACGGTTATGAAAAAAATTGAATCGACAGGGACATAAAAGGCGTATAGATGAGGAAAATTGATGGGAAAGGGAACGATGGAGAAGGCCTCCAGCCCTACCCCGGCTTCCGTGAGCACGTCCCGGACCATGACAAGGCGCTCGAAAAAGCTCAGGGGGTTGGACTCGGGGAGATCACGCTTCGAATCGGCCGGGTCCGCTGCGGTGAGAAAGGGGTCGGGGTTCGTTATCCCTACAACCAGGTGATGGCATCGCTCCTTTCCCGCCAGGAGATATACCAGGTGGTCGTTGTGAAGCACCTGGAACCGGCCGTGAATGACCCCTATGTCTGACATTGAATCCGTCTTCAAGGTCTCGCTTCCTCAGCAGCTTTACAGCTATCCTCTCAACAGCTTACACCCCAAAGGCCTTTCACCTCTGGTTGATGATGGAAGGATGGGTGTTTTGACGGGATAGGACCCTCTTCATGGCCATCCCCAGGATCTCCAGCGTGTAGGGTTTCTTGACGTATTCCCCGGCTCCCAGCCTCTGGGCTTCCTTGACCCGTTCATTTTCAGCAAACCCGCTTGCGATCACCGCCTTTTGTCCGGGCTGAATGTTGTTTACCTCCCGATATGTATCAAGCCCGTCCATTCCCGGATCCATGATCATGTCCAGCACGAGCACGTCAGCGTCCCACTCCTTTAAAACGGCCACCGCCTCCTCTCCGCTCGACACGGCTTGGACCTCGTAATTGAGCTTTCGAAGCATGCTTGTCGCGATTTCACGCTGTTCCCTGACATCATCCACGACGAGCACGTTCTCTTTGTTACCCATGTAGTGTTCAACAGGGACGGGCTTGCCACGTTGAATCAGAGATTCCCTTGTGATCGGAAAGTATAGCACAAAGGTGGTTCCCTTTTCTTCTCCGATCTTGACATCGATATACCCGTGGTGGTCCTGAACCGTTCCCCATACCACGGCCATGCCGAGACCGGTCCCACTTCTACCCATGACCTTTTTTGTATAAAACGGCTCAAAGACCCTTCTGAGATCATTGTCGGCGATCCCCGGACCGTCGTCCCTGACCTCCAAGACGACATACTCTCCCTCGCTTACGTTTTCATAGCCGCTGATCGGGCGATCGACATAGCGGTTCGAGGTGGAGATCAAGACGCTTCCCCCTTGGGGTTGTGACTCCACCGCATTGGAGACAAGATTCATCACGGTTTTCCGAAGATGGACCGGGGATCCCTTCATGTTGAAAAGGTCGGCACTCAGGTCCGTATGGACCCTTACGTCAGGGTGATACTGCGTGAGCTTGCCGTGCTCCGGGGATGACAGGTAGTCTTCCACCACCTCGTTGAGGTTCAGGGCTTCGGTGCTGGTGACGCCCCTTCTGGCCAGGGTCAGCAGGTCCTCTACAATGGCCGCCGCCTTCTTACCCGATTCCTGGATCATGAGTATTGGCTTGCGGAAGGGGCTGCCTTTCGGGAGATCCAGGAGGAGAAGGTCCGGATAGCTCACGATCCCTGAGAGGACGTTGTTGAGGTCATGCGCCACGCCCCCTGCCAGGAGGCCAAGGGCCTCCATTTTTTGAGACCGGGCGAGTTTCTCTTCCAGGTCCTGCTTTTCCTTCTCAGCCTGCCTGCGCTCGTTCATCTCCTGCCTGAGCTGTTCATTGCTCTTTCTAAGAGCGGCGGTCCGGGCGTCCACCATCTCCTCGAGTCCCGTGTTCAGTCTCTCCAGGTCACGATTCGACTCCTCGAGCCGGGCAGCGTAGGCGTCCGCAGCCTCAATGGCATTTGTAAGGGCGATGTGCTGCTCTTTAAGCCTTATGGACATGCCGTTGAAGTCCGCCGCCATCTGCCCGATTTCGTCACCCACAGGCAGATCCACCTGCTCGCCCAACCGCCCCTCATGCACCTTGCGTATGGCGTCGCGGAGAATGGATGCAGGCCGGACAACAGACCGGGAAAGCAGCAGATTCAGGAAAAGAAGCATAGTGGCCAGCATGCAGAGGAAGAGGCCCGCAAAGAAGCTCATGGTCATCAAGGACTCACGTTCCAGCTCGGCCAGATCGTATTGAATGGTGAAATAGCCGATTTTCTCGCCGATCACCTGGATCAGTGTGGAGTATTCGGCATAGGAGCGCTCCCCCATGTCTGTCTTCATGAACACGGGGGCCGGATCCATCGCGGCTCTCCGTTGGGAGGAAAGGCTCCCGGATACGGCTTCATGCGTGGAAAGTATGGGCTCGCCTTCCATGTTGTAGACGGTGACGGCGGCAATGCCCTTTACCTGCAGCATGTCTGCGAGCGTCCTGGCCAGGGCCAGGTCCTGGCCGGCGAAAATCTCATTGGCAAGGTCATCGCGTTTCTGCTGAAACAGGGTATCCAAAAGGACCTGGATTTCCTCGTAGCGCGAGTTCAGCCGGTTCATCTCGAAGGGGTAGATAAGGGTCCCAAGAGAAACACCGAGAACACAGCAGGTGATGAGGATGGCGGCGTTGATCTTGAATCTCAGGCTTCTGTTAAGCATCACAGCTTTCTTCACCTCACTGGGTCATGGAGTGGATGAAGACGCTCCTTTCCTTCTCGAACTTGAGTATGACCGCCTCTTTGCCCTTGGGATCTCCGTTTTGATCAAAGGTAATGGTGCCGGTGGCTCCATGAAACTTATCCACCAGGGCAAGGGCTTCCCTAATGGATTCACGGTCCAGGCCTCCGGCCCTTCTGACGGCCTCCACCAAGACCAGGACCGCGTCATACGTAAGCGGGATTCTGATATCAGTAACTCTCTCCAGGTCAAGCCTCTCTCGATACAACTGCTGCAAGGCCTTGCTTTTTTTAAAGGGGACATCCGGGTGGTAATGGGTGGTGTAGTAGGCCCCCACCACGGCGTTCCCGGCGTATTGTCGCATATTCTCGCCCCAACCGTCTCCTCCAAGGAATATGGGCTTGATCCCCATTTTAACCGCCTGCTGCACCACAAGGCCGCTGTCCCTTGCATAGCCGGGTATGAACAGGACGTCCGCCGGGAAACCCCTTACCTGCTCGAGAAGATTCTCGAAATTGACGGCCGTCCCTTTGTAGTCGCCTTGCCACAACACTTTGCCTCCGATCTCCTCAAACGACCTGGTGAACATGTCCGCCAATGTGACGGAGTATTCCTCGCTAATGTTTTTGAGGACCACGGCCGTTTGCGCGCCAAGCCTTTCAGAGGCAAACCGGGCCATCACGAACCCCTGGAAATCATCACTCATGCAGACCCGAAAGATGCAGTCTCCGACCCGGGTGACTTCCGGTTTGGTTGCAGTGGGGGTGATCATGGGAACCCGGGCCTCTTGCAGGACCGCGGCCGCAGGCAGGGCGTGGGAACTCCATAGCGGGCCGATCACCCCCACAACCCCGGCCTGAACCGCCTTTTCCGCCGCATTCTTGGAACCTATGGGGGTGCTCCGGTTGTCGATTAACTCGAGTTCCACCGGGAGGCCGAAAATTCCTCCTGAACGATTCGTCTCCTCCACCGCCAGCCTGGCCGCCTGTATGGCGGGAAGATTGTCCTCCGCCGCAATACCCGTCAGTGCGAGGACAACAGCGATCCGGACAGGCTCGAGCGGCTTTGCCTGGACGATTCCCCGGCTCATGTCCGAAGCGGAAACCACACCCGCAAACATCATGACAGTTCCTGCCCATAAAAATCCTTTATTCATGAGGTATCTCTCCCGTTCTGAGCAACTGTATATTTACCTGTCGGTGCCTTACTCCTGAAAAGCTGTCAGAAAAAACAAGAAGTATTGATGTTGGTATAATTTAAATCGAAATCGAAATCGGGATCGGGATCGCAATCGAAAGAGAATAAAATGATACTTGACACGAAAAGCTTGATGTCTACCGCTGTGTGAAGGAAGACTCCGGGGTCTATGGA
>JAWLEX010000066.1:0-17782 GCA_041685835.1 Desulfatiglandales bacterium
TCTTTCAGGAGCCGGTAGCCGACCCTGATGGGCCCTTCACGGGGGTCGAAGACCCCGGCGTCGGCATGTGGCAGTCGAAGACCGTCCTGGGCGTTGCTGGAAGCAGGAACGGCAGCAATCATCAGGCCTGCGGCCAGGAACATGAAAAGAGCAATGCGATTCATCTCCGTCTCCAGGGTTGAAGGCTTTGTATTGACCCGGTGCCCGGCATTGCGCCATGTCTTTCTCTTAGGCAATATGCTGTCATGCTTCCCTCACTACTCATCCAGGCGCGTCTGGAATCCGCACATTCTTGTTTCCCTGCCGCCACATATCAGACTATGCGGGCTAATTGACGCCCCGGCCCCCGCCCGGGATACTAGGAGGGAATCCACCAGGTGAAAGTCACAGAGTCCTGTACAACATCTCCTCCCATAGTGGTCAGAATCACTGTCACCGTGTAGGTGGTCCACCGACTAGTAGGAAAGTCCAAAGCACCCTCAAAGGTTCCGTCTTGGTCCGAATAGACGACCGAAACGGGCAAAGACCCTCCTTCCCAGGTCAAAAAGGCCTGGAACGCGTTTACCTGCGAACTGCCGGCATTGAAAATCCCTTGAAGAAGAACGCGCTCGTTTTCAAAATCAGCCCCCTGAGGCGGCCAGGTAATCTCGATCTCGGGTGGGATATAAGGCTCGGAACGATGGATAAAACCCATGTCCACGCCTATTGCACCTGTTCGGTCGACAGCCTCGGCCTCGATCAGGTTGTCTCCAAGGTCAAGATTGACGGTCGCTGAAAAGGCTCCTTCCATGGGGTCCCAATCCGCTGCATGCGTGGTCCCATTGACCCTCACAATCACCCGGTCAATGATCGAGGCCGTACTCACTGCCGTGCCCGCCACCTTTATCCGGGCTTCATCCGTGTTGGCCGGCAAAGACTCAAGGGCGACGGTTACCTCACTGATCGAGTCGGGTTTGACCGCATCGCTTTTCCCAGGGGAACCCGGGAGCACATTGAACGGAATTGTGGGCCTGTAAACCGGCACCCGAAAGTCAAGCAACCAGGTTTTTCCCGTCTTATCAGTCGCCTCCAGTGTAAATCGGGCGTCATGCGGGTCTGATAAAGTCTTATCCAGAAAATCGTCATCGATACGGATATCGAAGCCGTGCATGGGGGTGACGGTTCCGCCACGATTCAGGTCACCGAAAACCACCTCGTCTTGTTCCACCACGATGCCCGGCTCTTCAGACCGCAGGCGGCCTCTTACATCCATGAGTGTTGCGTACCCCTGGTTGTTCAGGCCCACGAACAACCTGATGGTCTCTCCGGGGTTGGCCCTGCCGTCGCCGTTGTGATCCTGGAATTCCCACAGGGTCACCTCATGTAGGGCGAGGTCGCCTGTTTTCACTCCTGCCAAATCGATACGCTCTCCAGGAATGAAGCTTAGGAAGGCCTCGTCGCTGTTGCCGTAGGAGTCCCTGGCAGATAAACGGGCCAGGTGCATGCCCGGCGAAAGATCAAGCGGCCCGTCGGCGGCAAAGTATCCGGTTTGCCGGTCATAGTAGAGTCGGGCACGGTCCATGGGTACTCCGTCCACAGTCAACTCAATGCCGTCCAGATACAGGTCATTGCCGCTGTCCCGGATAAATGCGGAGAAGGCCGGCCCGCCGGCCCTCTGGAGAGAGGGGGGCAGATGCCTGAAGTCTTCAATTATGGGTGGAACAGAGATTTGAAACGCGACGGACGCCTCTGAGGTAAGACCTGCGAAATCCGAGACCTCCAGCCGGGCCATGTGGGGGCCCTCCTCGGTCACCGGGCCGAACTCCAACCGGTCCCTCTCATTATCCTGCCCCCACCCCCATTGCTCATAGAGACCACCGACAAGGGATACACGTCCACCGTCCAGCCAGGCCTTTGTTTTTCGGTGATCGATGCCCGAATAGTCATAGCAACAGCCAAAAGGGTATGCTCTTGGATCTATTTCCAGCACATCAATTGAGACATCAGGTGGACGATTCGGGAGCGTAACATCCAGTTGCCCCCTACCCCAGTTTCCTGCAGCGTCAGTGGCGGTAATTGAGAGGTTGAAAAGCTCCGGATCCTCCTCGTCCCGAGCGAATGTCTTGCCGACAAAGAGGCCGGTTTCGGTATCAAACGTAAAGGATGGTCGTCTTACACTACCGGTGTAATAGATATGCGGGGAGTGGATCTTGAGTTCATAGCTAATGCGAAGCTCTGACAGTGGCATACCATGATCGTCGATGAGCGCGCTTATCTGCATCTCGGACGGTAGAAAAACTAGATTTCGAATCCTCGGCGGCCTGGTATCCCGCCAAATCAAATCACAGTCTCTTCTCCATCCAGTTTCATGGGTGGAAAATCTGATGCCGGAAGCCCAACCGACTCCGGGGACATGCTTGTCCAGCCGGGCCAGATCTGTTCTGGATGGATATCTATTGATTACCCTATGCCTGTATATACGGCATATTTCCACAAGCTCCTTGTTGTCCTTGTACACCCCCAGGGGTTCCCTGGTTATGTATTGGGTAAGTGACCTCTCCGGCCACACTCTACGTGATCGATGAGTTTCCTTGACCTTGACCGGGTACTCCGCATGGGGGTCCTCCACGGTTTGTGAAGGCGGCGTGGTCCCGAAGACCTGGCAGGTCGCAGTGGTGGTCTGCCCGGCCAGGTCCGTGACCTTGAGAAGCCCCGCGTGAATGCCGGTGGGCATGGAATATGGGACCTCGACCATTCCCGTTTCCGGGTCGAAAATGATGTGCGGCGTTACGTTCCCTGATGTAATCAACTCCAGGACCAGGTCCTCGGGCGCAGTCCCCTGATCGGACACAGTGGCCCGAAAGCACTCGTTCTCCCGATCGTAGTGGAAGTGGTCTATTTGGGGAGGATCAAGCGCCACAAGAACTTCGCCCGGCCACAGCAGGGAACGGCCATTGTCGCCAATCTCTCCTTCCTGGTCTTCCCCCCAGGCCCGCCGCAGTCCGGAGAGGACAAGCCTCGTGGTATAGATGTGAAGGCCCTCCCTGGTCGCGGGCATTGAGGCCTCGTAAACCCCTTGCTCCTTTTCGGAGAACCAGAGGCGTGTACCTTCCATCTCGAACCAGGAGGTCGAAGTGTCCAAACGGCTTGCACCCGTAAAGGCAACCCGGCAGATCACGCGACCGTCTACAACCCGAATTCCACGAGAGTAATCACCGCCCTCCGAATGGAGAAAGACCGGAATGCTGAGACTCTTTACGGGCCCGTCCGGGGTAAGCTCAGTGACCAGGCTTTCCGATTCGGAACCAGGGCACTCGAGGTCCCAATCAGATATGCATGCCTCGGGATATTTGATGGTGATCGATCCCAGGGGCTCATCATCCTGGGACAGGCAGGCCTGGCTCACCCTGAAATGGATGCCGGGAGTGTCCGGCGACGGCTGGAGCCGTTCCACGCGGACGCAGGGATGGTCGCCGGCTATTTCAACGGCGTCCTCAAGTGAATGGAACAAGTCTCTGTCCAGAGGGCGGCCGTTTCCATATGACATGTTAAACCCCAGGAACCCCCTGACCTCTCTTACTGTTTCATCAAAGCGGATCCAGTTGATTGATGTGGTAAGGGGAAAGCGATTGCGGTGACTCACATACCAGGACGATTCTGTTACATCACCGTGCTCATCCTCACATTCTAAGATTTCAAAGCGCCTCTCCTTCCGGGGCGCGTCGACCTGAAAGTCAATGTCCAGTAAGCCCTGGTTCCCTGCCCTGTCCTTCACGCTTACGTGCAGGCTGATCGTCTGGTCCGTGTCCCACCTACCGGTGTCGTCGTGGATCACGAACACCAGGTCGCTGCCCTCCGAAGTCGCCAGCCCTTGGCCCTCCCTCCCGTTTATCCTGACCACGAGATCCGACTCTTCAGGGTCAGGGGAGACCCCGGCCCCAACGTCGCGGCAACGGACCACGAATGCGTTCTGGGTGGGCTGGAGCTCTCCGGTTTCCGGTTCGATCAGTTGGAGTTCCGGTGGTTCCGTGTCCACAATAAAAAGGACTTCCCTCCTGGAAGAGCCCTTCTCCACGCTCCCGGGACTCTCGGCCGCGGCCTTGTGCCTGCCGTCCTCGAGGCCGGAAAACGGGGCCGTGACAACGGCACGATCGTCGCCGTCCGGGCTGATGTCGTGAGGGACCGCCTTACCATCCACCTCCACCCGGATCATGGCCTCGCATCCTGCGCAGATAATTCCCCCGGCCTCTTCAGACTCCAAATCCAACTCGATGTCACCTGACCTTGAAGAGAAGTAGAGGATTTCCAGCGGCGCAGGAACACTCGCCCCCAACTGCGGACAGACACCGCCCCATGCAAAAAAAGCCATAATCGAGACAGGCAGAAACACGCGTGTAATTCCCATCGCCTTTGATCTCCTGAATTCCAATCGCCGAATGAGGCATTCAATGAGGAAGATGCCCCAAACAGCCGGGTTAACTTTAGGAAGCCAATAATCGCACATTCTTCATATCAAAATACGTGCCATTAACTTAGATTGAATTTTTTTCGGCCCAAACAGGCGGCATGTGATATAAAAGACTCTTTAAGTACTTGATAAATGATTTATTTTTCACAATATTCAAAATCAATCAAAATCATGCCATCAATAATGTTTCAAAATAAGATTAATAAGGATGCCTATTTTGCACAAAAAAATGTGCAAACCATCACATATAAATGTGCATTTGAATGAATTTTGATTGAATATCAATAGGATGGATATTTTTAAAACCCGGTCAAAACCCGGGGCAAAGGACATAAAGAGGGTAAACCGGCTGTGGCGGCGTCAGTTAATATCTCGATATTACTTCATGTTTAGTCGGTTTGGCCGAAGCGGTTCCTGATGCACAAATTTCTGGGCAACAGGCAATGGGGCCGGGTCTTGTTTTTTGACTCCTTCCCTGAAATAATACCTGCAGGGTTGCCGAAAAAGGCGAATAAGACTCAGAAAACCCTAAAAACAAGAACTGAACCCATGACCGACATTCGAGACAGGCTCAGGGTCGGACCTGAAGACATCCCGGGGCTCAACTTCATGCGTGCCGGCCCCCCATACGTTTTTCGCAGGCATTACCGGCAGGGTCTTCGTTCCCACATCCTGGAGGTACTGAATCCGGATGAAGTGAACGCCGAAAGGGCCGGTATTCTGGAGGACGGGGTCCTCCGGTTTCCCCGGGCAAGACCGGTCAAGATGTTTCGAGTGTTCCGGAGCCGCTTTCGAGACGCATCCGAGGGACTGCAGGAGATTCGAAGAGTGAAGCTCGTTGAGCACTACCTGTCGTCCCGGCACGTGGCGCGATCCGAGGAGTTCCTGGTGGATTACCGCTCCGGGAGGAGTCGAGGCATTCTGCTCTGTGGTCTTCAGGAATACGTGGAAGGAGAGCCCCTGGATCCCTGGAGCCCGGCCCGGGCAAGCCTCCTGCCCGAAGTCCTGGCCCGGGCCTCCAACCGGGAGCCGCCTGCGCCTGATCCGGTCTTGGAAGAATCATTGGGGGCCGTTCAAGACCGGGCCGCCTCCTTTATAGACCGGGTAAAACGAATGGTTCGGGAGTCTGCATTGATTCCCGACCTGGCCGGGGTGAACAACCTGTTGCTCACAGCCTCCGGATTCATAAAGCTCGTGGATATCAACAACGTCTCCTCGGTATCTTTCGGACGACGCATCGTTTTAGACGACAAGGGGTACCCCATCTGCGACAAGTCCGTGCAGGCCCTCGCGCTTCTGGAGCAAAAGCTCCTGGGCCGGGAACCAAACCCTGAAGAGCGGATCTACGGGGTCTTTCTGGATCCCGTGCGCGTAAGAGAAGTGAAGGCCGCGGAAGAGGACTTTCACCGGGGCGTGTTCGCCGGCCGCGACACGGCGGCGACCGGAACCGGGTGAACCCTGTATCCCGGCCATGTGGGCATGAAAAAATATTGATTTAAGAGAGGAGTGGATCTAAGACGGATCTTCATTCATCATCTCTCAGGATACCGATGGGGATCAGCGACGCAACTGCACGCGCAAAGAGCCTACTAATCACACCTAGTTTCCATCCAGAAATGGTCTTTTTTGCCAATCTCGGCGTCAATCTGCGAGGTTGCTTGTGCGGCGTACTTCAGTACGCCTCCGCGCAACCTCTTGATTTCCTTGATCTTGACAAAAAATCCTCATTTCTGAATTGGAAACTTGCCAGTGCCCGAAAAGCGTTTCTGGATGGGCACTACCTAACTGTAGGATTATTAAAACACCCTTTCTTCTTGCCGTTGACGGGCCGCCTTCCACCGGATAAAGTCCTTTCCATGTCTTCAGCCGCCGACCAGATTGAACGCGTGCTGGGGCCCGAAGGCCTCCTTTCCAGGCGTCTGGAGGGATTCGAGTTCCGGGCCTCCCAACTTGCCATGGCCCACCTGATCGACCGGGGCCTTCGTGAGGAACGCCACGTCCTCATCGAAGCGGGTACAGGCACGGGCAAGACCCTCGGCTACCTGACCCCCATAGTCCTCTGCGGGAAAAAGGCCGTCGTCTCAACGGGCACAAAGAACCTCCAGGAACAGATCGCTTTCAAAGACGTTCCCCTGCTCGCCCGGGCCACGGGCATGGACATAGACGCCATGCTCATGAAAGGACGCTCAAACTACCTCTGTCTTCATCGCTACCACCAGGCCAGGGCCGCCCCTGGTCTCTTCGATAAGCGCATGGCAGCTGTTCAAGAGCGCATGGACCGCTGGATCAATGAGACGGAGTTCGCAGACCGTTCCGAACTCGACTGGCTGGCCGACGACGATCCTTTCTGGGAGATCGTATCAGCCACATCCGAGCAGTGCCTCGGCCCCCGCTGCAACCACTACGATGACTGCTTCCTCAACGCCCTCCGCAGCAAGGCCGCGGCCTCCCGCATCATAATCGTGAACCACCATCTTTTCTTCGCCGACCTGATGGTCAAGAGAGGAGGCTTCGGTGAGATCCTGCCCCGTTTCCAGATAGTCGTCATGGACGAGGCGCATAAGGTGGAGGAGACGGCCACGGCCTATTTCGGGGAAAGGCTTAGCACCAACCAGCTGCTGGACCTTGTGGCGGATGCGGATAAAGCGGTTCATGCGGCGGGCGATGATCCCGGCTTCGACCGGAAAGAACTGGATAAGGCCCTGAAAGCGATACGCTCTTCGGCCGAGGCCGTACGGGGCTTTTTCCGTGAACGGTCCGAGAGGGGCCTGCTGGACGACAGTGCCCGCCGGTTCCTTCGGGAGGGCACGGCCGCGGACTTGCGCCGGGAGCTGGACAGGGTTCAGGACCGGTGCGCACTGGAAAAGGCATCCGACCCCCTACTCCAAGGCTTTGCCGGACGAGCCGGAAACCTGGCCCGGGCCCTGGACGTTATCCTGGAGGCGGGCGACCCCGAATGGCTCTCATGGTACGAGCGCCGAAAGACCGGTGTGCTGCTCCACGCCTCGCCTCTGGACGTGTCCGGTCCTCTCCGGGAACACCTCTACGACACACTGGACACCCTCGTGCTCACCTCGGCCACTCTCTCCACGGACGGAGACTTCCGCTATGTACGCTCCCGGCTGGGACTCAATGACGACCTCCTTGAGGGCATACACGAAAGCCACTTCGACTTCCAGACCCAGACCCTCATGTATGTACCCAGGGACCTGCCACTCCCGTCCAGGCCGGATTTCGCGGACAGGGCGGCCGAGAGAATTCAGGAAATCCTGAAGCACAGCAAAGGCCGGGCCCTGGTGCTCTTCACGAGCTACCACAATCTGGACCGGGTGCACCTGCGTCTCTCAGGAGAGCTGCCCTACCCGCTCTTCCGCCAGGGCCAGGCCCCCCGCTCGGTCCTGCTTGAGCGGTTCACCAGGGACGTCCATTCCGTACTCCTGGCCACAGGGTCCTTCTGGCAGGGAATCGACGTTCCGGGGGAGACCCTGAGCTGCCTCATAGTGGACAAGCTCCCCTTTGACTCACCCGGGGACCCGCTGGTGGCGGCACGCATCGACGCGATCCACAAACGCGGGGACAACGCCTTCATGGGCTACCAGCTCCCGGCGGCGATAATAGCGCTCAAGCAGGGCCTGGGGCGCCTGATACGCAGCAGCACGGACTTTGGAGTCCTGGCCATCCTGGACGCCAGGATCGTCACGGCCCGTTACGGAGGTCAGTTCCTGCGCAGCCTTCCCGCCATGCCGGTGAAGCACGACCTAAGCGACGTTGAGGCCTTCTTCCGCCGGGAAGGAAACCCGCCGCCATAGCCCTGAAACAAAAACACCCTCACCACCCGGCACCGTCGGGGACCCTCTCTTGATCTCCCGGGCGATTTCCCCTATAGTCCGTGGATCAAAACCTCGAAACAACAGTGAGGAACGCCCATGCCGCTCAAATCCTGGGAGGTCCTGTCCAGCAGGAGGGACAAATCATACCGCGTCTTCCATATGCGTACGGACCGTGCCCGTTCCCCCCGCACCGGCCGGGATCATGACTTTTACATCCTGGAATCCGCCGACTGGGTCAACGTCATATCCGTGACTCCGTCCGAGGAGGTGGTCTTGATCCGCCAGTACCGGCACGGAATCCGGGATATCACCCTGGAGATCCCCGGCGGAATCGTGGAGCCCGGGGACACGCCGGAGGATGCGGCCCGGAAGGAACTGGCTGAAGAGACAGGGTACATGGACCGGGGCATGACCTACCTGGGTTACGTTCACCCGAACCCAGCCATCCTCAACAACCGTTGTCATACGTTCCTGGCCCGCGATGTGTTCCCAAACGGCGACCAGGATCAGGACGACAAGGAGGATATCGAGGTCCTGCTTCGCCCGCTCTCCGAGGTGCCGAGGCTGATTCGGGAAAACCGGATCACCCACGCCCTGGTGCTCGCGGCGTTCTACCGATTTTACATGGAGTCCTGAATCGATTACACCGGGTTTCCCCGGTTTCTCTTACGGAACAGTGCAGGTGCCGCTATAGAGTGAAAGGACCGAGGATAAAGGAGATCCCCATGACCCACTTGCATGGTTTTGAGCGCATTCACGCCCGGGATATTCCCGAGCTTAACACACGTGCCGAGATCTTTCGTCATAGGAAGACCGGCGCCGAGCTGCTCAGCCTGATCAACGACGACGAAAACAAGGTGTTCGGCATAACCTTTCGGACCCCGCCGCAAGACTCCACCGGTGTGGCCCACATCCTGGAGCACTCCGTGCTGTGCGGTTCCCGCAAGTACCCGGTCAAGGAACCCTTTGTTGAACTCCTCAAAGGCTCGCTCAAGACCTTTTTAAACGCCATGACCTATCCGGACAAGACCTGCTACCCGGTGGCCAGCCAGAACGTGCAGGATTTCTACAATCTCATAGACGTCTACCTCGACGCCGTCTTCCACCCGCGCATCACGCCCGCCGTCTTCCAGCAGGAGGGATGGCATTTCGACGTGGACCGGGCCGACGGCCCCATGGTCTTCAAGGGGGTGGTCTATAACGAGATGAAGGGGGCCTACTCCTCGCCCGACTCCCTGATGGCCGAACTCAGCCAGCAGTCGCTCTTTCCTGATACTCCTTACGGCCTGGACTCCGGCGGGCATCCCCGCCGCATCCCGGACTTGACTTACGACCAGTTCAGGGAATTTCACCGCAGGTACTACCACCCGTCCAACGCCCGCCTGTTTTTCTACGGCGACGACGATCCGGACAAGCGGCTGGAGATCGCCCAAGGTTACCTCTGCGAGTTCGACCGGCTCCATGTAGATTCCACGGTCCCCCTTCAAGAGCCTTTCAGGGAACCGCTCAGCCTCACGGAACCCTTTGACCCCGGCGAGGACGAGCAGGCGTCCTCCAAAGGCATGGTCACCGTAAACTGGCTGTTTCCCGGGGAGCCCGATCCTGAGAACGCCCTGGCCTTTCACGTACTGAATTACATCCTGCTGGGCATGCCCGGTTCCCCGCTACGAAAGGCCCTGATCGATTCAGGGCTGGGGGAGTCTCTGGCAGGCGGGGGCCTGGAGAGCGAGCTGCGCCAGATGTTTTTCTCCACCGGGCTCAAGGCCGTAAAGACGGAAGATACGGGCCACGTGGAACGGCTGTTACTGGACACACTGAAGCGGTTGTCCACAGAAGGAATTGACCCTCTGACCGTGGAGGCCGCCATGAACACACTCGAGTTCGGACTCCGCGAGAACAACACCGGTAACTACCCCAGGGGTCTCCTCCTCATGCTCCGCAGCCTCACGACATGGCTGTACGGCAGGGACCCCCTGGCGCTTGTGTCCTTTGAAGCCCCCCTCGCAGCACTCAAGTCCCGCGTCGCTCAAGACGAATCCCTGTTTTCCCGGATGATTGCAGGGCTGTTCCTGGACAACCCTCACCGAACAACCGTTGTCCTGACTCCGGAACCGGGCCTTTCCGCAAGGCAGGCGGCCGAGGAGCAGGAACGGCTTCAAAGGGCCCGGGAGGCCATGGGGCCGGAGGAGTTGCAAAGGGCTGTCGAGACCACGCACAGCCTTCGCGAGCTTCAGGAAAGGCCCGACCCTCCCGAGGCCCTGGCCGCCATTCCCACGCTCCGCCTGAAAGACCTGCCCCCCAAGAACAAAGTAATCCCAGAGGAAGTTGTGAAGCGTCGCGGCACTGATGTGATGGTCCACGATCTCTTCACGAACGGGATCACCTACCTGGAACTGGGCTTTAACCTCCATGCACTTCGGCCCGGACTCCTGCCTTTTGTGCGCCTCTTCGGCAGGGCCCTCATGGAGATGGGTACCGAGAGAGAGGATTACGTCGCGCTTACCCAGCGAATCAGCCGAAAGACCGGCGGCATCCACCCCGCCTTTTTCCTGTCCGCGTCACTCGAGAATTCGCGGGGCGCCGCATGGATGTTCCTCCGGAGCAAGGCCATGACCTCCAAGGCCGTGGACCTGGTGGACATCCTCCGAGAAATCCTGCTCGAGGTCAAGCTGGACGACCGGGAACGTTTCCGCCAGATAGTCCTTCAGGCCAAGTCCCGCAAAGAGCAAGGCCTGGTCCCTTCGGGGCATCAGGTGGTGACCACGCGGATCTCCTCCCACTTCGGGGAGGCGAACTGGGCCGCCGAACAGATGGGGGGGCTGAACTACCTGTTTTTCCTGCGGGAGCTCGTGGACATGGTGGACCGGGACTGGCCCGCAGTGCTCTCCAGCCTCGAGGAGGTGCGTCGGGCCCTGGTGCGTCGAGGGGCACTCACCCTGAACGTCACGGTCGACGACAAGGGGTGGTCCCGGGTGGACCCCCTGGTCACCGAGTTTCTGGAGGCCCTGCCTGGCGCATCGGCCCCGCCCGAGGCCTGGACACCCATCCACCCGCCGCGTTTCGAGGGTCTTACCATCCCGGCCCACGTGAATTACGTGGGCAAGGGCGCGGTCCTCGACCCCTTCGGCTACGAGTTTCACGGGTCAGCCCTGGTCATCTCCAGGTTCCTCCGCAACTCGTGGCTCTGGGACCGCATTCGGGTGCAGGGGGGGGCGTATGGGGCCTTCTGCAGCATGGACAGGCTCTCCAATGCCCTTACGTTCGTCTCCTACCGTGACCCCAACCTCCTGGAGACCCTGAAGGTCTTTGACGAATCGAGCGGGTTTCTCAGATCCGCCTTTCCGGACCGTAACGAACTCACCAAGGCCATAGTCGGCACCATCGGAGAAATCGACCAGTACCGGCTTCCGGACGCCTCCGGTCACATCTCCATGCTCCGCCGCCTGACCGGGCAGACCGACAAAGAGCGACAACGGGTTAGGGAAGAAGTCCTGGGAACCACGGAAAAGCACTTCCGTGCTTTTGCGGAAGTCCTCGACGGTGTTCGGGACACGGGCCTTGTCAAGGTGCTCGGCTCGAGGGACGCCATTGAGGCGGCCTCTGCCGATCGTCCCGGGTGGCTGGAGATCCAAAACGTCCTCTGAACCGCCCCTTAATTCGCCTTAGGTGCGGGGGCTGTCAGGGCTTTTGCCTATGTGTTCGTACCGCAAGAAGATCCGGGATGACGAAGGCTATTGGACCCAGGTTGAAGAGTGCATCACGGAACACTCGGGTGCGACTCTCTCCCACGGCATCTGCCAGGCCTGTCTTGAAAAGCACTTCCCCCACCCCGGCAGGAAATCAACCGCCTGATCCCCTGAAGGATCTTTGAACACGATTCACCGCAGGAACAGGATCAGTGAGTGACCCGCCAGGGGCAGCGCTCCCTCTTGGAGCAGTAATCACAGGCCACGCCGTGGGGCCGCATGTCCGGACCCATGCCCATCACAAGGGAAACGGATTTCTGCGGGACCATTAGTGCGCTTTCGGTCAGGCAGACCCCTATCCCAGCGGCCGGCACCAGGTCGAAGAGCACGTGCTGCTGTCTTATCGACCAACCCTCCTGGCCCGGCTGGGCCCGCATGCCCGAACCCCACCCCTTTGATGCGGCCTCCTCGCGGATCCTTTGAACCGCTGACCTTGAGACCTGCCTAAGAGCGGCTGTACCGGCCCCATCGAGGGCCATGGCCCGCACAGGGTCTTCTGAAAAAAGGGTTTTCACTCTAGACTCGAGGGCCGGTCCTACAGTACAGACTGCCGCGGACACCTCCTTCGATCCAGCCAGGGCCCTTGCGGCCAGTGGGCCTTCGAACACCACTCCTTCATCCAGCACAATGCTTTCGTGGTGAAAATCCCTTACGGGCATGACTATTCGAACCGAAGCGGGGGCCAGAAGGGTCAGGGCCTCAGGAATCACTTCCCCGGCCATATCCGTGAGGGCCTTCCCTGCGCGCTTCGGATCGATTCCCTGCCCTTCCAGGACACCTGCCGAATCAAGCTCTATTGGAATGCTGGTATGGATCTCGGCCTTCACTCACTCCACCCCATTCAAGAAAGGGAAAGTCCGCACGCCTTGAATGAGGCATGCCGCCTCCCATCCGGCACTGGTTGACTGCATGCCTACCTGCTCTGACCTGCCTTCACATCTCTCACCGATGCAGCGGCCTGAGGGCCTTTAAAACCATTTGTGTAAATACCATAAGCAATGGGGGTATGTCTTGCTTTTGTCTTCAGGGTTGCAAGACCATAGCCCACTGGTTATCGGACAGACAGCAGGAACTCGCCTACAGCTCCCGATCCTCCGGCCTCCATTCGGCGAATGAGTTCGCTCCCTATCACCGCTATCTCCACCCTGCCTTCAAGAAACGCCAGGTCATTTCTGGAGGAAACCCCGAAACCTGCCGCGAGTGGAAGTGTAGAAGCCTGGCGGCAACGAAGCAGGTACGAGGAAACACCAGGTGTAAACCGGGTGGCTGCACCGGTTACGCCTCTCCGTGCCACGCAATAGAGAAAACCGCCTCCGAGGGTGTCCATGCGTGCCATGCGATCCGTGGGAGTGTTGGGAGTAAGCGTTAAGATCGGTGCCAGGCCGCTGGACCGCAAGGCCTCGAAATGGTGTACACCCTCTTCCGGTGGAAGGTCTGGGACAAGAACACCCGCCACGCCGCTCTGTGCAAGGGTATCAACGAAGCGCTCGACACCGTGACAATACACCGTGTTGTAATAGGTCATTACTATGACCGGCCCTTGAAAGAGCTCCGCAGCTTCCTTAACCATGCCTAGACAGGCGGACACCGAGGCTCCCCGAAGAATCGCTTTTTCGTTGGCATGGCATATGACAGGGCCGTCAGCCACCGGGTCCGAAAACGGGATCTGGAGCTCCAGGATGTCCGCCCCGGCTTCGGTCAGAGTCTCGATCATCTCCCGGGAACCGTTCAGGGATGGATATCCCAGTACCGTATGGGCCATCAGCAGAATAGGCTTCACTTTCGAGCGGGCCCTGATTTGCTGCTCAAGCATGATTCAACCCCGCCCTGGACCGCAGAAACAGTTCCCAGTCCTTGTCCCCCAGGGCCTCGGCAATGGTGAATACATCCTTGTCCCCACGCCCCGAAAGGTTTACAAGGACACTTTCAGTGGCTGGAAGCCTCACTGCCTCCCTGAACGCCCCTGCCAACGCATGAGCCGACTCGAGGGCCGGGATCAGGCCTTCCTCCCTGGCACAGACCGAAAATGCCTCGATTGCCTCCCGGTCAGTGGCCGCTTCCATGCGCACCCGGCCTCTTTCAGCAAGGTCGGCCAGAATCGGAGACACGCCCACGTAGTCCAGGCCCGCGGCAACGCTGCAGGTGGTCCTCATGCGACCCTCCCTGTCCTGGAGAAAACGGCTCTTGTATCCATGAACTACGCCCACGAGTCCTTCGCCGGAAGCCAGCCTGGAGGCGTGACGGCCGGTCTCCAGACCCCGACCGCCGGCCTCCACGCCCACCAATTCCACAGGGTCGTCGAGAAAGGCGCTGAAAAGACCCAGGGCATTGGACCCGCCTCCAACACAGGCATATATCCTCGAGGGAAGCTTTCCCGTGGCATTGAGAACCTGAGCTCGGGCTTCGCGCCCTATTACTGACTGGAACCGGGCCACCATGGCCGGATAAGGATGAGGTCCGCACGCAGTTCCCAGGACGTAATGGGTGTCGCCGGAACAGGCGCTCCACTCCCTGAGCGCCTGGTTCACTGCGTCCTTGAGCGTGCGCGATCCGTCCTTCACTGCAACAATCTCCGCGCCGAGCCTCTCCATCCAGAACACATTGGGCCGCTGCCTGTCTACGTCCTTTTCTCCCATGAATACGGTGCATGCCAAACCCAGCCGGGCCGCCACCGTTGCCGTGGCCACTCCGTGCTGCCCGGCGCCGGTCTCGGCAATGAGCCGCTGCTTCCCCATATGGAGGGCCAAGAGGCCCTGTCCCACAACATTGTTCAGCTTGTGAGCACCGGTGTGGTTCAGGTCCTCTCTCTTGATATAGATGCAGGCCCCTTTCAGGCGCTGTGTCAGGTTCAGGGCCGGCGTCAGAGGTGTCGGCCGCCCCCCGTAAGAGCAAAGGACCTCTTCAAACTCCTGCATGAAGACCTCGTCCTTTTCGGCCTCCCGGAAGGCCTCAGCCAGTTCTTCCAAGGCACCCAGGAGCACCTCAGGGACAAAGACCCCTCCGTAACGACCGTAGTAACGTGTCTCAAACATGCTTCCTTCACCTCTCATTCCCGGGCAGGGCCTGTTCCAGGAATCGCCGCACCAAAAAGGGCTCCTTGACCCCTGGACGGCGCTCAACGCCGCTGCTTACGTCCAAACCCCAGGGCCGCACCATGGCAACCGCCGAACCCACGTTTTCAGGGGTGAGCCCTCCTGCAAGGATCAAGGGAACGTCCTCAGTCCGGGCTCCGGCGGCAAGCCTCCAGTCGAACGCCCGGCCCCTCCCGCCCTCCTGTGTCGGATGCCAAGCATCCAGAAGGATCGCTCGTACGTTGCCCCGGTAGATGTGGATCATATCAAGGCTCGTCCGGTTCCTCACTCGAACGGCCTTTATGACGGGCATACCGAGGGCACGGCACATCTCAGGGGTCTCGTTTCCGTGAAGCTGTATGGCATCGAGCCTGCAGTAGTCCGCCACATACCGGACACGGGATGCCACCTCATCCAGAAACACGCCCACGACTTCCATCCACGAAGGCAGGCCCCGCCGAATGGTCCGGGCCTGTTCGGGACTCACACGGCGCGGGCTCGGGCAGAACACAAGGCCTATGGCCGAAGCCCCGGAACCGGCGGCAATATGTGCGTCCCTCTTGCTGGTGATACCGCAGACCTTCACAAACACCGCTCTTTTCCTCCTGATCATCAACAATGACAATCATGAAAGAAGTTTCTTCTCTTGCAGGGCTCACTGAAATCATAGAGATAATACATTGCAATCATATGGTTTCCCTCGGTGTTCCCGGCGTCGTTACGAGAAAACAGTTTTCACGAATCCATCAGCAATGATTTTCTTCATCACTCCTGAACCGCTCGAATCCCCGCCCGCCCGAATCAGCCTGCCTGCCGCGGCAGCCGGGTCGGACGCCTTCATGAGCACAGTCCCTGCCAGGACCGCGTGGACCCCGAGCCTGCGAAGCCGAATGACGTCCTCCGCACATTGAATGCCGCTTTCACTCACCAGGGTGACGGACTCAGGAACCCTGGGGGCAAGCCTCCGTATAGCTCCCAGATCCACGCTGAATGAATCAAGGTCACGGTTGTTGACACCTATGATCCCTGCGCCCGCGGCCAAGGCGCGCTCCAGTTCCAGGGAATCGTGGACTTCCACCAACGCGGCCACTCCCAGCACCCTGCACCGGTCAAGGAGACATTCCAGCCGGTCCCCCGGCAGGATGCGGGCGATGAGGAGCACGGCGTCCGCACCCAGGCCGTACGCCTGGTCAACCTGGAGTTCGTCCAGGATAAAATCCTTTAGAAGAACAGGGATGGATACGGCATTGGACACCCTGGGAAGGTCGTCGGGGCTTCCCCCGAAGAAATTCCTTTCCGTCACCAGGCTCAGGGCGGCCGCACCGGCCGCCTCTAGAAGGCCGGCCAATCCTACCGGATCCTCGCGTTGCCGCAGGACTCCGGCCGAAGGCGAGGTAAACTTGATCTCCGCGATCAAGGCAGTCACGTCCCGGCGTGAAATGGATGCCCCGAAATCGCGGACAGGGAGACCCCCGGCCTGGCGCCGCCACCCAACGATCTCTCCGCGAAGGCGATCCACCTCTTGCTTCTTGGCCTGCACAATCCGCTCGAGAACCGTATGCACGCTTCCTCCTCAGGCATCACGCAGCAGCGATTTCCGCCCGTACAAAAGGCCGACAATCGCGGGTGTAACTGATCAGGCGCTCGAGCTTGTCAAGCGCCTTTCCCGAATCAATGGCCTCCACGGCACGTTTTGCACCCGTCTGGAAGTCCGGCTCCACGCCGGCCGCCACAAAGGCCGCAGCCGCATTCATGACGACTACGTCCCTTCGCGGGCCCTTTTCTCCATCCAGGATTTCTCGAATGATGCGCGCGTTTTCCCGTGCCGTGCCCCCTTTAATGGCCCGGGGGTCGGCCCGATCGAACCCGAAGTCCTCGGGCTCCATCCTGAATGTCCGGACCGCCCCATCCTTCAAGTGAGACAACCTGGTAGGGCCGCAGATACTGATTTCATCCAGAGTCTCTTCACCGCACACCACAAAGGCCTCCCGGCACCCGAGCCGGTCCAGCACTTCGGCCATGGTCCCGGTCAATCGAGGGGCGTATACTCCAAGTACCTGGGCCGTGGCGCCGGCCGGATTGGTGAGCGGACCCAGCAGATTGAAAACAGTCCTGATTCCGACTTCCTGCCTGGGAGCCGCCGCATACCTCATGGCACCATGAAACAAAGGGGCATAAAGAAACCCGATGCCGATCTCGCGGATGCACTGCTCAATATTTGAGCGATTGATGTCGAGACGAACTCCCAGGTTCGAAAGAACATCCGCGCTTCCACAGCGGCTGGAGACCGCCCGGTTTCCGTGTTTTGCCACGCGCACTCCGCCACCGGCGGCGACGAATGCAGTGGCCGTGGAGATGTTGAAGGTGTTCGTCCCGTCGCCCCCCGTACCGCAGGTGTCCAGGATCGTCTCCTCCTCTACGTTTATCTCGTCGCGGTCTATGGTCACCAGGCCGTTGTCCACGCGCACTTTCGTTGTTTTGGCCCTCAGGGCCCGGGCCGCGGCGGTGATCTCCACCACGGTTTCGCCCTTTATCCTGAGTGCCGCTATGAACGCGCCGAGCTGGGCCGGTGTGGCCGTGTTCTCGAATATCTCCGCCATGGTTGTCTCCATTTCCTGCTCCAGCAGGTCTTCCCCTTTGACGAGCTTTGCAATGGCTTCCTTGATCATAATTCTATCCTCCCTTGAT
>JAWLEX010000194.1:0-3992 GCA_041685835.1 Desulfatiglandales bacterium
AAAAGACCATTTCTGGATGGAAACTAGGCTGATTTATTCTCGCGTCCTTGTTGCTCTCGTTTTTATTCCACCACGAAGACCGCGAATAGCAGGAAGAATAATACCAGAATTACGGTACCTCAACACCTAAAAACCTTGACACCTCTATTATGGACTGAGGACAGTGAGTGCCGCCTCCACCACGGTCGGATCGAACTGGGTCCCGCTGTTTACCCGGAGCTCATTCAGGCAGGCGTCCAGGGGCATTGCGCTTCGGTAGGCCCTGTCCGAGCTCATTGCATCGAATGCGTCTGCGACGGCCAGGATGCGGGCCATGGGGGGGATCTCCTCCTGCTTCAACCCATCAGGATACCCTCGTCCATCCCAGCGCTCGTGATGGTTGCGGATGATGGAAAGCTCGGTTTTATCCAGTCCCAGGGGCGCCACTATGTTGACCCCGATGATCGGATGAGCGCGGATGAGGTCGAACTCCTCGCCTGTCAAACGTCCCGGCTTGTTGAGTATGGCGTCCTGTATGCCTATCTTTCCGATATCGTGGAGAGGTGCGGTGGATTTCATCATCTCGATATCTTCCGTTGAGTATTCCATCCGGTCTGCAATGCGTACCGCGTAATCCGTTACGCGGGTGGAGTGCTGCTGAGTGTAGGCGTCCTTTGCCTCGATGGCGCTCACCAGGGAGAGAAGAGTGGCGATAAAGCTCTGTTTCAGATTGTCATAAAGGGCGATGTTCTCGACGCTCAATGCGGTCTTTTCCGCAAGAAACCCGAGTATGAACTGGTCTTCCAGGTCAAAGGGGACCGATGCGGCCTTGTTGCCCACCAGCAGCAGGCCGAATGGCTCGCTCCGGATCCTGAAGGGGACCCCGATCATGCCGGGATGGCGCGTGATCCGGTCAAGGGTCACACCCCGGCCGTTAGGTGTGCCGAAGTAAGGTTTGAGAAAGGCGGCGTCAAGCCCCGGGCGGCCGTCATCGCCGGAAACTGCAACGGCCGGGGTCCCGGGCCTGAGGCCGTTCATGCCCCGCTGGGCCAGCACCAGGAACATGGGGTTTGATTCGTCGTAAAAAAGGAAGCAGGCCTTGGCCGCATCGCACGATTCCAGCGCCTTGTCCACGAGAAACTGATAGAGATCATCCGACCGGTTGATCTTTGAAAGCGAGTCTATGATGCCGTAAAGAAGTGCCTGATGCTTGATCCGTTTTTCGAGTTCCTGGTTGAGCGCCTCGACCTCTTTTTTCTTCTCCAGTTCCTGATGCAGCTCCCAGTTTCGTTTCATCAGGGTGTGAAGGCGCTGGATCCGGCTGAGGGTCAGCTTTATGTCCTGAAAACCGAACGGCTTGACCAGAAAGTCCGAGGCCCCGTTGTGCATGGCGTCAATGGCGACTTCCATGGACGGGTATCCGGTCATTATGATCACGTTGACCAGTTTTTGCAGGCCCTGCAGTGCCTTCAGCACCTCGAGACCGGTCATGTCCGGGAGCATGATGTCCAGGAACACATAATCATAGGTGCGGGTCTCGAGATACTCCAGGGCCGACCGGCCGTTTTCAGCCGTGTCCGCATATTCGACCCCGAGATGCTGAAAATAAAGCTGAAGCGTCTCGCAGATATTGGGTTCGTCGTCCACCACCAGGATCTTCAACGAGTTCAGCTCATCGCCTGTTTTCAGCGGGACAGATTTTTGAGCAGCCGTTTCTTGCATAACTCGAATTCATCTTCGGACAGGAATCCCTGTTTTTTCAAGGAGGCTATGCGTTCGAGGTCGGACATGAGCGCGTTCCTCCCCCTGGATCCGTTTTCCAGGTAGGAGTGGGGAAGCATGCTGCCCGCTATTAAAGGTTCCTTTGAAGGGTCTTCCGTAAAAACGCCGTCCCGGCTTGTTTCATCTGAAGGAATTGCCCCCATGATCTTCTTAACAATGCGGATCTGCTCATAGGCCTCCTGGAGTTCAGCGATAAGGCGCCGGTTTTCGCGCAAGAGCCGAATCTGTTCCCCGGCGTTTCTGACGACGATCTTCATCTCCTCCATCTTGAAGGGCTTGGTTATGTAGTCATACGCCCCTTCTCGAATCGCCTCGATAGCGGTTTCCAGGGAGGCGAACCCCGTAATAAGAACAACCAGGGTTTCGGGGTGACCTTTCCTGCATGCCTTGAGCACCTCTATGCCACCGGCCCCGGGCATCATGAGATCGCTTATCACAAGGTCATAGGCGGTTTCGCTGCACCTGGAGATGGCCTCCAGGCCGTCCGCACACGAGGTCACCTCGTGTCCTTCCTCGGCCAGGAGGCTCTTTAGGACGGAACGCATGCGCTTGTCATCGTCAACTATGAGTACATTCAAGGTCATGGGCAGGGTATTCTCAGGCGCTTTCATTGAGGAGCATGCCCGCCATCTCTTCCATCCTGGCAGCCAGCTTCAAGAGCTCTTCCGGAGGAATCTCCCGAATCACCTCGCCCGTTTCCCGTGACAGGACCTTGACCATGACCTTGCCGCTCTCATGATCAACCCTGATATTCAGGTCCCGTTGGACAGACTTGACATAGTTGTCCATGGCCTCGGCGATGCGCTCGATTTTAGCCCGGCCTTCCTGAGTGGGCTTTTGGTCCGCCCTTTCGCTCATTTGGCCCTTTTCCTCGGTCCTGACACGCTCCTGAGCGACGCCCGAACGGGTTACATCGACCGTTTTCTCCGGTCCGGACACCTCCTGAGCCCTTATCTGTCCTAAGGCTTCCATCTCTTTTTTGCCTCCTTGGAATTTTTTCCCGGCGAGCATCTGAGGCCCGGCACGGAAGTCGGGAACTCCACACGGCCGCAGCTTATGCCGCCACTTGGGCGGTTGCTGCGTGCCCGGCCGAGGCATGTCCCTGGGTCACTGAGTGCCCCTCACTTGCGGCGATGCCTTCCCAGGCCGCCTTTAGTTCCTTGAGCAGGGAGACCGCCTCGTCAAACACCCCAAGGTCGGAGCGAATGTCGCCCTTAATCACCCGATGGGCGATGTAGCTGTAAAGGCGATCCAGGTTTGCCGCGATCTCTCCTCCGTTTTCCATATCCAGGGAGCACTGGAGCTGGCCGATAATATCCAGGCCTTTTTGCACCGCCAGGCCCTTTTTCTCGTACTCCTTTTGGGAGTAATGCTCCCTGGCCCTTGTAAAACACTCAATGGCCTTGTCATAGCACATGATAACCAGGTCGAGCTTGTTGGAGGTCTCTATGCTGGTTTTCTGATACCGTTCCAGGGTCCTGCCGTAATTCATTTTAGCCCCCTTTAGTGAAAATTAAAAATCAAACCAATTCAAAATGCTGGTCAAAAGTCCCTTTAGATCATTCCCACTGCGCGTACAAAGAATTGAGCTGCCCGCTGAGCCACTGGCTCTGGCTCTGGATCTGCTGGATTGCCCTTTCCATGGCCACGAAGCGGTTGATCATCATCTCCATCTTCCGGTCTATGCGCGCCATCATGTCTTCCCTGCGGGTGTCAAGCCTCTCGATGGTGTCCTCCAGAGAGTCCTGCTTGAATGACACATACCCGTCATAGGGGTCGGTGATGTTGTAAAGGGCCCTGTCAAAGAGCTCCGCCGCTCCCAGGGTCAGCTTGACAGTGCCGGCCTCACCCGTGGAGGTGCCGGTGTACTTTATCACCAGGCCGTCCACATTGTTTTCGCCTGCCCCTCCCCGAAGGACCCTGCCCGAGCCCGTGGCCGCCTCGCCGTTGATGGTTCCGGCAACATCCAGGCCGTTGTCAACGGTCTGATCTCCCCCTGTCCAGAGGAGATCTCCGGTCTCGGAAATGGTAAAGCTCTTATTGCTGCCGTAGCTGTCATGAGTGATTACCAGGTGGTCGCTCCCGTCATTGGCCGCGGTGACGGTCATGGCCCAGCGGCCTTCCCGGCCGCCGTCATTTCCTGTTGAGACCGTCCCGAAGATGTCCTCCTGGTTCTGGGTCTCTGAGTAATCCAGGGACAGGGAGACCTGGCTGTTTCCCTCCTTCTTGTC
>JAWLEX010000195.1:0-3961 GCA_041685835.1 Desulfatiglandales bacterium
GCGTGCTCATCGACGAAGCACGTACCCCTCTGATCATTTCATCGGAAGGAGAAGGCGCGCATCCTCCGGCCGTGTACGAGCAGGCCGTGGAGGTGGCCAGGGACCTGGTGAGAAGAGAGGATTACACGCTTTCCGAAAGCGAGCACATGGTGGAACTCACCACCCATGGAAAGGGACGTATCAGGGCCTTTGACTGGAAGGAGGTGGGGTTCCGGGCAGGTGAGGAGCAGAAGGAGGAGCTGATCCGGCAGGCCCTTTCCGCCCTTCACCTTTTTAACAAGGATAAACAGTATCTGATTAAAGACGGCAGAATCCAGATCATCGATGAATACACCGGACGACTGATGGCGGACCGTTCCTGGGAGCGGGGGCTTCATCAGCTCATCGAGGTCAAGGAAGGGTGCGAAGTCACGGTTCGCAAGGACACGAAGGCCCGCATCAGCTACCAGCGGTTTTTCCGGCGGTACCTGGGCCTTGCCGGCATGACAGGCACGGCCAGAGAGGTGGCGGGGGAGCTCTGGTCCATTTACAGGCTGCGTGTGGTCACTATTCCCACCAATCAGCCCATGAAACGGCGCTATTTGCCGGACCGCGTTTTCAGGCGGGCGGACAGGAAATGGAAGGCTGTTGTGAAAACCGTGGCGGGCCTGCATGAAAAAGGCCGGCCCGTGCTTGTGGGCACGAGATCCGTGGAGGCCTCGGAGCATCTGAGCGGCCTGATGGAGGAGGCGCAGCTTCCTCACAGGGTGCTGAACGCCAGGCAGGACAAGGAAGAAGCGGACATCATCGGAGAGGCCGGTCAACCCGGGAATATCACTGTTGCAACCAACATGGCGGGAAGGGGCACGGATATCGGCCTGGGACCGGGCGTGGCCGGGATGGGCGGCCTTCATGTCATCGCCACGGAGCGGCATGAGTCCCGGCGAATCGACCGTCAGCTCTTCGGCCGCTGTGGAAGGCAGGGTGATCCGGGAACGAGTGAAGCCATGGTGTCGCTCGAAGACGAGCTGGTGACCACCTATGTGGGGAGGTTCCTTCAGTGGATTGCAAGGGCGGGTGCAAGCATGCCCGGAGGCTTTTTGGGCCGCTGGATCGGCGGCATCCTGTTCAGGAGGGCCCAGCGCACGGCTGAGCGTCTCCACACCAGGACCCGCCATGACTTGTTGAAAATGGATGAACACATGAGTGAATTCCTGGCATTTTCCGGTAAGACGGAGTGAGCCGGCATTGCCGGGCGCACGTGCCGCGGGGCAAAGGGCATATCTGTCCGGGTGGTGGCCTGATGAATGTTGCTGGAGTCATGGATAAGGATTCGAGGAAATCGATGGAAAAAATCGTAACCGGAAATACTTGGGTTCGCGCGTTGCTGTGCATTCCGCTGGTGCTTTTTCTTCTGGCGGCGCGTGGGGCATACGCGGGACCTGACGGGGTTTTTGACGGATTGATCCAGCCGCGCCTGGAGGTCAAGTTGGGAAGCGGCACACCGGGAATCATCGAAAAGGTGAATGTGGACTGGGGTGATATGATTGAGGAAGGAGACGTCCTTGCCGAACTTCAATCAGGGGTTGAAAAAGCCACGATGCAACTTGCGAAAACCCAGGCTGAATTCGAGGCCACTATTGAAGCGAGAAAGGCGGAGCTTGAATTTGCAGTTCGAAACCAGGAGAGGCAGAAGGAACTCTTCGAAAGAAAGACGCTTTCCCTGCAGAACTGGGATGAAGTGGAGACAAAGCGGATCATCGCTGAAATCAATTTGATTGAAGCGACCGAAAAGCAGCGCCTGGCGGAGATGGAATACCGGCGCGCGTGTGAGGTTTACAATCGAACGATCATCCGGAGTCCTCTGACCGGGGTTGTTGTGGAGCGTTTTCTCAATCCCGGGGAGTATGTGGAGGACCAGCCTTTGATGACCCTTGCACAGATAGACCCGCTCCATGTGGAAGTGGTCATGGAGGTCGAGAACCTGGGCCTGGTGGAAGTGGGCGGTGAGGCCACGATTCAACCCGAGCCCCCTGTAGGCGGAAGTTATAAGGCGAAGGTCATTGTTGTGGACAGGGTGGTCGATGGCGGAAGCGGAACTTTCGGGATCCGCCTCGAAATGCCAAATCCCGACTTGAGGCTGTCGCCGGGGCTAAAGTGCAAGGTCACGTTCAATCCTTAACCCACCGTCTTTTGTTGACTTGACCACCCCTGCCCTTGAAATACATTACGCCGCTTCTCCCACGTGGGAACAGAGACTTGAAGCTGGCCTTCGAAGACCAGCTGAACGGGCGCATCCTTTACGCCAGCACTACACGCTCACTGGTTTTTCGAAAATGGTGGCCGTATATCATGAGCGTGACGGCCAGGGACAGGGCCCGGCGGCGGTAAAAAAAGGTCCAGGCCAGGAGCCGCCAGTACTGAAAGCGCTCCTTTCCGAAAACCCCCAGGCGAAATACGGAACGAAAGAGGGCGAGAACGTGCTGGAGATCCGGGGAGTGGCTGACCTCCGGAATCCGGTACTCCCGAAGGAATGTCTTCACCCGCCGGTAGTAGTGCTTCGGCGAGTAGATATTCTGCATAATGTTTCGATATCCATCATGAAGTAATTCAAGCCCCATTTTAGGCACAATATTGGTGGTCCCATCGGTATTGCCGGACATGGGACCCAGGAGGCGTCCATCCTTTTTCAACCGTTCATAAAGCTTCGTGCCAAAGGGCGCCTGAAGCAGTCCCACCATGGCCGTGGCGATCCCGCTTTGCTGAATGAAATCGATTTGCCGCTGGAAAATCGAGGAAGTATCGCTGTCAAACCCCACGATGAATCCGCCTTGAACCTGAAGTCCGGTCCGCTGAATCTTCTTCACGCTCTCGAGGAGATTGCGGTTTGTGTTCTGCTTTTTGTTGCATTCGGCCAGGCAGGCCTCATCCGGCGTCTCAAGGCCGATAAAAACGGAGTCGAATCCCGCCTCCACCATGCTAGCCATCAAGGCGTCGTCGTCCGCCAGGTTGATCGAGGCCTCTGTGTGGAACCTGATTCCCCGTTTCCCTTCCCGCCATCGGATGAGTGCGGGAAGGAGGTTGTTTTTCAGGTAATTCTTGTTTCCGATGAAGTTGTCATCGACAAAAAAGATGTTTCCTCGCCAGCCCACATGGTAAAGGCCGTCCAATTCTCGAATGATCTGGTCAGAGGTCTTGATCCTGGGCCGGTGACCGAACAGCGCGGTGACATTGCAGAACTCGCAGTTGAACGGGCAGCCCCTGGAGAACTGGATGCTCATGCCCGCATAGCGTTTAAGGGCGGCCAGTTCCCACATAGGGGCAGGCGTCTGTTTGATATCGGCGAATTCCTGCGTCTCGTAGACTCGCATTGGTCTTCCGCTCTCAAAGTCCTTCAGGAACTGCGGCAGTGTAATCTCCGCCTCGTTCAAGACAAAGTGGTCGACCTCTTCGAACGCTTCGGATTCGTAGGTAAAGAGCGGTCCGCCCGCCACGACTCGAAGGCCCGCCTTCCTGCAAAGAGAAATGGTTTGCCGGGCAGAGTCCTTTTGCACGACCATCCCGCTGATGAACGCCCAGTCCGCCCAGGCCAGGTCTTCGTCCGTAAGCTTTGTTACGTTCATATCCACCAGGCGCTTGGACCATTCCTCCGGCAGCATAGCGCCGATGGTGAGAAGGCCCAGCGGCGGATGAGCGGCCTTCTTGTGGATGAACTTCAAGGCATGTTTGAAGCTCCAGAAGGTATCTGGATACTCCGGATAGATCAACAGCACACGCATGGGATTTTCCTCGTGGAAATATTGTTATAGCTATTAGATAGTGCCCATCCAGAAACGCTTTTTGGGCACTGGCAAGTTTCCAATTCAGAAATGAGGATTTTTTGCCAAGATCAAGGAAATCAAGAGGTTGCGCGGAGGCGTACTGAAGTACGCCGCACAAGCAACCTCGCAGATTGACGCCGAGATTGGCAAAAAAGACCATT
>JAWLEX010000067.1:0-17424 GCA_041685835.1 Desulfatiglandales bacterium
TCCCGATAGCGATTTCGATCCCGAAGAAACCAAACTAAACGCTTATTCTTAGTGCCAGTGCTCCTTGACTTTGGGTTGCGGGCAAAGACCCGCATTAGTAGTTTTATTTATTCTTTATCTTTATTAGTGTTCTTCGTGTACTTCATGGTGAAATAATCAATGGCAACAGGTAAGGCCGCTTCAGTGAAAATACGTGGCCCGTTGTCCGTGGTTCGTGTATAAGGATCTTGATGGCAGGCACTCTTCGACTCGACAACATCGGCGTCATTCTGGTGGAACCGCAGATCCCGGAGAATATCGGGGCCGCTGCGCGGGCCATGTCCAACATGGGCCTTCAACGCCTATCCCTGGTACGTCCCAAGAACTGCGACTTGAGCCGGATACTCAAGACCGCAACAGGTCCCTCCATGGATGTTATCGAAAACATGGACGTCTTTGACGAGTTCCTTCCGGCCATAGGGGCTTATGGATACGTCATAGGGACCACGGCCCGCCTCGGAGCAAATCGCCCCGCATTCACGAACCCGCACGAGCTCGCCGCGCAATTGATCTCGATCACCCAGAAGAACCTGGCCGCCCTGGTCTTCGGGCCGGAAGACCGCGGGCTTTCCAACGAGCACCTTCGATACTGCCACAGCATCGCCACGATTCCCACGGCGGGGTTTTCCTCGCTCAATCTGGCTCAGGGGGTCATGGTCTTCTGCTACGAGATCTTCCTTGCCGGCAGAAAGCATGAGACAAAGTCAACCCCCCGTCTCGCCGACAAGTTCGAACTCGAAGGGATGTACGGTCACCTCCGGGATGTCCTGGAAAAAATCGGCTTCCTTAACCCCCAGAACCCGGAGCACTGGATGCTCATCATTCGAAGGTTTCTCTCCCGCATGCCTCTTCAGTCACGCGAAGTGCGGGTGATCCGCGGCATCTGCCGCCAGCTCGACTGGTATACCGGTCAAATAGAGAAGCGCCAAGGCCGGGATCGGGCCAAGTAGGCTTCAGGGGCTGATCCTGTGAAAGGCCGGTTCGAACTCCCGCCAGATCTCAAGACCGATCCTCTCCTGGGTCTTTACAATATCCTCGAGCACAGCGCGGTCTGTGAGGGGATTGGCAAGGACGGCCCTGAGGACAACGATCCGCTGGGGCCGGTATTGCGTGGACTCGAGCGTGGTCCGGGACACAAATGTGGAGTCGTCCCTTCGAAGGGCCTTGTGAAGCTTGATGTTCAGGGCGTTTATAAGGCGGTTGATCTTTCGAAGGATCCCTTCCGGGCCCTTTCCTTTTCCGGCATCTCTCTCTTTCCTGGACAAGACCTCTCTCACGGGTCTCGGAACGAATCGATAGTTCAGTATAAATAGTTGCGGACGATTCATGACCTCGAAGTCTCCCCTGGATTCGAGCAGGCTCAGGAGCGTTTCCGTGTTCATCCGGGCGCTTTCAAACAGCAGCGCATACCCCTGGCGTCCCAGGATCTTGAGGCTTGCCCACGGCTTTAGCGCTGCAAAGGGCCGGGACCCTTCCAGGGTGAACCGCCCGGTATCCACGGAGTTGTGGCGAATGATATAGTTCGAGGTGTGCTTCAGGTGGTTAAGGTCCTTCTCGTTTCGGAACAGGACCAGGCCCATGGTCATTGGACAGTAGAGCAGTTTGTGCGCGTCGATGGAAACGGAGTCCGCCTTCTCGATACCGCGGAACATATCCCGGTATTCGTCCACCAGCAGCACGCTTCCTCCCCAGCAGGCATCCACGTGAAAATGGGCGCCGGCTTCCCGGCTGACCTCTGCTATTGAATCCAGGTCGTCGATGCTGCCGGTCTCCGTGGTACCCGCGATACCGACTATAGCAATGACCCGCTCGTCACTGCCCAGGGCTCGGATCCGCCGTTTCAGCCTGCCCACATCCATGCGGTTGTCGGAATCCACGGGTATGCTCACCACATTGTCCGTCCCGATACCCAGGAGGTCGGCCGCCTTGTTGATGGAATAATGCCCCCTGGCCGACACCAGGATCAAGGCCCTGCGGCACTTGTAGTGAGCAAGGGCTCGCCCCATGCCTTCCTTGCGGACCCCCCCGAAAGCACCTTCAGGCGCAAAGGCCTTTCCCCGGGAGACGGCCAGGGCCGTGAGATTGGCCAGAGTACCGTCCGCGGTCACATTACCGAGGCTCACCCCGGGGTTCTGGATGTTTTTTTCGTAAAAGCGGTCGGTCCGGCCGAACACCAGGCGGTGAAACCACGTGACGAACTCCTTTTCCACAAAGCTGGAGGCCTTTGCCGTCTCGATCTTCACCTGGTTCTGATTGAGGGTTGCGATGATCATCTCGAGCAGGATCATAAAGTAGGGGACAGGGCTGATCATGTGACCGATGTAATAAGGGCTCCCGACTTTCACCGAATGGGCCACTACATTTTCCTTGATCTCCTCCAGCACGTCACGAATGAGCATTGGCCTCAGCGGGACGGCTGTCCTGTTGAAGATCTCGCTGAGTTCGGGGAGCGAGATGCTGCTGTGAATGCCCCCCTTCTCCCTGAAAAACCCATGGATCATTTCAAGGAGTTCGTGGCCGAACTCCACGAACTTGTCAGGCGAGTCCGGCATGATGAAGAGTTTCCGGAGCACCTCCATGCTCGCTTTGATTTCTCTGGGACTCTCACTCATGGAAGACTGAAACCTTTTCTCTTGTTTTCTCCTGCAAAGGCGCAGCGCGGCACCGGCTCAACCAAAAAGGACCAAAAACCTCTTATCTCTCTCAAAGACACTAAGGCTGAAAAAACCCGAAAGTCAGGAAGCAGGAACAGCCAGCATGCGGTCCACAGCCCGCTTGGCCCGAGCACGGATCTCCTCGGGCACAACCACCACCGGCGACATGTTCTCGAGCGCCTCGAGGACATGGGGAAGCCCGGTCTTTTTCATGTTCTTGCAGACCATGCCGGGATCGGCCGGAATGAACTCCTTGTCCGGGGCGGCCTTGGTGAGCGGGTGCAGGATGCCGGTCTCCGTACCGATGATGAAGGATTCATGCCGGGATTCCCGGGCCAGCGCGATCATTCCCGAGGTGCTTTTGACCTCATCGGCCAGGTCCAGGACCTCGGGCCGGCACTCGGGGTGGGCCACGAAGACGGCCCCGGGGTGAGCCGCCTTTACCTCCTTGACACGGGCCGCCTTTAAGCGGTCGTGCACGATGCAGTAGCCGTCCCAATAATCCATGTCCCTTTTCGTACAACGGATGACGTATTGGGCCAGGTTCCGGTCCGGGGTCATGAAGATCCGCCGCAAGGGATCGATGGTGTTCACCACCCGCACTGCATTGGCCGAGGTACAGCACATGTCGCTTTCCGCCTTCACCTCCGCCGTGGTGTTCACGTAACTGAGCACGAAAAGACCCGGCTGTTCAGCCTTCTTCCGCCTCACGTCCTCCTCGTTGACCATGTCGGCCATGGGGCATCCGGCGTTTTCGACCGGAAGGAGCACGGTCTTGTCAGGAGACAGGATGGCCGCTGTTTCCGCCATGAACCTCACACCGCAGAAAACGACCACTTCCGACTCTGTGCGGGCGGCCCGTATGGAGAGATCCAGGGAGTCGCCGCACATATCGGCCACGTCCTGCACCTCGGGTACCTGGTAGTTATGGGCAAGGATGACGGCATTCCGCTTCCTGGCCATTTCTCGAATCCGGGAATGAAGATCGTTCATGGGTCTGAATCCCCTTTTCTTCGTAAGCCTCGTTCCTCGTCAACTTGACACCTCATGGCTGAAAGATCAAAACCTTTTTTCCTCTCGCAAAGACGCTGAGACGCCAAGAAAAGATCAAAACCATTTTTTGTTTCTCGCAAAGACGCCGAGACGCTAAGATGGAACATAAATCAAACTCTGGGCACTGGTCGGTTTCCAATCCAGAAATGAGATAGCGCCCATCCAGAAACGCTTTTTGGGCACTGGCAAGTTTCCAATTCAGAAATGAGGATTTTTTGTCAAGATCAAGGACATCAAGAGGTTGCGCGGAGGCGTACTTGCGTACGCCGCACAAGGAATCCCGCAGATTGACGCAGAGATTGCGGAAAACAGCCGTTTCCGAATGGAATCTATTTCACAAAGACGCAAATTGACCCTGTATCGAAAGGCCAACTCGCATATGAATACCAAGCTTCCCGGCAGAGAGGAAATCCTCGATAGAATCGAACGCCTCAAGACCGCCCTTGCACGAGAGCACCTTGACGGGGCCCTCATTGTGCAGAAGGTGGACCTCTATTACTTCAGCGGCACCGATCAGGACGCCCACCTATGGGTCCCGGCATCGGGAGAGCCGGTCCTCCTGCTTCGAAAGAGCCTTGAAAGGGCCCACGCCGACGCCCTACTGGATAACATCATTCCTATTGTGAGCCTGCGCGACCTCCCCGACCATCTGAACACGGCCTCAGGGCGGCCCAGGCGCGTGGGATTGGAACTGGATGTGCTCCCTGCCGCTCTCTACCTACAGTACACAAGCCTGTTGAGAGACATGGAATTCGTGGACGCATCCCACATAGTGCGAAAGCTGCGCATGATAAAGTCGGAGTATGAGATATCCCGAATGCGCAAGGCGGCCGTACTGGCAGACCGGCTGTTCGAAAAAATTCCCGGCTTCATCCGGGAGTCCGCAAATGAGACCGAGCTTGCCATAAGGGCCGAGGAATTCTACCGGAGGAACGGGCACCCGGGCATCTCCAGGACGCGCGCCTTTAACATGGAAAGCATATACGGGCACATAATGGCCGGGCCCGGAGGGGCCGAACCCAGCGGCACAGTGGGTCCGACCGGCGGTGTGGGGCTTGGACCCTGGTTCAGCCAGGGCGCGGGCTGGACTCCCATTCGACCGGGCGAACCTATAATGGTGGATTACACCGCCTGTGCGGACGGCTACCTGGCGGACCAGGCGCGTGTCTATTCCGTCGGACCCCTTCCGGAACACATGAATCGGGCCCACGCGGTTATGGTGGAGGTCCAGGACTTCGTTGCCGATGCCGGGCGGGCGGGCGTTCCGGTTCGCTGTCTCTATGAAAAAGCCCTTGGAATCGTAAAAGGCGCCGGCCTGCTCGATGGATTCATGGGGTCTCCCCAACCCGTCCCATTTTTAGGGCACGGAGTAGGCCTCGAACTGGACGAATGGCCCGTCATCATGGGGCAAACCGAACTGGTTCTCGAAGAAGGAATGACCGTGGCAATCGAGCCCAAGGTCATATTTCCCGGAAAAGGAGTTGTCGGCGTGGAAAACACCTTTGCTGTTGGGCCGCACGGGATGAAACGGCTGAACGCCTTTCCCGACGACCTCGTGGTTCTCTAAACCTGAACGCCGCTTTTGCCGCGGGTCCCGGGAATTCATGTTAAGGATCGTGGCTCGTGGTTCGTGGCGCGTGCTTCGTGGCGCGTGAAGTTTTGGTTTTTTCATCCCTTAACACCTTAATCGCTTAACCACTTAAACCCTTAACATCTGATTTACCACCTCAACACCTTAACGCCTCAAGACCTTAACACCTATTACCGGCATCCTATGTCATATGCCGGGGGCCGATTTCATGCCCACCGTTGAAGACACATAAATTCATCATAGACATTGACGCCTTCTTGTGGTATATTTTGATATCAAATCATTACGTTGATATATCCCTACTGGAAACCAAAGGGGCTCTGCAAGTCGTATTGTTGTAAAAATTACCTGATTACATAGACTTACCGTTTCCCACAGGCCACGAAGGAATTCCAGTCGGCACTGCCGCGTTGATCGGAAAAGGAGGGGCAAGGCTTTCCCCGGTTTACGCGTACCTACTCTGATGTCCGGAATCACGACCATGGGTGGGTCAAGGCGGATTTTTACCGTAAAAATTCGCATCGCCCCATTATCAAAAAGAAGTTAGCTGTTAAGCTATTAAACTGTTGAGCTGTTAAGCCGGAAAATGAGCAGCTTTACGCCTCCTGAGCTATCCGGAGACCATTGGATGAACGAGCACGAATACAAGTCGGAATCAGCCCGTTCCAGCTCGTCAAAAGGAAGACTCATTCGAGCATCCAGGTGCGTTCAACGCAAACGCTCTTTGCCTCTGGAGTCCACAGGAGGACCTTCCCTTCAGGCGCTGCCGTGCGGACCGCACCCGTCCGAGGAAACGGCCCCGGCCGAAGACTCTCCTGTTATTTGTGATGAGTTTCTTCAGGAACTCGAAACCAGCTATACAGAAGTGTTTACTGCAGCCCCCGTGGGACTGGCCCTGACCTCGCCACAGGGCAGGATCATCATGTGCAATCCGGCCCTGGAACAGACATGCGGTTACACACGTGAAGAGCTCTTGAGTCTCTGCATCTGGGACTTTTACCTGGAACCCGCCCGGAGGCGCGAGTTAGTGCAGGTTCTTGGGCGGAAAGGTTTCGTGAGAGACTTTACGGCGGCACTGATTCGAAAAGACGGTTCCCGCTTCACCGGGCGCATTTCCATGGCACCGGTCTACAGGAAAGGCCAAAAGGTCTTTATGACCGTGCTGCTGGATATCTCTGAAGAAGTAGAGGCGAAGAAGGCCCTTAAAGACGCTCGTAAGGCCCTGGCGGACAGTCGGGAGCAGCTCAATCAGGCGCAGAAGATGGGTGCTCTCGGAGTCCTGTTGGCAGGAGTGGCACATGAAATCAACAACCCCGTCAACCAGATCATGTTCAACACCCCCCTGCTCCAGCGTATTTGGCGCGACTTGGAGCCTGAGATCGCGGCCCGTTCCTTCGAGGACCCGGAAAAGACTTTCGGCGGTCTCACACCCGATTTCCTGTGTGAAAACATCCCTCAACTCCTGGCCAACATGGAAACGGCCGCGATCCGCATTGCAAAGTTCGTTTCCGACCTCAAGCAGTTCTCTCGATATTCCGCCGTTAATGATAAGCAATCAGTCCAACTGAATACGGCCGTTACCAACGCCGTCCGCCTGGCCCAGAGCTCCATAAAGAAAGCCGGTGCGAACCTTTCCCTGGACCTGGATGAACATCTTCCCCTGATGAGGGGAAACCTTCAGAAGCTCGAGCAGATCAGCCTGAACCTTCTCATCAATGCCGTGCAGGCCATGGAAGGACACCCGGGGGACGTTCAAATCCGCACCCGAACCGCTTCGGACGGCGGGCTGGTGCTCTCGGTTTCCGATACGGGCAAAGGGATCCCTGAAGAAGTCGCGGAACGGATCTTTGATCCGTTCGTCACGAACCGGCAGGGCCAAGGAGGAACCGGCCTGGGTCTTTCAGTAACGCAGAGCCTGGTCAAGGCGCACGGAGGGGACATCCGCTTCGACACCAGGGAGGGCATGGGAACCACCTTTTACGTGTGGCTCCCTTCCCTGCCCGATTCAACCCCAAAGGAAGGCCTATAGAGTCGTGGATACGAACCCTGCAATACCGCTTGCCGGCGGAACCCCTGAAGCGGGCATTGAATCCATACCGGATCACGACACCCCGATCCTGATCGTGGATGACGACACGGGCATTCTGCTCAGCATGCGGGCCATACTCCTGAGCGCGGGACTTCCGGAACCCGCCCTCCTGTCGGATGGAACCCGGGTCGAGGAACTCCTTTCAACCCATCCATTTCACCTCGTTCTTCTGGACCTGATCCTGCCGGACACAAGTGGAATCGATCTGTTGCGCCGCATGAAACGCAATCATCCGGACGTGGAATGCCTGATCATAACCGCCATGGACGATGCGCCCACCGCGGTCGAGGCCATGAAGTACGGGGCCTTTGACTACCTCGTCAAGCCGCTGGGGAGGGAGAAGCTGCTGATCGCCGTTAAAAACGCGCTTCAACGCTTCGATCTCCTTCACAAGGTGAGCCTCCTGGAGAAAGGGCCCGCTTTTTCAGATCTGGCACATCCCGGGGCGTTCGAAGACATGATTGCCGAAGATCCGCTCATGGCACGCGTGTTCAAAGAAGCCGAGACGTATGCCGCCAGTGATTACAACCTGGTGCTCACAGGCGAAACCGGGGTGGGCAAGGACATGCTGGCGCGTATCATCCACCGGCTGAGCCCTAGATCTTCGGGCCCGTTCATGCCCGTCAGCATGGCCGCGCTCAGCCGGAGCCTCTTTGAAAACGACCTATTCGGCCACTCGAAGGGTGCTTACACAGGGGCCTTTGCGGACAAGAAGGGGTTCTTCGAAGAGGCCCATGGCGGAACGCTCTTTCTGGATGAAATCACGGAGCTGGACCCGGACCTACAGGGCGCCATTCTTCGCGTTATTCAGGAACGCGAGCTTTATCGGCTGGGAAGCACCCGCGCAAAGAAAGTGGATGTACGTATTATCGCCGCCTCCAACCGGGACCTCCCGGAGGAGGTGCGCCGGAAAAAATTTCGAAGTGACCTTTATTACCGTTTAAATGTCTGCCATATCAACATCCCTCCCCTCAGAGAGAGAAAACAGGACGTCATCCCCATAAGCCGACACTTCCTCAGGCTGCATGCGGCCATAAACGGCAAGACCATTTGTGACCTGACCCCGGAAGCCATGGATCGGCTTCAGTCGCACGACTTCCCAGGAAACGTCCGTGAGCTGGAGAACATGATCGCCTCGGCAGTGGTGAATGAAAACACCGGCTACCTCACGCCGGAATCCGTCATGCCCCTGCTTCCGGATACGAATCAGGCGCCCCGTGACAAGGGAGCACGACTCCTTTCCCTTTCGGAAGTCGAAAGACACCACATCTGCGCCGTTCTCGAGGCCATGGGGGGAAATCGCACCCGTGCGGCCGGCATCCTCGGTATAGGCCTGCGCACACTTCAGAGGCGGTTGAGTTCATACCAGATGCAAGAAAACAGGCCAGGCTGACGCATGGTGCGTCAAATTGACGCCAAATCGGCCCTGTAGGGAGCAAATCCGATCAGCAGGTTATTGGCGGCTCTCCCAAGACGGACGCCATGCACCACCCCTCCTGGCGTAACTTAGTGCGTCATTTTGGCATAATCGTCTGTATTCAACCGGCATAGAATTTCTCTTCATGGCCCTGCCAATGGCCCATCATCCTTTGAAGATTCATCATTCATACGCTTGAGCCCCTCTTTAAACGTCCTCTTGGAACTATCCTTGTGCCCATCCAGAAACGCTTTTCGGGCACTGGCAAGTTTCCAATTCAGAAATGAGGATTTTTTGTCAAGATCAAGGAAATCAAGAGGTTGCGCGGAGGCGTACCGAAGTACGCCGCACAAGCAACCTCGCAGATTGACGCCGAGATTGGCAAAAAAGACCATTTCTGGATGGAAACTATCCTTGCTGTACGAAACGCACCTGCGGGGGCCTGAAAAACACTAGTCCTCGATTGACCGGGCGTGCCATGCATGTTTTAGGGAGAGAAATGGAGACACATGGTCTTATTGGCATTTAATTTGCTTGCATTTAACACTAAAACCAATAAATGATACAAAGGAGAAACAAAATGGAAAAAGACATTCTGACGATTGAAGAAGCTGCGGATTTTCTCAGGCTGGGAAAGCGTTCTGTATACAAACTGGCCAAAGCAGGGAAAATACCTGCGAAAATGGTCCTTAATAAATGGCGTTTCGAGCGGGAAGCCCTGAGGGAATGGGTACGTCAGGGACAGAAGAAGTAACTTAAACCCTTTTCTTTGTGCTGCTTCCACCCGGAAAAGGGAAAAAGACCGTTTCCGGGTGGAAAACGGATCATGACTCAGTTCCAGGGGAACCCGGGCGAGATCGGTTGAGCATGGTGAACTCAAGGAACCAGTTCGCTAGTGCCCATCCAGAAACGCTTTTCGGGCACTGGCAAGTTTCCAATTCAGAAATGAGGATTTTTTGTCAAGATCAACGTAACACCGTTTACCGCTTGAATCAATTTGCAAGACAGCTCTTTAGTGAATCACGGTCCACCTGACCATGCCGCAGTATGCGCGGTGGATCCACGGTCACGTCCAGGACCGTGGAACCCGGCCCCCCGGCGGTTCTTCCCCCGTCCAGGACGAGGTCCAGGTGTGGACCGAGAGACCGCACCGCCTCCTCCGCAGTACATGCCGGGGGAACCCCGGAGGGGTTGGCACTGGTACCGGTAATGGCGGTGCCGAGGGTGAGGGCAAGGCCGGTGGCCAGGGAGTGGCTCGAGAGCCTGAGCCCTATTGTCCCTGTCCCGGCGGTAAGAAGGGGGCTCACGGTCCGGGCGGCCTTGAAGACCAGGGTGAGCCCTCCGGGCCAGAACCGGCCCATCAACCGGCGCGCGGCCGGAGTTGTGGCGGCTGCGTGGTCTTTCACGCTCTCCAGGGAAGGCAGAAGCAGCAGAACGGGCTGATCCGGACTGCGGCCCTTTGCTTTGAACAGCCTGCAAACGGCGTCTTCCCTGCGGATGTCTACTGCCAGGCCGTAAAAGGACTCCGTGGGGAAGGCGACAAGGCCGCCGGCCCGGAGGATCATGCAGGCTCGTTCCAGTCCCGCCGTTCTCTCCTCCGGGGTCTTTGCATACACGATCTTTTCCGGCGTCATGATATACCCCTGATCGAAATCCAGGGATCCCGAAGGCGGGGACCTTTTCCGGATCGGCCGCCTCTTCAGGTCTCTATATCCGCGGCCGCTTCCATGACACTGCGGGTCATCTCTTCGTGGTAAGCCGCCAGTCGATCCCGGACGTGGGTGTACTTCAGGGCCAAAATTCGGGCCGCCATGACCGCCGCGTTTTTGGCCCCGCCCTTTCCAAGGGCCATGGTGGCCACCGGGATGCCCGGGGGCATCTGCACGGTTGAAAGAAGCGCGTCAAGGCCCTTTAAGGGCGATGAGTCAATGGGCACCCCGATTACCGGCAACCGCGTGTGCGCGGCTATCACCCCGGCCAGATGAGCGGCCCAGCCCGCCCCGGCCACTATGACTTCAATGCCCCGCTCCGATGCCCCCTCGGCCGCCTCCCTTGTCCGCTCGGGGGTCCGGTGGGCACTGATCACACGCACTTCGTATGGGATTCCCAACTGCTTCAGCGTGTCTGTGCAGCCTTTCATTACATCTGCATCGGATGCGGATCCCATGGCCACACAAACCAGCGGTCTTTCTTCGCTCATACAGTCACCTCGCCTTTCTTCTTCACACGGGCCTTCACCCGGCTGCCTGTCCTTGTTCCTGACCTCAACCCTTGTCCGAGTCGGCCGCCGCCATACCGACTAGAGGATACACGATCATCCCTGACAGCCAGGCAATGTCCTCAGCGGATAAGTAGGAAGCCGTGTTCCGGTCGAACAGGATATTTCCCTCAGGCGGAAACTCCTCGTCGCCGGCCCAAAGGACAAGGGCAGCGCGTATCATGGGCAGGGCGGAAACGGCCATGGAGACGTCGCCCAGATCGATCCGTTCGGCGGCGTAAGCGGTTCGGGCCAGTTCCTCGAGTCGTTCCGGCTCCCGCCCGAACCCCTGAAGAAACGGAAGCTTGGCCCTGCGCTGAAAGGCATCCTGGTAGAACCTGCCGTCCGGCACGTCTTGAAAGGCCATCCACTCTCCGGTGAGAGATGGCCCTTTCGACTGCCAGGCCCCCTCCAGGTAATGGAGGATCAGCACCTGCTGCTGGATAGGGACCTCCTCACCGGAATCCGCCCGGCACACCTCCAGGTCCGGCCATGCCACCTGAACGGATCGCCCCAGGAAATGGAAGTCCAGTAGAGCCTTGTCTTGGTCCTTTGAGAGGCCGGCCCCGGAAAATCCGGCCAAAAGGCCGGGGTCCCGCTTGCCGAGTTCCCGTTTAGAGAGTTCGGCCGCATTCTTGTAGTCATCCACTCTCGCCATTGTTCAGTCCCCTTGAAAAAATCAACCTTGCGGCCGACCGCCGAAAACCCTCAAAACTGCGCAACAAAGGGCTTATAGCGGCATAGCCGTAACAAATAACGGAAAAACCAAATCTTTATCTCTCGCCAAGACGCCAATAAAGCCTTAGAAATATATTTTCTTTGCGATCTTTGCAACTTTGCGAGAAATTAGAGTTGGGAGTTGTTATAATCTGAGTTTGAGATGGAATGCAAGACCTGTCACCTTTTCAACCGGGATCTTTCGGCATGAAGAAGACCAAAAAGAAGGCCCTGTTCAATCCCGCACTGAAGGACCTGAAACTCCGGGTCGAACCGCGGCCCGGGGCTTCTCCTGAAGACGTGGTGCATTCAGGTCCTTCCGAATACCAAGCCGGCTCCCTGTCTGAAGACTCGCGGGTATTCATCGAGGCCATGGCCGGGGTCGAGCCCCTTCCCCGCCGCGGCAATAAGGCCTGCCGGGCGGAACCGGCATCTCCAAGGCCGGCTCACCCGCCCCCTGACGAAGAGCGTGCCGCCATGGAACATCTGAGGGGGCTGGTGAGAGGTTCCGTGGAAATGGACATCAGCCTGACGGATGAGTACATGGAAGGCGCGGTCAAGGGCGTGGGGTGGAAGACTATGAGGCGTCTTAAACGCGGGCGGTTTCCGGTCCAGGACCACATGGACCTTCACGGTCTCACGCGCAGAGAGGCCCAAGACCGGGTGCGCGAGTTCCTTATTGAGAGCCATAAAACGGGGTTGAGGTGTGTGCTCATCGTACACGGTAGGGGCCTGAACTCCCCTTCCAGCTTTCCGGTGCTCAAGGAACAGCTTCCGGCCTGGTTCAACCGTGGGCCCGTGCGCAAGATCGTACTCGCATTTGCCACGGCCAGGCCTTATGACGGGGGGGCCGGTGCCGTCTACGTCCTCCTACGGCGCCGGTAAGAGACTCTCACACTCCGGTAAAAAGCCCGTTTTTGAGCAGGGCGCGCGGAGATCGCCGAAATTGCTTTACTACGCGCTATCACCGCCTCCAAGCGGGATAGCGCCCATCCAGAAACGCTTTTTGGGCACCGGCAAGTTTCCAATTCAGAAATGAGGTTTTTGCTCCCGGCCTCTTTTCAAGTCCTCGAGCCTGACCAGGATCCTTTGCGCCTTTTCGATAAGAGAATCCACCCTCTTGTAATCCGGGTCCACGTTCCGCACCCTCTCCCATTCCCCAATGGCCTCATGCAGCTTCTCCTGGTTGTAATACTGCATACCCTTTCGGTAATGCGCCTCCAGGTAGAGTTCTTCACTCTTTAGAATATACCGGTTGCACTTACCGCAATCTTCCCGAATTCGAAGCAAGTCCAGGAAAGCGTCACGCGCAGCCAAATACTCTTTCCGCTCCAGGAGGTTCTCTGCAAGCTGAAACCGCGCCTTGTACGCGTATTCCAGGGCCACGTCATCGTCCGGCTTTACCTTGAGCGCCAGATCGAACGCCTCGATCGCCTGGCGGTATTTCTTCTCATTGAACAGGATAATCCCGTTCGATATATATCCCTCTATACCATCTTCTTCTTCGAGCCCACGGGCCGCCTCCTCAGATGTAATATCTTCCGTTCCGTAATATGCCGCTTCAAAGGCCCCCCACTCCCATAACCCGAACCGAGAAGCCTCTCCCTCATCAGTCCTGAACTCCACATCACCCGTGTTAAACGGGAGTCCTTCAATCTCCGGAATGCTGATCACCTGGCCCGCCATGATGAACGTGGCATCCCCGAGGCTGTTGTATTTGGCGATCATCGGGAATTTCCCGAAATCCTCGTAATATCGAAAGGCCAGGCCGGACAGGGTCTCGCCCGGGGCTATCGCGTGAAGTACATATCGCGTGCTCGGCACCCTTTTCCTGGATACCAGCATTTCCACGGTCTTGTGGTGGTCCGGCCGGAGCCTGAGGCCCCTCAGAAATTCCCGGCGCGCCTTTTCGTACCTGCCTTGCTCATGAAACTCGAGACCGGACAGAAAGTGTTCATCCGCCTTGTCATTCAAGGCCGTTTCCAGTAACCGGGCACGCTCGAGGGCCTCTTCATTCTCCGGGTCAACGCTCAGGGCTATGCGATACTCCCGCAGGGCCCTGACCGGATCTTTCCGGACTTCCAGGTCCGCGCCCCTGGCAACGAATCGGGCGGCGATCCCGGAAGGATTCGGTAACGTAGTCACGGACTGTTCATACCCGGCACTTTTCCCGTCCGCAGTTATGCATCCCGCCCCTGTCACCGACAGGAGCATGATCAAGACCGCTGGAAGGCGACTATTCCATCTCATGCCACACCTATTCGAGAGAGGCCGCTTCAAAGGTCTTCAACCGTTCCTGGAATGAAACATCGCTCCCCTCCATGACCTGTTCCCGGCTCAGGGCCAGGGGATCGGCGAAAAAGGGGTTGCCGCCCGGATATACTGTGACGCCCAACCGGTACCCCAGGTCCTGGCAGAGTTGAAGCACAACCGGCGTCAGTTTTCCATAGGGATAAGCAATGGAAATGGTGTCTTGCTCGAGCATTTCATCGAGAATCTCCTTGGACGCTCGAAGCTCGTACTCAACTCGTTCGAGGTAGGCGCTTTCGGTCTCCCCTTCCAGGGCTTTGGACAGGTCGTGGTGGGTGACAGTGTGAGAGCCCACCTCAAAGCCGTTCATCTTCATCTCCTTGAGCAGGTCCCAGCTCAGAGACCCTGAACCGGTGCCGATATTGTCGGTGGAGACAAAGAGGGTGGCGTGAAATCCGTGATCAAGGAGAACAGGATAGGCGATTTCATATGCGGAGCGATGACCGTCATCTATCGTAATCACCACAGTCTTCCTGGGAAGCCCTTTTCGATAAAACAGAAAATCGAGGAGTTCACTCAAGGTGATAACCCTGTATCCATTATCGTCAAGGAATGCCATCTGCCGCATGAACTCTTTTTCCTCAACGCACAGCGGTCCATCACATCCCCTGCCGATCCGGTGGTAGCAGAGGATGGGGACTATCTGGTATCCATCCTTCTCCAGGCCGCCGGGGTTTTCGTCCCTGAGCGGAATCACGACCGAATCGCCTGCGGGAAACAATCTCTTCCCGTTGGCTTCTTCGATAATCCAGGCACGTTCCGGATCACCCAGGTACTCTCGCGCAAGTTCATCCGCCGAGCTCTCCTCGGGTGAGACGCAGACCAGGTATCTGTCCGACTCGAAGATCTCGACCCCGCCCGACAGCGGCACCTCGACCTCCCGGCCGGTTTCCCCTCCTTGAGGGATGATGCACGAAATAACCGGCAGGAGCACGAAGGCGAGAATGAAGCTCGCCGGCATGCTCCAATACGTGCGCATCCTTTTTTGATCCGTTTTCATTGTCCTGGGCTCCAGAAAATCATTGACGGTCTCCCGGAAACGCGGCCGACCGGGGCCGGCAAGGCCCCGGCATAACTTCAGGTTGTCCCGTCAGGCAAGCACGTTGTAGACGGAAATTCTTGTGCGACGTCCCTTTACCTCCATGCTTCCACGTTCTTCCACACGGAGACCGTCCTTGTTTTCCATCCGGTCGTAAGTCTCTTTGCTGATGAGGATCTCACCAGGCCTGGCCATGGCCGTGAGACGTGATGCCACGTTGACATCGTCCCCGATTACAGTGTACTCCATACGCTTTTTAGATCCCAGGTTCCCGGCCACCACGTCTCCTGAGTTCACGCCTACACCCACGCTTATACTCGCCCTGCCATGCTCCCCCTCATCAACGACAAGCCGTACGGCCTTCTGGATTTTTATGGCGGCCCTGACCGCAGAGTCGGCATGACGCGGGTTGGCAAGAGGTGCTCCGAAAATAGCCATTGCCTCGTCGCCCAAAAATTTGTTGACGTTCCCCCCGTGGCTGATCACCGCGTCTGTAACACGAGTGAAGTAGTCGTTGAGCATATCCACAATCCATGCCGGGTCCTTGTCCTCGGAAATCGTTGTGAAGCCCCGGATGTCAACGAACAGGATCGAGGCATTGACCCTTGCGCCCCGCATCCATTGACGCTCCGGATGGGCCACGATCATGTCCACGATCTCGGGGGTGACATATCTGCCGAAGGAATCCTGAATACGTTCCTTTAGTTCCAATGTCTCAGCCATGCGGTTCATGGCCGCGCCCAGTTCGCCCAGTTCGTCCTTCCGGTTCATTGAGACCCGGTGGCTCAGGTCCCCCATGCCCACCGCAATGACGCTCTCTCTCAGCTTATTGATGGGCCGGGAAAAGTACAGGCTGAGAGCAAGGCTCAGGAAAACCCCCGCCGCCACCATGATGCCGGCAAGGTAAAGAAAGGATATCTTCGCCTCCCGGATGTTCTCAAGGATCTGTGCTTCGGACAGGGCCAGGTGGACTCGACCCACCTGCAGGCCCTGGTAGGTCAGGGGCGATTCGAACAGCAGCATCTCCATGCCATTGTGACGAAGCTTGCTTACGATGACGCCCTTCGACTCCCGGAGGTAAACAAGATCCGGTGGAGAGGTATAGAATTCACCCACGCGCTCCAGATCGCCGTGTGCCCGTATCATGCCTTTTTCATCCGTAACCATGGCGTGCACGACCTCTTCACTACCGGTCATGTCCTCCATGAGCTTGAACAGGCTCAGGTCTTCTCCTCCCAGGAGCTTTTCAGGAACATTGGTAGTGAGAATTCTGACCATGCTCCCGCCCAACCCTATTAGCTGATCCAGGTACTGCTTCTTCTCCTTTTCGAGCACGACGAAACTGATGACCCCAATCTCGATCAAGATCAGGATCGTGGTCAGGGCGGCAATCTTGAGAAAGATAGGAATCCGTATGCCGGCCCGGCCCCGGCGGTCCTTCCCCCGCCTGCGCCCCTCACCCAGGCGCCTTGCTCCGTCAGCGCGCTTGTCCAATCCCTTCCATGCGGCCGGGTCCTTCCGGCGATCGACCCCGGAGCGCCGGTCGCGGCCTTTTCTACGTTCCAGTCCGGAGCACCGCTCGAGGACGGTCCTCACACTTCCGCCTATACGGCCGGACCTGTCCTCTCCACGGGACTTCGCAGCTTGTTCCGCGCTATTCATTGACCGTGCCCTCGTCTACTCCATCTACCGGGAATAGGAGGTCGGAAAGAATTATCTGCCGGAGATTGGGTCCCCGATCCCGGGGGGCCGGAGATTGGGGACGAAGTATATGGTATCCTAGTCGAATTCATGGTGTATGTCAAATATACCGAAACCGCTTCGCGGTTTTTTGGTGGGCGCCGCGCGCCGTGTCCGTGCCTGTGTCTGTGTCGGTCATCCCTGTAACCCACAGGGCTCCCGGCTCAACAGCTTGAAACCAAGGTCTCTTGGCCGTCTTCGTATGAAACATATAGGAGCAGGGAGGACACTAAAACCAAATCAGTCCTGAACAGGGAATCAAGGCGTTTGACAAGCTTCGGGATTTCTTCTACTAAGAGGTTTCCATCCAGAAATGGTCTTTTTTGCCAATCTCGGCGTCAATCTGCGAGGTTGCTTGTGCGGCGTACTTCAGTACGCCTCCGCGCAACCTCTTGATTTCCTTGATCTTGACAAAAAACCCTCATTTCTGAATTGGAAACTTGCCAGTGCCCGAAAAGCGTTTCTGGATGGGCACTAAGAGAAAAAGCAACCTTGAGAAAGGATCCGATATACCCATG
>JAWLEX010000068.1:0-17395 GCA_041685835.1 Desulfatiglandales bacterium
TTGCCAGTGCCCGAAAAGCGTTTCTGGATGGGCACTACTCTACTCAAAACCGGAGCGGCGGGGACATCATAAGGAGGCAGTTGCTGAAACTGGAGGAGGCAGGTGTAAAGGTCAGGCCCGAAGACGCCCCGTTGCTTCTCGAGTTGTTCGACGCCCTGGTGGCTTTGGGGGAAGGAGAGGGGGGTGAAAAAAATGCCGGTTAATTTTACTTGGCCTCTAGAGTGTGGTATATGAGATATTGACTGTACTTCTTTCCCGATTTCTCAGCATCGGGGTGCATACTTGGCCGTAATACATCCGTGAGCGTTGTCTTGAAGAAAAAGCACACCATTGTAATTGCAGACGACCACTTGATCCTGAGACAAGGACTTCGATCTCTCCTGAACACAAGCGAGGATCTGGAGGTTGTTGGAGAGGCCGGCGACGGGCTCGCGGCGATCCGGTCTATACTGAAGCATGAGCCGGATCTGGTGCTCCTTGACCTGAACATGCCTCGAATGAACGGCCTCTCCGTCATAATCGAGGTCAAACGCCAGGCTCCGGAAACAAAGATACTGGCCCTCACCATGCATAAGGGGGAGGACTTCGTGCTCCAGACGTTTCTTGCGGGCGCGAACGGCTACTGTCTGAAGTCCGCCGGCCATGAGGAGCTGATAATTGCTATAAGAGCCGTTTTAGGCGGTAAGAGCTACGTAAGCCCTGAGATCTCAGATGCTGTTCTTAAAGGGTGGCTGGAGGAGAGGGGAACCGTGAAGCATGACTCGCCATGGCATTCACTCACCCAGCGGGAGAAGGAGGTGCTGAAGCTCGTAGGCGAGGGGTATCAGAACAAGGAGATCGCGGACTACCTGTGCATCAGCCCGAAGACAGTGGAGAAGCACAGGGCTAACATAATGCAGAAGACGGACCTTCATACGGCTTCGGCGTTGACCGCTTATGCCATCGAAAAAGGGATTGTGACGAAGTAGCACTTCCGCATCGTGCCGGCCGCCCCGCCTCGGCAATACAGGATCGGCCGGATGCCGGATCCCTTCAGCCATGCCCATGTGGACCCGCGGGAATCTGTGCAACGTCGAACCAGTATTCCAGAAGGACCTTCATGGCGCCCACCAGATGCTCGAACCCCGCTGGTTTTTCCATATATGAACATGCCCCGAGCGAGTAGGAGGTCCGGACATCCTCCTGATCTCTGGAGGTGGTCAGTATTACCACAGGGATTTCCCGAATAGAGGCCTCAGGGCATGCCTTGAGTTTGCGGAGCGTTTCGAACCCATCCATTGCGGGCATGTTTATGTCCAGGAGGATGAGGTCCGGTTTGCGGGGTGCGGGTTTCCGGGCGAACTCTCCGCGGCCATGAAGGAAGTCAATAAGCTCTCGCCCGTCAAGGAGCTGGTGGAATTCGGCTGAGAATCCGTTTTCCACTAGTGCTTCCCGAACCAGGAGATGATCGTCCGGATCGTCGTCCACCATGACGATGGTGGGGACACGGGGCTGGTTCATCATGAGGGACCCTTTCTGGCCTTATGGCGGAGTTTGGACCCCTTTTTCCGCCCCTTGAGTTTTGGTCCGGATGCCGGTTTCCGTCTGAATTGATTCAAAGGATTACAGGATAATCCAAAAGACCCGGCTTGTCCATCAGGTCCTTACCTGGCGTCTCTGCCGGCCGGCAAAACTGTGTAAACCCTGTTTGTGTTCCAGTCAGTGGCCCCATTCTATGACACCGAAAGGGAAGCGTCCATAGGGAGAAGCCCGATTTCGAGTCAGGAAATCCAGGGAAAGTTGAGGGGGAATGTCTTATCAGGTATGGGTGGCGAGCACCGGCTGAAGCTCCTGCCGGTTACGGGTCCCGGAAGTCGTTACTTTTCCAGTTCCACTTTCATGGACAGGAACCCCAGCAGATCCTTCAGGGAAAGGATCCCAACCAGCCGGCCCGCCTCCACTACCAGCAGCCGGCTTCTTCCGGAGCGGCGCATGATGCTGAAGGCATTGACAGCGTCTTCATCCGGCTTAATGGTGTTCTCCTGGGAGCAGGCGTCTATGAACTCGCCCACCGTCCAGTGGATAGGCGGGCACCAGGTTGAATACCGCCAGTAGCCCGTTTATCATTGCCAGGTAGCCCAGAACCGCATTCACCGGAGCGCTGATCAGATCCCCGTGCCCGAGGAGGTAGATCCCGTAAAACAACAGCGCGATAACCATGGAGGACAGTGGCCCCGCCGCAGCCATCACCAGCTCTGTCTTAGGTTCCGGAGGCTCTTCTCCCATCTCCGCGACTCCTCCAAATATGAAGAGAGTTATGCCCTTCATGGGCATGCCGCGCTTCCGTGCCACCAGGGAATGCGAGAACTCGTGGGCTATAATGGAAAGGAAAAGCCCTGCAGCGCCGGTAATCCCCATTGCCCAGTATGTACGTGGCGGCAGATCCTCGACTGTCATAGGGAACAGCCCCGTGGAAAGAGACCATGCCACCAGAACCGCAAGGACGATCCAGCTCAAGTCGGCCTTGACCTCGAACCCCATGAGCCGGAAAAGCTTGACCCCTCTTCCAAACATCTTTCCTCCTTTCTAGAGACGCCCGCCTGAACGCTTCTAGGTCGTTTCCATCCAGAAATGGTCTTTTTTGCCAATCTCGGCGTCAATCTGCGAGGTTGCTTGTGCGGCGTACTTCAGTACGCCTCCGCGCAACCTCTTGATTTCCTTGATCTTGACAAAAAATCCTCATTTCTGAATTGGAAACTTGCCAGTGCCCGAAAAGCGTTTCTGGATGGGCACTAGGTCATTTCCCGAATCGCCCCAACGAGCTCTTTGAAGGAGTCGGTACGCTTGGAAAGAAACCCGTCCGCTCCGTTCCTGGCTGCGGCTTCACGGTATTCCAGGGTGTCGTAAAGGCTGAAAACCAGCACCTTTACTTCCGGGGTACGGGTCTTGATGCGGCGGGTCAGATCGAGGCCGCTTGAATCCGGAAGTTCGATGTCCATGAGGACGATGTCGGGACGGGCGTCTTCAAGGACGGCCAAGGCCTCTTTCCCGTTCACGGCTTCATGCACCCTGGCCCCTGGAATACTTGCATTGAAGGTGTTAACCAGGGTCTTTCGCATGAGCGTGTTGTCCTCGACGACCAGCAATAGCGGCATGATAAGACTCCGTGAACCTTTCCTTGATAATATCCATCGATTGCCGGCATTCAGAAAAAGCAGTTGGACCCGGATTGATACAGGGTTCATGTATAGACAGAAACGCACTCACTTTAATTGGAAAACAGCATATGGTATATGGGGTGAAGAGTGTAGATTGCAGGCTGGAAGAGGCGTCATCTTGGTTCACAAAAAAAAGCATATTTAATTGACATGAAAGGGGAGGCTATGAAAGCTGAAGGCCGGTGTAATATCCTCATAGCAGACGACCATGACGTGGTCCTGGAGGGGATCCGCAGCGCGCTTCAAGACCGGCCGGATTTCCGGGCGGCAGACACGGTCACCGACGGACGGGCCGCTGTAGACCGCTCCAGAGCCCTCCATCCGGACATCCTCGTGCTGGACATTTCCATGCCCGGAATGAAGGGGCCGGACACAGCGCCCGGTTGAGCCTCCGGGAAAAGGAAGTTTTTCCACTGCTTGCAGACGGCATGACCATCAAGAAGATCGCAGACCGACTCTGTATAAGCCCCAAGACGGTGGAGAGCCACAAGTACAACATCTTCGAGAAACTTGGGGCACAGTCCATGGCAGATCTGACAAAAATAGCCATACGTAAAGGCCTTATAAAAGCCTAGGCCATGCATTGCAGGAATGCTTTCTGTGCTCCAGGAAGGTCTTGTACCGGCATAAGCTGCCGGCCGCTTTACTTCAGCATGGCTGTTAAAAGACAGTGAATTTTCAGCCGGCGTTGGGCGACCATTTCGGCCGCCAGCGTCCCTAAGGTTAAGTAGACCGCCGCCGATGTCATTGCGTGTCGGCTGGGAAAGCTCGAAGAGGTGACAGCGAGGATCTACGGCAAATCCGGCCTGGGACGGCTGAAAAAGAAGGATGAGAGGCTGCAGACAAATACCGTTGCCGTCAGCTCAGAATACACTCTCGGCCTGATGGTGACGGACTGCCCATAGGGCATAAACATAGGGGAAGGAAATACATGGGTCAGATGGCAGCCCCGCCGCTGGCCGCGCCGGAGCGTCCCTCTTTACCCCATGCCCTATGAGTGGGAAAATGAATAAAAAACAAAACAGAGAATGTCAGAAAGATGGACTTCAAAAAGAACCCCAAAGCCGACTTCAAGGAAGTCGAGAAGCTTGACAAAAAGGAGGCCGGAGAAGAAGTCGAGGCGCTTCGCGAGGGAATCGATTACCACGACTACCTCTATTACGTGAAAAACCGGCCGGAGATCTCAGACGCCCTTTACGACAAGCTTTTTCACCGCCTTCAGGAGCTGGAGGAAGCCTTTCCGGACCTGCAGACCGAAAACTCCCCGACCCAGCGAGTCGGGGCAGAACCCGTGGATGAGCTCAAAGAGGTGGAGCACACCGCTCCCATGCTCAGCTTGAACGCGGCTTTGGAAGACAAGGAGATGGCTGATTTTCATCGGTTCGTCAAAAAGGCCCTCAACCGGGAAAAAATCGAATACGTCATGGAGCCCAAGTTCGACGGTCTGTCCGTAGAGATAGTGTACGAAGACGGTCTGTTCCGATACGGTGCGACCCGCGGAAACGGGACCACCGGAGAAGACATCTCCCGGAATTTGAAAACCATCCGAAGCGTGCCCCTCCGGCTGCAGAAGAAAGAGGAAATCCCATCGCTTCTGGGCGTTCGCGGGGAAGTGCTCATGAGCCGGCAGGGTTTTCAGCGCCTGAACAAAGAGCGAATCGAAAAGGGGAAAGAGCCGTTTGCCAATCCCAGAAACGCCGCAGCCGGAACCATGCGTCAGCTCGATTCCGCCCAAGTGGCAAACCGACCCCTGGAGATTTTTTTCTATGATATTTTGAAAATAGAGGGTTTATCGGTAGAGTCTCACTGGAAAGGGCTTTCCCTCTTTTCCTCCTGGGGGCTGAAAACGTCGCCGGCCAACAAAAAGGCCTCCTCCCTGGAAAAGGTCAAGAACTATCACCGCAAGCTGGCAGAGCAGCGGGAAGATCTCGACTATGAAATCGACGGGCTGGTGATCAAACTCGACGATCTCGAGCTTCGAAACACCCTGGGAACCCGCCATCGCAGTCCGCGATGGGCCATGGCCTGGAAGTTCGAGCCCAAGCAGGAGGTCACTACTTTGGAGGATATCGTGGTCCAGGTCGGCCGCACTGGAAAACTAACCCCGGTGGCGTTGCTCGATCCCGTCGATGTGGGCGGGGTGACCGTGAGTCGTGCAACACTTCACAACGAAGATGAAGTCAAACGAAAAGATGTCCGCCCCGGCGACACGGTTCGCGTGGCACGAGCCGGCGACGTCATTCCAGAAGTCGTCGAACGGGTGAAAGAACCCGCTAAAGAACGGAAAAAAAGGTTTTCCATGCCCGAAAAATGTCCAGCATGCGGCTCGAAGGTCGTTCGGGAAGGGGCCTACCACCTTTGTCCGGCCGGGCTTTCCTGCAGGCCGCAACTTGTGGGAAGAATCCTGCACTATGGCTCCCGGGAGGCTATGGACATCGATGGGCTGGGGGAAAAGACAGTGGAAGCCCTCGTGGAAAAAGAACTGGTCAAGGACCTGGCCGATCTGTACCTGCTTTCCAGGGAGGACCTGATGGACCTGGAAGGATTCGCAGAAAAATCCGCCGAGAATCTGACCGGGGCGATCCAGGATACCCGAAACCCCCGGCTGGACCGATTTCTCTATGCCCTGGGCATTCGTCATGTGGGACAGCGGGTGGCACAGATCATCGCTTTCCGGTTCGAGACCCTGGAAAACATACGCAACGCCGTACAGAAGGATCTGCAACAAATCGAGGAAATCGGTCCCGAGATCGCCCGCAGCGTGGTTCAATTCTTCAAAGAAGAGGAAAACCAGCGGGTGCTCGACAGGCTTTCCGATGCCGGAGTCGAAGTTCAAAAAATGCCGTCAGGCCCAAAGGAACAGGCCCTGAGCGGCAAGACCTTTGTTTTTACCGGCAGTCTTTCGGACTACACGCGCACCGAGGCCGAATCCCTGGTGGAAGAGCTCGGTGGCAGGTCAACCTCCTCTGTCAGCGGCCGCACCGACTACGTGGTTGCCGGAGAAAACCCGGGAAGCAAACTCGACGACGCGCGGGAAGAGGGTGTCGAAATCCTGGACGAAGAAAGGTTCAAAGAGTTGATCGGCCGGTAGCAGGCTGGTGGTTGGGATATTATAGTCTGATCCGGGCTCAGCTGCTGCGCCTGCTGAGACGCCTCTTCAGCCACCAGGCTGCGCCGCCCCGCAGGACCAGGACCAGGCCCGCCCAGGCCCACGAGTTGCTCCCGTGTCAACCAGTCCCTCATAGGCGTGAATCGCTACAGCGCCGCCAGCGCCAGCAGTTCCGCCCCGGCAAGACGATGCGACCGTTTTGGTTAAGGGTTTGCATGGCCGGTTGTTCCTCCCCCCGCTCCTGAAACCGCTTCCAGGCACCGCCAGGATGAGCTCCTCCATCAGGATGCGGCGGAATTCCACGTCGTCGTGGTGGGATTTTAAGCTACCAAAAATCCGGCAAAACCTGATAAAAGAGGTATTCCTAAATTATCATCTATCTTTGTCAAGAATATTTCTACAGCTGTTGCAGTCAAAGCCATTGAAAAAATAACATAAAAATCGTTCAATATTATTGATGCTATCAAGAGGTTCACAAAAAACTCTGCCAAGCTCCCTTCCAAACTCTTTTCCTTGTATATTTTATGTCTTCCAAATCTTACTCCAATAAGTGCTGCAAATGCATCTCCAAAAGTAGTCATTAAAAGGGAAACACTCGCTATATCAAAAGGAAAGAATAAAAAAACGAACATTGCACCGATGGTAAAATAAACATGTGCTGCAATTTTATTCTTGTCTTTTTCTCTGTATAGAATATTAAAAAAAAGAAGCTCTTTAGCTAATTTAATACGATATATTTCTAAAAGCAAGAAAAGAATAGAAAGGAGAAGAAAAACACTTATTGCATGATAAAAACCAAAGTATTTATTAAAGAGATAAAATAAAGGTATGTATACAATGGAAAAAAGATGGAACAGTTTTCTTCTTAGTTCAAATATTAATTCCTTTTTCATAAAAAAGTAATTCCAAGAGGTTAAAAAAACTTTCTCTTTTTGGATATTCCCATATATCAAAGATAATTTAACTAACAGGGGGATAAGGATTTGCTTTTTGGACGATATGGTAGCCTAAGATGTTGTAAGTGGTCCACAAGAACGGTAGCTCAACAATCTCAGCGCCGTATCTTTAGAACTTGCCCCACCGCCCATGGGACCAGGCTCATGCCGAGGATCAATAACCACCCGTTTGCTCCAGGGGGCTCGAGGCTGAGAACGAGAGAAAGCCCGGGGAGGTAGATCGCGACCACAAGAAGGCCCGCGCATAAGGCGAGCGCGGCCCACACAAACGGATTCGTGGTTACTTCATTTCGAAAAAAAGCGGTCCCCGGATCCCGCATGTTGAATGTGTGCCAGAGTCGCGCAAAGGCCAGGGTGAGAAAGGACACGGTCACCGCCCTGCCTTCTTCCGCTTCCAGCCACATAAACGCAAGTGCGAAAGCCGCAAGAACCATCCCACAGATCAGGATGCCGTACCCGCCTATGGCGAACCAGTGACCGCGGGTCAAAATCGGTTCTTTCGGCTCCCTCGGGGGGCGTTCCATTATAGATGGGTCGCCTTTACCCAGACCGAGAGCCAAAGCAGGAAAGACATCCCCCAGCATGTTGAGATAAAGGATTTGCAGAGGCAGAATGGGGAGGGGCGCCCCTGCGAGAATCGCAAATCCCACGATCATGATCTCGGCTATGTTTCCGGAAAGAAGGTACAGGATAAACTTGCGTATGTTGTCGAAAATGGCACGGCCCTGCTCCACGGCCACTACGATGGTGGGAAATGCATCGTCCTTGAGAACCATGTCAGCGGCCTCCTGCGCCACTTCGGTTCCTCGTTTTCCCATGGCCACCCCGATATCCGCTTTTTTGAGGGCGGGTGCATCGTTGACGCCGTCTCCGGTCATGGCCACGATGGATCCGTGCTTCTGATGGAGCTGGATCAAATCGAGTTTCTGCTCGGGTGTCACCCTGCAGAAAACAGGAGTCTTGATCAAGCGCCCACGTTCTTGCGGGGAAAGGTTCTCCGGCTGTTTGATGTCTTCTCCATGGACAACTTCGATATCGTCCTGGTCAATTAAGCCTACGGCCAGTGCGATGTTTTTCGCAGTGACCGGCTGATCGCCTGTAACCATCACAGCTCTTATTCCTGCGTCCCGGCATGCGTCGATTGCCTCTTTTACATCCTTGCGGGGAGGATCGAAAAGGCCGATCAGGCCGAGACAGGTGAGATCCTTATAGGGGTCTGCATCCTCGCGATCCACTTCTTTCTCTGCGGCCGCGAGAACCCTGAGGCCCTCTTCGGCCAGGCGTTCGTTCCATTCCAGCCAGGAGCTCCGGACCTCTTCGTCGATTTTTCGTTCGCCCTTATCCGAAAGGATAGAGGTGCAGGCCTTGAGAACCGCTTCGGGAGAGCCCTTGACAGCCACCCTGAAGCGGCCGTTTTGCCTGTGGTAGGTGGCCATCATCTTGGTTTTTGGATCAAAGGCCTCCTCCCTCACTTCAGGAAGCTTTTTGAGGAGTTCATCCCTCCTCATGCCGGCCTTCAAACCCGCCACAAGGAGGGCCACTTCCATAGGGTCGCCCACGCCCTCACCCGCGGCCCCGGACGCCTGGTTATCCAGGGAGGCATTGTTAGAGAGCACTCCGGTTTCGAGAATCTTCCGGAGAACTTGGTGTTCGTGGGGATCCACGTCCTTTTCATCATCAAAAAAAGAGTTGCGCTCACTGTTTCCATTGCCCAGACGGATCGCGCGGGGGCCTTTTTCAGAGAAGAGGGCGAGCTTCTTGACGGTCATCCTGTTTTCCGTGAGCGTTCCGGTCTTGTCGGTAAAAATGACATTGATCGAGCCCAGGGTCTCCACCGCAGAGAGGCGGTTGACCACGGCGTTGAGGTTCGCCATTCTCCACATGCCGCGGGCCAGCGCGATTGTTGCCACAATGGGCAGGCCTTCCGGTATTGCTGCAACGGCCAGTGCAATGGATGTCTTGACGAGCAGGAAAAGTTCCCTGCCTGAAATCAAACCGCTGACGGCCACCAGGGAGGCCACGCCGAGGGTCAGCCAGATTAAGCGGTGGCCCAGACGATTCAAGCGTTTTTCAAGGGGTGTTTTTTCCTCTTGCGCGGCTTCTTCGGTGAGCTCGGATATTTTACCCAACTCAGTGTCCATGCCTGTTGAGACCACCACACCGTGTCCTGATCCACCTGTGAGGGATGTACCTTTAAAGAGCATGTTCCGGCGTTCTGCCAGAGGCAGGCTTTTTTCGATGGCATCGGTGGTTTTCGAGACCGGGAGCGATTCGCCGGTGAGCGCCGACTCGTTCACCTGCAACTTGTTCGCTTCAAACACTCTAAGATCGGCGGAGATGATATCGCCCGCCTCAACCACGACGATATCGCCGGGAACCAGTTCCTCGGCAGGGATCTCCTTGACCTCACCGTTCCTGCAAACGGCTGTCTCTACACGGGTCATTTCCTGAAGCGCTTCCATGGAGCGAAGTGCATTGAGCTCGGTGAAAAACCCGATGGCGCAGTTGACCACGATGACCACGGCAACCGCCACGCCCTGTATCCATTCTTCAAAAGCAAAAGACAGGCCCGCTGCAAACGCCAGGAGCAGGATGATGAGGCTCTTGAATTGATCCGCAAGGATCTCCCAGGCGCTTCTCTGCCGGGTTTTGCGAACACGGTTCATTCCATATCGATCGCGCCGCTTCTTGACTTCTTCATCAATCAGTCCCTTGTCCGGATCCACCCGCAGCCCGGAGAGAACCTTCTCGAAATCCATCGCCCATGGAGCATGTTGCGATGTGTTCTCTTCCATATCCTTGTTGTTCTTGTGATCAGATGCTTGGCTTGTATGTTTCATAATCTCTCATTAGCCGCTCTTGGATCCGCCGTCAAGTGCCGCGCCCCTCTCACCTGAATCGAGCTGAAATCGATCCCCATTAAAGTGAATACAGGATCGCCCCCATTTACCTCGAGACCACGTAGTTTATCCTGTACTGGAAGGTCCTTGGGAGAGGGTCAACCAAAATCGAAAGGAGGGCAAAGATATGGCATTAGGATTGATTCCCAGGAGAAGAGCCGGCGACATTGCACCCCCATGGAGAGAAATGGAGGATTTCGTCAATCGGTTTATGGAAGAAATGCCATTGGCGGAGCGGACTCTCGGTTGGGTGCCCTCGGTGGACATATCCGAGTCGGACGGCAAGGTCATGGTCAAGGCCGAGCTTCCCGGACTGGATCCGAAGGATATCGACGTCGAGGTGACCGGCGATTTGCTGGTGCTCAGAGGAGAGAAAAGCGCAAACAAAAGAAAATTCCAATCAAAACTGCATAACAGCACAACTCCTCTCCCAAGGACACCAAGCCATGATCCTCATGTTGATCGGCATCTACGGAATCATTTACGAATTTGCCAATCCCGGATTTATTGCACCGGTGGTCGTGGGTGTCATCTGCCTGTTGCCGGGATTGTACGGGCTTCGTGTCCTGCCCGTGAATTATGCGGGCCTCGCACTTTTTATCCTCGGCTTGGCGCTCATGGTGGCTGAGGTGTTTGCTCCATCCTTCGGCATCCTGGGAACCGGCGGGCCAAGATCATTAATGCGGAAGGGGAGGAACAGGCTGCCGACCGCTTGGTTACGGCGACAAAAAAGCTCGTAAGGACGGGCTCAGTTTTCTTCAGAAGGGGTGTGGGTTTCCGAAAACGACAGGCCGGCAGTTAACACCCACTGCAAGGCTTTTTCCACGCTCATGTCGATGGGATGAATGCGATCCCTGGGTATAATCAAAGCATATCCACCGACCTGATAGCTCATCTGCAGATACACCACAACCGACCCCTCTTCCCGCATGGGCTCCGGCAGCCCGGTTGTGTCCTCTCGCATCAGGAATCCGAGTGTTTTGAAATCGTTCTGAGGGAAGTCCACCAGAACGGGCTGCCCCAGCTTTTGTTTGATACCGCCGTCGAAAAGATCGAGCACATCATGGATGGAGGCGTAGACAGACCCCACAACGGGCAGCTTGCGAAAGACGGCCTCGATGGCCTGAATCACTTTCCGCGTAATCCACGGGTACATGAGCAGGCCGACAAGGAAGACGCCGATGAAAACGATGGCGATGCCAAGCCCCGGTAGATAGGTCCCCTGTGGAAGAACGGCGGTGAGCAGGTCCTTGAGTACGGCCTCCAGACCGAACAGGACCCAGTAGACCATGTACACCACGAACACGAAAGGGATGACGACACCGAGCCCCTTGAAAAAGGGACGGAAAAACTGCTTTGGCATGGTGGTCCTCCGCATGATAGGAACTTGCTTTTTGTGAGGATTGATAACCGAAAATGCTGCTGGTAGTCAACAAGGAAAGCATCACAATATATAGCGGTTGGGAGAAAGCCCTGAGGTATCAGGGTGATGAATTCGGGGAAACGAAAACCCGCTTGTTCGGGCATTGGGGCGAACAGTGACGGCACGGGGTCTCGTTTGGGCATAGTACACCTGTGCCCGGGCAGAAAGGGCTTTCCGGGCTATACCGGCCAATCGATGGGGAACCCTGGGCCCTGGTCGGAATCGTCTTCCCCGCCATGCCCACTCCTCCATGCACCCCCGCGCAAAGAGCGCGTTTCAGGAAGCGGCTCTCATCTGCACGGGGAACTCGGCCACCACGGTGGTGCCCTTGTCCGGGGTGGACTCCAAGTGCAGCTTCCCACCCATGTGGACCGTCCGCTCCCGCATGATCGTAAGCCCCAGGGGGCCCTCCCGGAAACCTGGGAAACCGCCTGTTCCAAGACGAAACCGCAGCCGTCCCAGCGCCTCCAGGACTTTCTCGGCCCTGGAAAGTTGCCGCTCCAACTCCTTATAGCCGGGGGGTTCTTGTTCACGACTCCTCGCTGGTCGACCCGAGGGCCTCGAGCAACTTGTCCCGGTGGTCCAGGATCGCATCCGAGGGCTTGCCGAAAAATCCAGGGATTATGGTTCGCAGGCGGGCTGGCCGGGCAAGCCGGCAAGAACTGAGAGCGGTGCTGGAATGAGCAACAACCGGATATGCTCAAGTTTTGCACTAGATGCGAAAGCGCAACAAAGCCCCGATCCCGTAGGAATCAAAGGATTCATGCCCCACCGTTGTGTGCCGGACTTCGGCTCCCTGGTTTATGGCCTCCTGCACGATTTCGTCTGGAAATCTCTCCGTTGGAGTGAGCCGGCCGCCGCAAACCGGACAGGAAGCCTTTCCCAGGGAAAGATGGTTATCCTGAGGGCACAGATACCCGGAGGTTGAAAAATCGGCATTCATGACGAGGGTGTGTACCTGCCCCATGTTGAGTGCGTCCACCACCGGCTGGACACCGATTACACCCAGACCCCCTGAGAAGTGCAGGTCCAAGACCCGGTCCAGGAGCCGCCGTTCCTCATCATGTTCCGATTTGCGCGCTGTTTCAAGGGCCTTTTCCCTCAGAACCTGGTCGGCATCTTCCGGCCGGGCGAGGAATTCGCCTCTCACCCTTTGGCGAAGGTAACTGTGCAGATGGTCTTTCAACTGGGAGAGGGTCCTCTCATCCGGCGCAGCCAGTATCAGCCTGTCGAAACCGTCCTTCTTCAAAAGCTCGAAAGTGCGCTCGGCAACCTTCAGAAGGTGGCGATGGATGTGATCCTCGACGTGACGCTGAATCCTCTGATCGCCCATGCCGCTGTAAACACCCCAGGCCGATACCGCCATGGATTTCTTTACGCTTACCCTGTCCGGAACCTCGTTTTGAATGAAAAAACCAGGTTGCTCCTCGAAGGCTCCCAGAAAAAGACTGAACAGGCGTGCATTACGCGCGTCCGCAACCAGAATAGAGTATTCAGGGAACTCGTCAAGGAGAAAACTCAAAGGCCGGGTATAAGGATTTTGTTGAACGACCATTCGGCTGGGCAGGGGGACCTGAAGGTGGTATTCGCTCCGGAATCCTTCCGTGTCAGCAAAGACCACCAAGAGTCTTGCCCGGGTCTCCGGTCCAATAACGCTCTTCACGTGGCGATCCAGTTCAAACAACAAGTGCTCTATGGATTTGCGCTGTTCTGCTTTGAATCTTTCATCTTCCTCGAGGCGCTTAGCTGCGGTTCGCACAAGTGAGTTCAACTCCGTGCTGACCCTGCTCGGATCTGACAGGTTCAGATAAAGGCTCACAACCGCACCTTCCTGGTTTTGGTATTGAGCCAACTCTCTAAGCTCTTTTTGCAGCTTTGACATGAATGCTTTACCTCCTCCGTTGCAAATTATTCAGGTTATTCCAGTGTAAACAGACGCCGGCAAAATACGAAATATCTAATGCGGGCCTTTGCCCGCAACCCGAAGTCAAGGAGCACTGGCGCTAAGAATAAGCGTTTAGTTTGGTTTCTTCGGGATCGAAATCGATTTCCTCCAATCCATAGACCCCGGAGTCTTCCTTCACACAGGGGTAGACATCAAGCTTTTCGTGTCCAAGTATCCTTTTATTCTCTTTCGATCCCGATCCCGATCCCGATCCCGATCCCGATCCCGATTTCGATCCCGATTTCGATCCCGATCCCGATTTCGATTATACTAACATCAACATTTCTTGTTTTTTCTGACAGCTTTTCAGGAGTAAGGCTAAAGCTAGCGCAACTCGCAGTGGCAGGCAATAAGGTGAATCCTGTATAGTGTTTCACGTGCATGCACAACCCTCATCCGTTGAATCAATCCGTAATGCCATTCCTCCGCTGGCCAACGCACTGATCAAGCAGGCCGGCTTTTTCTACCAGTACAAAATACATGTTTCCACCCATAGGAAAAGGGATTGGTTCCGCGTAGCCTGATCACCATTGCATTTTTATATCCCGGAATGGTTTTTGGGCGTCTCAGATTGCCAAAGCAGCCATAAGGATCCTTAACCGATTCCAGGAAAGCCAAAATGTTGGTTTAGAAGTTAATAGAATAGACTTAAAGCAACAAGGAGGGACTTTATTTTTACAAAGGAAAAATGGCTGGCATTGTGTATTGGTATTCTCCTGGTTTTTCCTTTCTCAAGAATATTTTTATAAGCAATGGGCGGGAACTTGATTCCAGGCTGTAAAGCGGCGGAGTTGAAATGAATACTTCAGGGAGATCGCTGAGAGTCCTTCTAATTGAGGACGATGAGGACGACTATGTGTTCATACGTGATTCTCTAACAGATATTTCCAGGAAAAGGTACGCTCTGACATGGAAGTCGACTTTCGAAGACGCCATGCACGAGATAGACCGCCATGACTATGATGCATGCTTGCTTGATTATCGTTTAGGCATTCATGACGGTCTGGAGGTCCTTCGAGAGGCGGGAAGAAAGGGCTGGCCTGTCCCGATAATTGTCCTGACAGGGAGGGGTGATTATGATGTGGACGTTCAGGCCATGAAGTCAGGGGCGTCGGACTACCTGGTAAAAGAGGAGATCAATCCGGACCTTCTGGAACGCTCCATCCGATACGCCGTGGAAAAGGCTCGGGCGTGGAACGCCCTCGAACGGTCCTACGAAGAGATGGAACGCCGGGTGGAAAAGCGGACGGCGGAGCTGGTCGAGCTAAACAAGGCGTTGAGCTTCAGCTCTGAACAGCTCAAAATGTTTGCCTATACTGTCTCCCATGATTTGAAGAGCCCGGTGGTGGCTATCCATGGTCTGGTGCGCCGCCTGATCGAGCGGAACGCGCGGCAGCTCGACGAAAAAGGTAAGCTCTATTGCAGCCATATCATGACGGCTGCTGAGCAAATCACGGAACTGGCTGACAGCATAAATCTCTATATAAAGGCCGGGGAGCTGCCTCTTAAGTGTGAGGAGATAAGCCTCCAGGAACTCTTCCGCGCCTTGGAGAAAGAGTACCGGATTTCGCTGAAAAAGCGGGGGATTCGGCTGGTGTTTTGTGACGAGAATCCCCTTATGCTGCTGGACCGGATGTTCGTCATGAGGGCCCTTCGCAACTTGGTGGAAAACGCCTTGGAACACGGAGGGCCGCGTCTTCAAACCATCAAGCTCGATTACCGAAATGAAGAATTGTCCCACGTACTCTCTGTGAGCGACGACGGCGGTGGAATTAATGAAGGGGAGTCTCAAGGCGTTTTCAATATGTTTTCACGTACCAGGGCTTCCTCCATCTCAGAGGGGATGGGGCTGGGTTTGGCGATTGTCAAGGAAGTGGCTGAACGCCACGGCGGGGAATCGTGGATTGAACCAGCGAACGGCAGGGGGCTGAGCATTTGTATTTCCGTATCGAAGTGGCTCGAACCCGCCGGAGCCACGCATAGGGGTTAATCAAATAACGCTTTTTTGGCACTAGCCCGAGTTTCCAATTCAGAAATGAGGATTTTTTGTCAAGATCAAGGACCATTCCGCAGGATAGCGGAATGGGACGCCCGTCAGGGCGCCCGAAGGGCGAGGGCCATGGATGGCCCGAGTCAAATCAAGAGTTTGCGCGGAGCCGTACTGGAGTACGCCGTACAAGCAACTTCGCAGATTGACGCCGAACAGGATCTGCCCCATTGTTTTCAGCTAAAAGCGACCGGTAACATGAGAAATATAACAACCTGGATGTGATTGATCATCCTGAAGAAAGGAGGAATCACGGTGGAAAACGCCAAGCTGTCCGCAAAAACCCCCGTCTTTATCGGTCTCCTGATGATAGGGGTGGGGCTGGTCCTGTTCGTTCTCAACTTTTCCGTGCTCCCTGTCATAGGTGCGGTTCTCGGAGTACCGGCCATGGGAGCCGGCATCTACATCATGATCAAGGGAAGCAAAAAAAAGCCGGAAAGCTCGGCCCCCTCAAAATAGGATGTTGAGCGGCGTACTCGTGCCGTACTCCAGTCCCGAAGGGCGTTTTGTCATGGAACCGGAACTCCGCTTGGAACTTGACGGCATGCCCTTCGACTCAACAGCAGACGGAAAGGTGGCGGTCTTGGAGGCTGTTTCCTCCGTCACAGGAGTTGAATGTCCGCAGAGCCTGTGGAAGAGATTAACCTCTGATCACCCGGAGATTCTGGATTACTGTCAGGCGCATTCCTTTCAAGATGGAACAGAACGTCTGGTGGTCGGCGTTGAGGGATGGGAAAAGATTATCACGCTCCTTCCTGAATATCTCAGTGACGGCTGCTGACAGGCCGGTCCAAGGGAACCGGCCGTGCGCTGCGAGACAAGCAAAACCAAGCGAAGCGACGTCACCGGAAGAAGCAGAAGATTTCGAAGCGAGCCAGAGTCCTGATGTGGATCTGATGAGTGATGAGCAACTGGAAGCTTTAGTCTGGGATGGAGTTCGAAATGACGGCCGGGTCGAAACCGAATGAAACGAGCCAGGGTGTTTGAAAAGCAGGAACTTCGGAATCATTCCGAAGTCTTTCAGGACCGGGAAGAGGCTGGAAAGGTCCTTGCGCAAATGCTGGAGCCCCGATATGGAGGCCGGGATGACGTCACTGTACTCGCCATCCCCGCCGGCGGAGTCCCGGTGGGGTTGCAGGTCCGGGAAAGACTGGGAGCCTCGTTTGACCTGGTGATCGCACGAAAGCTGAAGATCCCCGACAACCCCGAGGCCGGGTTCGGGGCCATGGCCTATGGCGGGAGCCTGTTTCTCAACAAACCCCTGATGGAGGAACTCCGACTGGACGAGGGGGATGTCGAGGCCGAAACAGCAGTGGTGGAAGTGGAGCTCGAAAAGAGAGATCGGCTGTTCCGAGGCGGACGGCCCCTACCGGACCTCTCAGGCAGGGCGGCCATCCTGGTGGACGACGGCCTGGCATCGGGGTACACTATGCTCGCGACTATTCAAATGGCCAAGGAACTTGGGGCCCGGGTCACTGTCGTGGCCGTCCCAACGGCGCCTCAACGGACCATTGAGCGCATTGAGACGGAGGCGGACGAGATCTACTGCCCCAACATACGGACAGGCATATTTTTCGCCGTCGCAGACGCCTACGCCAGCTGGTACGACCTCCAGGAAGACGAGGTCCTCGACCTGCTTCAGAAAAATGCCGGCCCCCCCTATTAGCCAGGCTTATTGACGATCTGTACCGTGCTAGCTTGTGCCCATCCAGAAACGCGTTTAGGGCACTGGCAAGTTTCCAATTCAGAAATGAGGATTTTTTGTCAAGCTCAAGGAAATCAAGAGGTTGCGCGGAGGCGTACTGAAGTACGCCGCAC
>JAWLEX010000069.1:0-13288 GCA_041685835.1 Desulfatiglandales bacterium
CTCCGCGCAACCTCTTGATTTCCTTGAGCTTGACAAAAAATCCTCATTTCTGAATTGGAAACTTGCTAGTGCCCAAAAAGCGTTTCTGGATGGGCACTAAATAACCGGTTTGCACTGGAAGCCGTCGACCGGGTCCTCATCGTGAGGACCGGGCTTGAGTTGATCAAGAAAGGAGATCATGTCATGCCGTCAAAAGCCAAGGATGCCCGCCTCGAACAAAAGGAAATTGCTGAGGCGAAGCTCAACCAACGCCTGGCCGAGCTTGCCGAACGGAATTTGGGGCCCCAGGCCGCCGCCAAGGACAGGGCGGTCCGGAAACTCCGGGCCGATCTTCGAAAGGCGAATGAAAGGCTCTCGGTCATAGAGGGCAAGGAAAAGAAAATAGAGGATATGGCCAGGGCCAAGGAAGAGAAGCTGAAGAAGCCTAAGAAGGAAAAATCAAAGAAACAGGAAGCCGGCGAAGCACAGCAAGAGATGAGCAAGAGGCAGAAAAAGAAGCTCGAAAAACAGAAAGACAAGGAAAAGCAAAAGGACGAACCCGACGCCGCTTGATATTATGCGCCGGCCTCGGGCAAACCTGCTGGAAAGGAGCCAAGCAATGGACATGCCACCGGAAAGCCCCTTGAAGGGCAAGGTCATTCTGGCGGTTGACGACGAGCCTGACGTCCTGGAGACACTGGAAGAGGAACTGGACATGTGCATTGTGCACAAGGCCGGGGATTATGACACGGCCTACCAGTACCTGGTGAGCTACACCTACGATGTGGTTATTCTCGATATTATGGGGGTGAACGGCTTCGAACTCCTCAGGTTGTCTGTGCTGAAGGGGTTCCCGACCGTCATGCTCACCGCCCACTCCCTCTCGCCGGAATCCCTGAAGACCTCGATCAAGCTGGGGGCCGTGTCTTTCCTTCCCAAGGAAAAGATCCACATGATCCCGTTCTTTCTGGAAGACGTGGTCCTGGAGCGCGGAAAACCTGCCTGGAAGAGGCTGTTCGACCGGCTCGGCGACTACTTCAACAAGCGGTTCGGCCCCGACTGGAAGGAAAAGGACGAGTTCTTCCGGCGTTTCGAGGAGGAACTGCGGCAGGACCAGGGTGTTTCGGGTGAGGGGTAAGACCGCTTCGCGGTGTGTCGGTGCCCGTGAAAGTTCAGGTGGAGGTCAGGGCCGGCTCGCCCGGTCAAGTTCGGCCTCTATCAACGCCTGGAGTTCCCCGGGCCGCGGGATGCCTGGCCTGAGCTTCCCGTTCACGATGAAAGTGGGAGTCGCGTCCACACCCGCTTCCTTTGCCGCTTGAATGTCGGCAAGCACGTCTTGGCGGTGCTTTTCCTCCCTTATGCACTGTTCGAACCGCCTCACGTCCATGCCCAGATCCTCTGCAAGTTCCAGTAATCCCTGCAAGTCGACGTCACCCGGGGTCATGAACAGCAAGTCCTGGTATTCCCAGAACATGTCCTGGTCCGCCGCACAGCGCGCCGCCTCGGCCAGTTTGAAGGCCCTCTCGTGGCGTTCGAGGGGTAAGTCCTTGTACACCCAGCGGATCCGGCCTCGATAATCCTCCCGAATGTCCATGATGATCTCATGGGCCCTGCGGCACGCCGAACACAGGTAGTCTGAGAACTCCACCACGATGACCGGGGAGTCCGCAGGGCCCAGGCTCGGACTGTTTCCCAGTGCGACATGGGTCAGGGGTAGAGGGGGTTCCTCGAGAAGGACTTCCACTTGATATCGGCTTCGAAGGTCATCCAGAAAGGCGCGCATGGCCTTGGCCTCCCTGTGGACCTTAAGGTATGTTTTAACCCTTTCACGCAGTTCCTCCCCGGTGCCCTCCCAGGCGGAAAGGATGGCGGGGTTGGCCGTGAGATAGGCGGTTATCTCTTCCGGTTCAACGGGGGCCGTGTCCCTCGTGGCCGCGGACCGGACCTCTTCCACCGTGGTACCCAGCCTTCGGGCCTCCAGATGAAGGAGGCGCTCGTCGATGATCCGGTTGAGTGTTTCCGCCTTTTCCACGTAGAGCTTCATCCGCGCGTCATAGACACTGGTCGCCATGGATCGCTCCAGTTCTTCGGCGGTTACGGGAGTTCCCTCCACACGAGCCACTACGGCGGGATCCGGGAACGCGCGGGTCGGTGTGACCGGCGGGGTGTTTTCCAGTGTAAAGGGGACCAGGGAGAGGATCAGGAAAAGGAGCCCGATCGCCATGGCTTCCCAGCCTCGCGCGCGCCGGAACAAAAGTATCACCAGAACTACTACGACCAGTAGATTAAGGAGACAGAACGGGCAGAATATGCCGTATGCGACCATGGCGTATAAAAAGGTTGTCTCCACGCCGGCCCCGGCCATGACCAGAGGAAAGACCATTGACGGGGCCAGAGCAATGCAGACGAGCAGGACTGCGTAGTAGGCCAGGCCGAGGATGGAAATGGGAATCCCGAGGAGCGTGAAGGCCGAAGTGTCCCTGCACCCTCCGCTCAGCAAGGAGCACAGGTCTGCCAGCCCTGGAATCAGAGGTTCGAGAAGGGCGAGAACGGCTGAGGCCAGGCCGGCCAGCCCGAGCACGATCAATGCGCGTCGTCTTTTACGGTGGGTAGTCATTTCAGCCTGAACTCCATACCACAAGAGGACGCCATGTGCAATCAAACCCGCGGCTCAGGGCCACCGTCACTGACACAGCAAAAAGCGGTTCATTTGTTGCATACGAGGAAATTCCCTGCTAGTATCCTGCAGCTTGAGTGGACCCGTTTTCGAGTCTGCCGCGGTTTGAAACGCGAAGTCCGGTTTTCAGTGTTTTTCGCCAATGGCCCCGGTCATGCCTTCCCCGCATCCTGAGCGACAGGGAGGACGGCGTGTAGCGGAAAAGGATGCTGCATGAAACAATTTCAAAATGCCTTACGCACATGTTTGACCATAACCCTTGCGCTCTTCCTCCTTGGAACGGTGGCATGCAATCATACGGCCGACAACATAACGCGAACGGCTCCTAACTTCACCCTGAAGGACCTGTCGGGCAGGGACGTGTCGCTGGTGGACTTCGAGGGCAAGGTCGTCCTTGTGGATTTCTGGGCCATGTGGTGCCCGCCCTGCAGGAAATCCATTCCGGAGTTGGTCAGCCTTCAAGAACAATACAGGGAAGAGGGCCTTGTGATCATCGGGATCTCCCTGGACGATCCGAAAAAGGCCGACGACCGTTCTCTCATCGACTTCAAGAAACTGCACCGGATCAACTACCCGGTCCTGAGGGGGGCGGACGTGTTTAGGGTGGTGGAGGACTACTTCGTCGACGAAAAGCTGGGGATCCCCACCCTGTTTGTTATCGACCGCAAAGGGGTTATAGTGGACCGGCATGTAGGTTTCTTTCCAGGAGTCCTGGAAGACTCCCTGCTGAGCTTTTTCTAGATTCCTTTCCAATACCTGCACTTCTCCCCTGCAGGGGCTTTACAAGGACGTCCCTTATGATCATTGACAGCCATGTTCATATATTTCCACCGGACTTCCGGGAGGACAGGGCAAGGTTTTTCACAGGCGAGCAGACGTTCAGGCTCCTTTACGAGAATCCGAAGGCCCGCCTGGCAGGACTGACGGACCTTCTTCGCGATATGGACCGCGCAGGCGTGGACCGTGCCGTGGTGTTCGGGTTCCCCTGGGAGAGTCGAGACACATATCGCCGGCACAACGATTACGTAATGGAGGCGGTCGCGCGCCACCCCGACCGTTTGACGGGGCTCGGATGCTTTTCCATCAACTCGGCCGATGCCCCGGCTGAGGCCGGGAGGTGCCTGTCCGGGGGCATGGCCGGGGTGGGAGAGCTGGCCGTTTACGGTTCCGGGTTTTGCATGGACGCCGTTCCAGCGCTGGCGGAGGTCATGGAGGTATGCAGGATGCGTGACGCGCTGCTGCTCCTTCACACGAACGAGCCTGTGGGGCATTCATATCCCGGAAAAACACCCATGGATCTCGCCGACCTCTACGCATTCCTAAAGGCCTACCCGCAAAACCGCATCATCCTGGCCCACTGGGGCGGGGGCCTGTTTTTTTTCGGGCTTTTGAAGAGGGAAGTGCGGGATGTGCTCAAAAAGGTCTGGTTCGACACGGCGGCCTCGCCCTTTCTCTATGAACCGGCCGTTTACAGGACGGCTGCTGAGATCGTGGGTCCCGACCGCATCCTTTTCGGCTCGGACTATCCCCTGATTCAGCCCGGCCGCTGCCTTGGCGAACTTCAACAAGCCGGTCTTTCAAGGGAAGACACGGCCCTGATCTCCGGCGGCAACGCGGAGCGGCTCTTTTTCCCCTCCCGCTGACCCGCCGGGACTATCTTCCCCGGCGATCCCGATAGCGATCTCGATTTGGATTTCCCTCGTTGACCATTCAATCGCTTAATAGCTCGCCGGCTCAACAGCTATCAGCCGTTATGAATACCTTCCCTCCCGTTTTCTGAGATACAGGCGTATGGGGATCTGTTTCAGGCCGAAGTGCTCCCTCAACTGGTTGACAAGGAATCGCTTGTAGGAGACATGCAGGAGGTCGGGCCGATTAAGGAACATGACGAACGTGGGCGGGCGCACGGCTGTCTGGGTGGCGTAGAAGAGCCTCACGGCCCTGCGGCCCGTCCTGGGAGGCGGTTTGCGCTCCAGTATACGGGCCACCACCCGGTTTACCTCACCTGTAGAGATCCGGCGGCAGAATGGTTCCCACAGGTCCCGAATGCAGGGAATCAAACGGTTCACCCGTTCCCCGGTCAGGGCTGATATGCGGAATAGGGGGGCGAAGGAGACGAATTCGAGCTGCCGGTCCAGCTCCTTGAGGAAACGGGGCTTCCGCTCTTCGTCCCGCTTTATCAGGTCCCACTTGTTTATTGCCAGCACCATGGCGCGCCCGCGCTCCAGTGCGAAGCCGCAGATTCGCGCGTCCTGCTCGGCGACTCCGGCGTCGGCATCCAGGAGCACCACGGCCACATGACAGCGGTCCAGGCTTCGCATGGTCTTGATCATGCTGTACGTATCCACTTTCTCGCGGACCCTGGACTTTCTGCGGAGTCCCGCCGTGTCGATGAGCGTAAAGTCGGTACCTTCGAAGGAAAACGGGGTGTCCACAGAGTCACGCGTGGTGCCTGGGATGTCGCTCACCAGCAGGCGGTCGAGGCCGAGGATTCGATTGATGAGGGAGGACTTCCCCACGTTCGGCCTTCCCACGACAGCCACCCGGATCCTTTGGGGCTCGGTCTCCTCTTCCCGGTCCGGAGGGAGGTGAGACACGAGCCTGTTCATGAGGGATCTCAGGCCGTAGCCGTGGGCAGCGGACAGGGGATGGACTTCCTCCAGCCCCAGCTCGTAGAAGTCCATGGCAAGGGTTTCGTGCTCAGGCCCGTCGATCTTGTTGGCGGCTACGAGCACGGGTTTCTGGTACCTGCGTAGAAGATCGGCGATTTCGCGGTCGCCGGGCACAGGGCCCTTGCGCCCGTCCACCAGGAAAAGGACGGCGTCGGCCTCGTCTACGGCCTTCAAGACCTGGCCCTTCACGCTTTTTAAGAGAGGTTCGTCCTCGCCTGCGGCAAAACCGCCTGTGTCGATGATACGAAGAGGGACGCCGTCCCACCGAATCGCCGCATAGAGACGGTCCCGGGTGATTCCGGGCCTGTCATCCACAAGGGCGTCGCGGGAGCGGCTCAGGCGATTGAAAAGGGTGGACTTGCCCACGTTGGGGCGGCCCACAATGGCGACGACGGAGGTCATGATCCCTGTTTCTGAATGGAAGCTAGGGCAAAGGCCCGAAAGCGGGGTGTTCCCGAGAGGGAAGAGCAGCCGAGGAGAACGATTCAGGGGCCGATCCTTCAAAGGCGTGGGCGTCGACAATTGCCTTCAGGTCCCATAGCCGGACCGGTTTCTGAAGGACCGTCCGGGCCAGTCCTTCATCAAGGGAGCGCCTGGCCCTTATATCCGACGGATTTCCCGTGACGACCACGATCCGTGCATCAGGGTCCAGGGCCTTGATTCGCCTGGTTGCCTCATAACCGTCCATAACGGGCATATCGATGTCCATGAACACGAGGTCGGGCAGAAATTCCGGGTAGGCCTGCAAGGCCTCCTCGCCGTTTCCTGCGCAGGTCACATTTTCGTAGCCCTGGATGGAAAGGGCCTCCTGAAAGACTCGGGTGACCACTTTATCGTCGTCCACCAGCAGAACCCTTACTGATTCCAGCATATCCGACCTCGCCGTAAATGGTCATTGTTCCTATCCCGGAAGCCGGCCCCCAGAGGCCCCAGAACTTGACGAAATATACTGGTTTTGCAAATGAGTTGTCAAGATATATTGTGTGTCTTCCAAAAAAAAGTCGAACATGTTGTGTTTTTAGGAAAAACAGGGGGTTATCCTAGTGCCCATCCAGAAACCCTTTTCGGGCACTGGCAAGTTTCCAATTCAGAAATGAGGATTTTTTGTCAAGATCAAGGAAATCAAGAGGTTGCGCGGAGGCGTACTGAAGTACGCCGCACAAGCAACCTCGCAGATTGACGCCGATATTGGCAAAAAAGGCCATTTCTGGATGGAAACTATCCTAAAAAGACCGTTTTTCGGCTTTCAAAGGGCTGTTCAGCACTGATTCCGGCTCGGTTTTTACCGTGAAAAGACTCCAGCCCTTCACCTTATAGATGGGCTCGTGGCGCAGTAGGGCGCAAGAAATATCCGGCCTCTGGAGCCGGCGGCACGGCTCCGTGCCGTGCCGGACCACGTGTCATGGGGTATGCCTGGATAACAGCTTGATAATATTTTCATCCACGAGTGTGGCAAAAGACCGGCATGAACGTTTGGCTTGACTGGACATGGCATTGCCTTTATGTTCGGACCAGCTGAATATTTATTAATGCCGTGTGCGGGGAACAGATTTTGAACGATATCGCCACACAATACATAATCGTAACCGGCGGCGTTCTCTCCGGCCTCGGAAAAGGCATCGCCGCCGCCTCCATCGGTCACCTCCTCTCCTCACGCCTCAAGATCATACCAATCAAATGCGACGGGTACCTTAATGTGGACCCGGGGACCATGAACCCCTACGAGCACGGCGAGGTCTTCGTGCTCGACGACGGGGGGGAAGTGGACATGGACTTCGGACATTATGAACGCTTTGTCGGCGTGACCTGCAAGAGCAAGTGGAACCTCACCATGGGGAAGGTCTTCGACATGGTCCGCCAGAAGGAGCGCCGCGGGGATTACCTGGGAAAGACCGTGCAGTACATTCCGCATGTAACGGACACCATCAAGAGTCACATCTTCGACGTCGCCCGGGAAGAGGAGGCGGGCCTGGTGATCGTGGAAATCGGCGGGACCGTCGGTGATATAGAAAACGAGCTGTTCCTCGAGGCCATGCGTCAGATGAAGGAGGACGTGGGCCGGGATAACATCGTATACGTGCACCTGACCTACGTGCCCATTCCCTACGGTGTCAATGAGCAGAAGTCCAAGCCCACCCAGCAGAGCGTGAACCTGCTCAAGCAGCGCGGCATTTTCCCGGACATAATCATCGGGAGGTGCCCCACCTACCTGACCCGCGAGATCAAGCGCAAGATCGCCAACTTCTGCGATGTGGCCCCGGAGGCGGTCATCACGGGACTGGATGTTGAGGACATCTATGAGATCCCCCTGGTCTTCGAAGGCGAAGGCCTATCAGCGATCCTTCACAAGAAGCTCAACATCTACAGCCCACCCGTCCTTGGACGCTGGCGGGAATACATCGAGAATCTTCGCCGTCCGGACAAAGAGATCACCGTGGCCATGTGCGGCAAGTATACCAGGCTGGAAGACTCCTATGCCTCCATTGTGGAGGCATTCAACCACTGCGCCGCCCACCTGGGATGCAAGATCAACCTCGAGTGGATCGAGACCTCGGAGCTTGAGGACACCAGCAAGCTTGAGAACGTGGACGGGGTTGTGGTCCCCGGCGGGTTCGGAACCAGGGGGACCGAGGGTAAGATCCAGGCCATCCGGCTTGTGCGTGAACGCGGTATCCCGTTCCTGGGCCTGTGCCTGGGCCTTCAGCTGGCCGTGATCGAGTTCGCCCGTCATGTGTGCGGGCTGGATAAGGCGAACTCCACGGAGTTCGATCCCGACACCCCCCACCCGGTCATCGACATACTTCCCGAACAGCGCGATATCGTGGACAAGGGCGGAACAATGAGGCTGGGCGCCTACCGCGCCGTACTCCAGGAAAAAAGCCTGGTCCGGCGCCTTTACCAGGCGCCCGAGGCGTCCGAACGGCACCGTCATCGCTACGAGGTCAACCCCGCATATCATGACCTGCTCAGGGAAAAGGGGATGATTTTCTCCGGCCTCTCCGAGGACGGGCGGCTGGTGGAGTTCATTGAGCTGGCCGATCACCCCTTCTTTGCGGCCACCCAGGCCCATCCGGAGCTAAAGTCCCACATGGAAACCCCCGCCCCCATGTTTTTCGGTTTCGTTAAGGCCTGCCTGGAGAGAAAAGTTTTAAGCAGATGATCAAGGCCTATAGCATAGTGTTTCAGGGCCTGTCTCCTCGCTCGAAGAGTTCACCATGTGCCCGCAGTGCGGCATGAAACAGTTGCGCAAGGCCCTGTGCGAGCGCTGCGGATGCCCGTTGGGGACGGGACCGACGGAGGAGGTTGATGGATAACGTTACCTGCACAGGGCGAGTGATTAATGAGAGGTGAGCCGGGGTTCGGAGCGGTTGATGGATCAGGTGGTGGATCTGGAAAAGGCGAGGCGTGAATCCTCTGTTCGGCGCGGCTACAGGAACTGGCGAAGCCGCTTCGGGGAGGAGTTCGGTGAGGCGACCCGCGCGAAGGACCTGTCCGCCTCGACGCTCCTTTTCCTTTCCCAGGGAACCGAAGAGACGGCCTTCTACCTTTATGACCTGATCATGAACCTGCTTCGCCTGGGCAGCGGCTTCGAGATTCGTGAGCTCAGCCCGGAAGACCGCATAGGCGTGATGGACCGATACCTCTTCCTGCTGGACCGGCTTAGATTCGAGCTCATGCGGCGGCTGGGGTGGGTGGATGCCTACCCCGGGGAAAACCACTCCCTGGCGGAACTCATCACCTCGTACCAGGCCCTGGCGCCCGCTATGCAGGCCCGGGTGCCCGACCTGAGCAGTGAGCATCCCGACTACCCTGCCTATTGCGCTGTGACTGCCCTGGAAAAGGAGTCCTTCATCCGGAAACTGATCCCGGCGGCCCTCGAGGCCTTTTCCCGCTAAGGCCCGCCCGGAAATGAATCCGGCCTCAGAACAGGTTCCGGTTGGGAAAGTGCTAGTCGGTCACCCGCAGGACCTTGTCGTTCTCCCGGACCCGTTCCTTGACCTTGATTCCCACGAGATCACCCTCCTTGGCCTTGTCCACGGCCTGGTTGTCCACCTCCATGGAAGCCACTTCCTCTGTGAAGTCCGTGGTGGCTCCCCGGTAGTGGAGACGATCGCCGACCTGGATGCCGCCTGTGGCCTTGACCGCGGCTACGCTCGGCTTGGCAAAGAACTTGACGATAACCCCGACTTCTTCCTCAGGCATGGAGTACCTCCTTTCTCATGAGGTTTCGAGGCGTTCCCAGTTAGTGCCCATCCAGAAACGCTTTTTGGGCACTAGCAAGTTTCCAATTCAGAAATAAGGATTTTACGCCTGCGGAACGCGACATGTCAACGTTTCCACTCTCTCCCGAGCGGATTGCCCGAGCGGATTACGGTTGAACCGCGCCCTCCAATCAGTTAGGATCATTCCTATGGAAGAATACAAGAAGCGGCTGGCCGGCGCCCTTGCCGAAACCGGCGCACTGTTTTTCGACGGCGGCCTTGTGCTAAAGGACGGGCGGCCCACTCCCTACTTCGTCAATCTGGGGATGTTCAGGACTGGTCGGCTGGCAATGGAACTGGGCGCCGTGTTTGCCGACATGATGGTCAAGCAGGGACTGGCCGGCAAGATCGACATAGTGCTGGGCCCGTCCTACAAGGGCAGCGCCCTGGCCCTGTCCGCGGCTATTGCTCTTTGCCGGGATCACGGAAGGGACCTCTTTTTCGAATACGATCGCAAGGAGGCCAAGACCCACGGTGAAGGGAGCAAGGGAGGCGGCATTCTCGTGAACAAGACCCTGTTCGACGGCTGCCGGGTGTTTGTGGTGGACGACGTGGCCACCTCCATGGGCACCAAGGTGGACCTCATGGAGCGGGTGGAGGAGGAGTCTGTGAAAGCCGGGCTGTCGATCCAATGGATCGGCGTGGGAATCGCCGTTGACCGGGAGCAGACCACCGCCGTCTATGACGAGAAGGGCCGGCCCGTGACAGGGGTCAAAGGGGAAAACGCCATAGAGGCCTTCACTAAAAGGACCGGGGTCCCTGTCTTCACCGTTGCGGGGATTCGGGAGATAGTGGATTACCTGTTCGAGAGCCGAATCCCGGTTAACATAAGGGGAGAGAGCCGGCCCATTGACCCGGGGACCAAGGCGGATTTCGACACTTACCTGTCACTCTACGGGGTGGAGGGTTAACTGCCGTGGGTGCAAAAAAGGACAAAAAACAAGAGAAAAAGGCGACCGGAAAGGCCGGTGCAGGTAAGGCCTCATCCTCCCGCAAGAAGGAGGCCAAGCCTACCTCCGAGAAGGCGGGTGAGAGACTCGATCCCACCAAGTGGACGGGCCTGGTCATCCGCCAGGCCATACAGATGGCCAAGCGGGTCGAGGCCAATGCAATCCTTTTCTACATGGACAGCACCAAGGACCTGGACCCGTTCTCCAAGATCACGAGCGACGCCCGGCTGATCCTCCTCACCAAGCGCAAGGATTGCATTGAAAAGGCGAGGAAGCTTTCCATCACCACGGTGATGCTCCCGGACGTGCAGCTCACTCGGATCGGATATCTCAAAATCGGTTTTCTCACGGCCATTTCCAAAGGCCTGGTAAAGAGCGGGGACGTGATCGTATGCGTCGGCGGCGTGCCGAATCAGGGGTACATGGACACCATCATGCTCGTGGAGGCAGGCCTGGAATCCGAACTCTTCGGCGGCGGCGGGGAAATGGCGTTTCCCTCCGGTATTAAGCCCGATGTGTTCGAGACCTTGCTGGACCTGGTAGTCGAACTGGCGAACGAGGGACGGGAAGGCAAGCCTGTCGGGTCCATCTTTGTCCTCGGCAACCACAAGAAAGTCCTCGAACTCTCCTACCAGCTCGTGTTCAACCCGTTCCAGGGGCATCCCGAGGATTCGCTCAATCTGCACAATCGCGAGGTCCAGGAGACCCTCAAGGAGTTTTCCTCCATTGACGGGGCCTTCGTGATCCGGGAGGACGGTGTGCTGCTGGCTGCCGGCCGTTACCTGAACATAGGTTATCAGGGGGAACCGCTTCCCCAGGGCCTGGGGGCGCGACACGCAGCCGCCGCAGCCATAACCCAGGCCACGGATTCCATCGCCCTGGTAATATCTGAGTCTACAGGCAAGGTGACGATATTTCGTGGGGGCAGGATCCTCAGTGAGATCGAAAAGGCCGCCACCCATGCGTCGGGCCGAAGGGTGCTTGCCCTGGAATAACGGTAAGGGGACGCCCTTTATATTTTTATATTCATTTCATTCAATTCCGCCTCCCTCTTTCGTCCCGTACGAATATAAAAATATAAAGGGCGTCCCCATTATATTAAGGTTGCGCCAGCCAGGTGATTGCGGTATACATCGTCTCTAGTCGGGACGTGGCTCAGTCTGGTAGAGCACCGCGTTCGGGACGCGGGGGTCGGAGGTTCAAATCCTCTCGTCCCGACCAGTGAAAAAAACTAAGCCCCGGTCGAAATCGCCGGGGCTTTTTACGTTCAGGTTAGACATTCCCTCCTTGAACCAGCCGCGCAAAGTGCTCGAAAGAGCGGTCATACGTGGCCTCGGCCTTGTCGGGAAAGCAGGAACCCGGAAGCTGCCTCATGCGCAGGTGATAGGTGATGCACTCGCAGCATATCCCTTTCCTGCTGCAGGGCTCATAGGTGCAGTTGCAGTGCTTCAGGTTCTCTTCCTTGTTGCATTCCATAAAGATATCTCCTCTTATCATATCTGTTTTTCAAACCACCTTCCCACTTTCCCCTGTGGTGATGCCGGCCCGCCCAAGCCTCGTCAATTGTACAGTATAAAGACGGCTTTTCAAGGACTGTGCAGGGCGGGGCAAGCCCTTTTTTTTGCTTGACAACAGGCCCGTGTTCAAATATTGAACGCAGGTAACTGTTCAATATTTGAACACGGCGATTCCCATGGAAAAAGAAGACCTTCAGATCCTCCGCCTCATGACTGAGATTGATCGCAACGGCGATCACAGCCAGAGGGAGCTTTCCCGCAGCCTGAACATCTCATTGGGGCTCGTGAACACCTTCCTCAAGAGGCTGGTCAACAAGGGATATTTCAAGGTCAAGACCATGCCCCGCAACCGGGTGAAGTACTTTCTCACACCGGAAGGGCTGGCAAGGAAGAGTCGTCTCACCGTGGATTACCTTCGGTTTTCCATGAATTTTTATAAGGATATCAAGAACCTCCTCTTGAAAAAATTCAATGAGATGGAGCAGGAAAAGGTCCGCTCCATCCTGTTTTACGGGGCAGGCGAGGTGGCCGAGCTGGCCTATCTCTACCTGCAGCTCACAGACATTCATCTTGCCGGCATCATCGACGAGGAACGATTGGGTCAGACCTTTTTCGGGTTGCAGGTCACCGACCTGGAACGGGTGGACCGGGCCGACTGGGACATGATTCTGCTCACGCGGCTGGATCAGACCGAGCAGGACATAAGGTCCCTTCTGGAGAAATGGGTGACCGTGGATCGAATCGCGACAATCTGAGACAAAAGACCTATGGCCGAAACGAATCGAGATCGGGACGAATCCATACTCACCCTGCCCGCCGGTATGAAGGAACCCTCTACCACGGACCTGGAAAGGGGATTTCCCGAGGGTCCCCGATGGTACGCCCTTCACACGCGGAGCCGTTTCGAGCAGGTGGTATACAACGGCCTTCGGGGCAAGTCTTTGGAGGCGTTTCTGCCCAGGGTCCAGGTCATGAGCCGGCGCAAGGACCGGAGTAAGAAGATCCTGATCCCCCTCCTGCCGGGCTACGTGTTTGTGCAGTCGGATATGGATCCCCATCGTTACTGGGAGATCATCAAGACCACCGGCGTGGTCCGCATCGTCGCCTTCAAAGGAAGGCCAGTGCCTGCAAACGACCAGGAGATCGACTCCCTGATGATCCTGGACGGCACGGACCGGACTGTGGAGAACCGCTCGTTCATGAAAAAGGGGGACCGGGTCATGATCATGGA
>JAWLEX010000069.1:13388-17117 GCA_041685835.1 Desulfatiglandales bacterium
TACCCTCTTCGATAGCATGTAACCGAAGGGGCGGAGCTGTCCCTCTATCATTGAATATTTCGAGGATTAATATTTGAGCATGACGCAGAGATTGGGCGAAAGGGGGCGTTTTGCAAGGGTCTCGGGCAGTGCAAGGAGCCCTTGTGTCAACAGAGGCCATCTGGTATGTATCAATATCGTTTTAGCGGCCCGTCCCGCCTTGGGCGGACAAGCCGCGTCATATAAAATCACGGAGTGAATTCAATTATGAAAGCACTCATCACCGGCGGCGCCGGTTTCATAGGCTCCCATCTGACCGAAAGCCTTCTGGAGGCGGGCCACGAGGTGTTTGTGATCGACAACCTCTGGACCGGCAAACTGGCCAACCTTGCCAGGGTCCAGAACCACGAGCGGCTTCATCTGGTGGTGGACACGATCCTTAACGAGTCCGTGATGAACGAACTCGTGTTCAAGGTGGATAACATCTACCACCTGGCCGCGGCCGTGGGGGTGCGGAACATCATGGACCATCCGGTGGAGACCATCGAGGTGAACGTCCAGGGTACCGAGGCCGTTCTGCGGCTGGCCAACCGGTTCAAGAAAAAGGTCCTTATCGCATCCACGTCCGAGGTCTACGGCAACCACCTGGACCACGACCTTCATGAGGACGACAACCGGGTTATGGGGTCGGTCAAGAAGAGGCGATGGGCCTATGCCTGCTCCAAGACCCTGGACGAGTTCCTGGCCCTGGCCTACCACGACGAGAAAAAACTGCCCGTGGTGATCACACGGCTCTTCAACACGGTGGGACCTCGCCAGACCGGGCAGTACGGCATGGTCCTGCCCAACTTCGTTCAGTGCGCGCTCTTTGGCAAGCCCATCACGGTATACGGGGACGGGACCCAGACCCGGAGCTTCACCCACGTGGAGGACGTGATCTGGGCCCTCACACGCATCATGGATGAGCCCGCGGCCGAGGGGGATGTCTTCAACGTGGGAAACAGCCACGAGGTGAGCATTGAGGACCTGGCCCGCAAGGTCAAGGAGATGACCGGCAGCGCCTCCGAGATAGAATACATACCCTATGAAAAGGCCTATGGCCCGGGGTTCGAGGACATGCAGAGGAGGTGCCCCAGCATCGACAAGATATCCGATCTCATCGGGTTCAAACCCAACCATGACCTGGACGCCATGATTCAGAGCGTCATCGACTACTTCAAGGAATAGAGGCATGAACGGCTTCACCCTCTGGTTCACCGGGCTTTCCGGTTCAGGCAAGAGCACCAACTCCTACCGAATCTACATCGAGTTGAAGCGCCGGGGTCTCAAGGCCGAGCTCCTGGACGGCGACATCATCCGCACCAACTTTTCCCAGGGACTGGGCTTTTCCAAGATGGACCGGGATATCAACGTCCGCCGGATAGGCTTTGTGTCCTATCTCCTTAACAAGAACGGCATCATCAGCCTCGTGGCGGCCATCTCCCCGTACGAGGCCACCCGCGATCTCAATAGAAAGCTCATCTCCAACTACATAGAGGTCTTCTGCGACTGTCCCCTGGAGGTCCTGGCGCAGCGCGATCCCAAGGGCCTCTACCGCAAGGCCATGGCCGGGGAGATCGCCAACTTCACCGGCGTCTCAGATCCGTATGAGGCCCCTCAGGCCCCTGAGATCCACTTGGACACGTCCACCATATCTGAAGATGAGAGCTTCAATAAGGTCATTTCATACCTCGAGAACAGGGGGTTCATCCCCTGTCAAGGGGAATGCAAGCTCCGCGAGTACTCAATAGAGGAAGAACTCCAGGCCCGGCAGCACCTGGTGGCCCTGGGCTTTGCCAGCAAGCTCGCAGACCTGTGATACCCTACGGCAGACAATCCATAAATGAAGACGACATCCAAGCCGTCACGGACGTGCTCCGCTCGGACCGGCTCACTCAAGGCCCCAGGGTATCCGATCTCGAGCAGGCCCTGTGCGATCTCACCGGCGCAAAATACTGCATCGTGGTTGCCAACGGCACCATGGCCCTGCACCTGGCCTGCACGGCCGTTGATATCGGCCCCGGCGACACAGGCATCACATCCCCCATCTCGTTCATGGCCTCTGCCAACTGCATCGCCTACTGCGGAGGCACCCCGGCCTTTGCGGACATCGACCGGCACAACCTGTGCCTTTCTCCGCCGCACCTTGAAGAGATCTGCGCAAAGGGCCCGCCCCCCAAAGTGGTGATCCCCGTGGACTTTGCAGGAGTCCCTGCAGACCTCCCCCGGTTTAGAGCCCTTGCCGACCGCTACGGCTTCTCCCTGATCGAAGACGCGGCCCACGCGATCGGTTCCACCTACGCCCATGAAGGCGTCACCCACGCCTGCGGCTCATGCGCCCACACAGACCTTGCAATCCTCTCCTTTCACCCGGTCAAGACCGTAACCACCGGCGAAGGAGGGGCCGTGCTCACCAATGATCCCGACCTGGCCCACAGGCTCCATTGCCTGGCCAACCACGGCATCGAGCGCGATCCGGAACGCTTTGCTTCCACCCGGCCCACAGGACCCGCCCAGCCCTGGTATCACGAGATGCAGGCCTTGGGCTTCAACGCCCGCCTCACCGACATCCACTGTGCCCTGGGCCTGTCCCAGCTCAAGCGCATCCAGGAATTCAAGGCCCGAAGGCAGGATATAGCCCGGCAGTACAACAACGCATTCAAGCCCCTGGAGAAGGGAAAAAAGGTCCTCCTCCCCCCATGGCCGGAAAACACAGACCCCTGCTTTCACCTCTACCCCCTCAGGCTGGGACCAGAATCAAATCTTACCCGGGACGAGCTCTTTAACCGACTCCACGAAAAGGGCATCCTCTGCCAGGTCCACTACATCCCCATCTACAGGCAGCCCTTTTATCAAAACCACTACGGCTACGATCACGGCGCCTTCCCCCAGGCCGAACGGTACTATGAGGCATGCCTCAGCCTGCCCCTTTTCCCCGGCCTGGGGCAGGACGAAGCTCGGTTTGTCGTTGAAAGTGTGCTTTCCCTGTTGTGAAGATGGAACCGCACCCACGCGAAGAACCAAGAACGAAAAACAAAATTGACGGCTTCGCAGAAACCCGCTCAGCTGCCGCTGGGAACGCCATCACCCATTGATAAGACGATGGCAGATCTCAAAACACGGTTCTTTTTACGACTCCATCAAATATTAGTCTGGCCGGGCTTCCCGAACGGATCCGGCCTTTTCCAGGTTCCTGCAGTCCGCCGCCGCCACCAATGGCATGCTGCTCAATTACTCCAACGCGGCAAGGGAGGCCGGAGTATCGGTAAAAACCATACGGGAGTATTATCAGATTCTCGAGGACACGCTGATTGGAAGACAACTGTCCCCCTGGAGGAAGGGGAAGAAGCGAAGGCTCATCGAGACATCCAAGTTCTTTTTCTTCGACACCGGGATGGTGTCGGCCCTTCTGGGCTACACATCTCTTACTCCCGGAACCCGGGAATACGGCCGGGCGTTTGAACACTTCATTCTTCAGGAGTGCTGGGCGTACCGTCATTACAGCCGAAAAGACTTTGCCATCTCCTTTTGGAGAACGGCCGGCGGCTCGGAGGTTGACCTGATACTGGGCGAGGCGGATGCTGCTCTCGAGATAAAGTCGGCCACGGATGTTGGGGAGAGGGTCGGAGGGCTTCATCTGTTTCAGGAAGAAACTGCTTGCGAGAAGAGCTTCATCGTTTCACGGGAACCCCGGCCGCGGAAGATCCATTC
>JAWLEX010000070.1:0-16876 GCA_041685835.1 Desulfatiglandales bacterium
CGGGAAAGCCTCTGTGCGAGACGCTCGTTATGGGTTGCAATGACCATGGCCAGTTCCTCTTCATGATTCAGCCGGAGAAGTAAATCCAGTATACCCTCGCCGGTAATTCGATCCAGGTTGCCGGTGGGTTCGTCCGCCAGCAGCAGCTTGGGTCTCATAATCAACGCCCTGGCGATTGCTACCCGCTGCTGCTCTCCTCCGGACAGCTCGCCGATACGGTGGTTCATCCGCCGCTCCAGCCCCACCCTGCTCAATAACGCTTCCGCCGCCTTCACGGCATCCTTCCGGGCCATACGGGCAATGAGCCCCGGCATAATCGTATTCTCCAGGGCGTCGAACTCCTGGAGCAGGTGATGGAACTGGAACACGAATCCGATGTCCCTGTTTCGAAGCCGGCACAGGGAAGCCTCGTCAAGATCGTTCACAACCCGGCCCTCGAAGAGGACTCTGCCGCTCGAAGGCCGCTCAAGGGTGCCCATGACATTGAGGAGGGTGGACTTGCCAACGCCCGACGCCCCGAGAAGGGCCAGCGTTTCCCCCGGCTTCACGACCATACCCACATCATGGAGCACCTGGATGGTGTTGTCGTTGTGTTTAAACGACTTGTGTATGTTTATCAGTTCAAGCACCGGATATTCGCAGCAACCTCGATTGAAACTCAAGCTTCTTCGGCTCCCAAGGGCGGGAGATCCTCATGATTACCGATTTCTTGTTTTCTTGAAACCAATAAGGATTAATTTTCTCACAAAGCCGCAAAGACAATAAAACCGGCCGCCCCGGCGGCCTGCGGCAAGGCCCGCTTCCTACTCATATCGGAGGGCCTCTACCGGGTCCAGCCTTGCCGCATACCACGAAGGGTAGATGGTGGCCAGGAATGAAATGACCACGGCCGCGAATCCAACAAAGCCGACATCCCAGGCCTCGACCCGCACCGGGAGTGTCGAAATATAGTACACATCCGCGGGTAAGGATATGAATCTATACTTGGCCAGAAGGTGGCAGATCCCCAGCCCCGAACCCAAGCCGGCGATAGTGCCCGCCACTCCCACCAGAAGCCCCTGAAACATGAAGACGGCCATGATGCTCTTTGCCGTCGCACCCATGGCCCTGAGGATTGCCATGTCGCGTGTCTTTTCCATGACCACCATCACCAGGGTGCTGATTATATTGAGCGCACCCACCAGGACGATCATGGTCAAGATGACGAACATGGTGACCTTCTCGAGCTTGAGCGCGGCGAACAGGCTCCGGTTCATTACCTTCCAGTCCTTGGTCCAGAACGGGTACCCCAGCGCCTTTTCCAGGGCCGCAGCCACCTCGTCCGAACGGTTCACATCCTCAACCCGGACTTCCAGCCCCGTAACACGATCCCCCATGCCCAGAAAATCCTGGGCCTCGCGCAGGGAAACATAGGCCAGCGTGGCGTCATACTCGTACATACCCGAGTCGAGAAGGTCCACCACCCTATATTTCCGGTGGCCGGGCATCCGCCCCATGGGCGTCAGTCTCCCCTGCGGCGAGATCAATGTCACCTCGCTGCCGGTCCGCGCTCCGAGCTGTCTCGCCAACTGATTGCCCAGAATGATACCGGGCGTTTCCCCTGTTTCAGAGTTCAGGGCCTCAAGCCCCTCGCCCTTCAACATGGGCTCGATATCGATCACCGGCCCCGCGCTCGCCGTCTCCAATCCACGGTAAACAGCGCCGCTCACGTTTCCTGCATGATTCACCATGACCTGGGTGTAGATGAAGGGGGTGGTCGCCACCACGCCTTCGGCTTCCGACACCTTCCGGGCCAGGGCGTCGTAGTCGGAGACGGGGCCGTCGTAGCTCAGGACCAGTAAGTGGGAATTCACCCCGAGGATCTTGGAGAGAAGATCCGCACGAAAGCCGTTCATCACCGAAAGGACAACCACCAGGGCCATTACACCCACCATCACACCCGTTACTGAAATAATAGTGATGACGGATATGAACCCCTGCCTCCGCTTCGCCTTGAGGTACCTGAGTCCGAGAAAAAGCTCGAAAGCCATTAGCGCTCCGCTCTCTCATTCCATTCGATCTGAGGGCGTGTCCTTGGCCCGCATGTGAGGGAAGAAAATCACGTCTCGAATGGAAGGGACGTCCGTCAGCAGCATCACCACACGGTCGACCCCGATGCCCTCGCCCCCGGTGGGGGCCAACCCGTACTCCAGGGCCGTGACGTAATCCTCGTCCATGAACTGGGCCTCACTGTCCCCCGCCTCACGCAGGTCCACCTGCCGCAGGAATCGCTCACGCTGATCGTCGGGATCGTTGAGTTCTGTAAAACCGTTGGCGATCTCCCTGCCGCCGATGAAAAGCTCGAAACGGTCTGTTATGGACGGGTCCTCATCGTTTTTCCTGGAAAGCGGCGAGGTCTCCGTGGGATACGCCGTAACAAAGGTAGGGTTGATCAGCTTGGGCTCCACGAGGTGATCAAAAAGCCTGGTGAGGATTTTGCCGTGACCGTCCCGGTCGGAAACAGGAATTTCCAATTCCCGGGCCAGGCCTGCGGCGGCCTCGCGATCTCTCAGGACTCCTTCATCCACACCACCGATCTCCCGCACGGCGTCCTTGAGCGGGATTCTCGGCCACGGTGGGCTGAAATCGATCGATTGGCCCTGGTACTGGATGATTGTCGAGCCGAACAGGGTCGTGACGAGTTCCATAAACAGCTCTTCACTCAAGGCCATCATGTCTTCGAAAGTTGCGTAGGCCATGTAGAATTCGAGCATGGTGAACTCGGGGTTGTGTTTCAGATCGACTCCTTCGTTGCGGAAGTTCCGGTTGATCTCAAAGACCCTTTCGATCCCCCCCACCACAAGACGTTTGAGATAGAGTTCCGGCGCCACCCGAAGGTACAGGTCCATTCCGAGGGCGTTGTGGAACGTCTTGAACGGCCTGGCAGTGGCCCCTCCGGGGATCGGCTGCATCATCGGAGTTTCCACCTCGAGGAAGTCCTTCCTGATAAAGAACTCCCGGATACGCTGCACGATCCGGCTCCGCATGACAAAGACCTTCTGAACACCGTCATTTACAATCAGGTCTACATAGCGCCGGCGGTAACGCGTCTCCTTGTCCGTCAGCCCGTGCCACTTCTCGGGGAGAGGGCGAAGGGACTTGGTCAGCAGACGCACATTTTCCACCAGGAGGGTCAGTTCTTTAGTCCGAGTCCGGAAAAAAGACCCCTCGACTCCTATGATATCACCGATGTCCATGAGCTTAAAAGCCTGGAAGGCCTCCTCGCCCACCTTGTCTTTCCTGATGTATGCCTGGATGCGGCCGGTACGGTCCTTAATGTGTACGAAGGACGCCTTACCGAAATCCCGCCGGCTCAGGATTCGGCCGGCCATTGCGTGCGATTTCCGATCGGCCTCCAGTGTCTCGTCGTCCAGATCTCCATAGCGCTCAAGGGCGGCGGCGGCGGTGATGTCAGGATTATATCCGGCCGGATACAATGGGATGCCCATTTCCTTAAGGGCCAGTGCCTTTTTTCGTCGCTCTTCAATGATCGGATTGCTCGATTCCATTCTCCACCGGGTTCCCGCGTCGGTTCCGCTTCAGCGCCTGGGCAGGCATTTCTCAGTTATTTACATAAGTTGAACGTATCTTTCTAAACCAAACAGGATGGATAGTCAAGGTTAAAAAATCGAGAACAAATCAGCCTGGACATGGGAGGAGGATCCATTGAAAAAGAAATGGCTTGATGTTATGTAGTGCCCATCCAGAAACGCTTTTCGGGCACTGGCAAGTTTCCAATTCAGAAATGAGGATTTTTTGTCAAGATCAAGGAAATCAAGAGGTTGCGCGGAGGCGTACTGAAGTACGCCGCACAAGCAACCTCGCAGGTTGACGCCGAGATTGGCAAAAAAGACCATTTCTGGATGGAAACTATGTAAGGAATCGAAACGAGCCCGGTGTTTCCCGGCACAATAAACCTTACCTAATGGAGGGAGAAATGGCGACTAAACTCTGGCAGCCATCCGAAGATCGAATCCGCAACAGCCACATTTACCGGTTCATGAACGGTCTCAACGAGAAGCACCGTCTCAAATTCACCGCCTACGACGATCTATATCAGTGGTCCATTCAGAGCATCCCCGAGTTCTGGGCGGCGATGTGGGACTTTGCGGACATACGAGCCTCCCGCCCGTACAATCAGGTTGTGGACGATCCCTTTCGAATGCCCGGGGCCCGCTGGTTCGAAGGCGCCGAACTCAATTTTGCGGAAAACCTGCTCCGGTACAGAGATGACCGGGTGGCGCTGATCTTTCGTGGTGAAGACAGGGAGAACAGGAGGCTGACCTACGCGGAACTCTATGACGAGGTGGCAAGGGTCGCGCGCTCTCTTCGCGAGCTCGATATCCGCCCGGGCGACCGGGTCGCAGGCTTTATGCCCAACATGCCGGAGACCATCGTGGCCATGCTGGCGGCCACAAGCATCGGAGCGACTTGGTCCTCCTGCTCCCCGGATTTCGGCATCAAGGGCGTGCTCGACCGTTTCGGTCAAATCAGACCGCGCGTACTGTTCGCTGCAGACGGTTACGCCTTCAAGGGAAAGGCCTTCGACTCCCTGGGCCGGGTCTCCGAGATCCTCGAAAACCTGCCCTCCATCGAGAAGGTGATCGTCGTGCCTTACATCGACAAGGCCCCGGACATCGGAAGGGTCCCCAAGGCGGTGACTTATGAAGAGTTCAAGTCCCGTGACAAAGATGTTGACATACTGTTCGAGCAGCTCCCGGCCGACCATCCGCTCTACATCATGTTTACCTCCGGGACCACAGGGCTGCCCAAGTGCATGGTCCAGTCCGCCGGCGGAATCCTGGTCAACCAGATGAAGGAGCTCATGCTGCACACGGACCTGAAGCGGGACGACACGATCTTCTACTTCACCACCTGCGGCTGGATGATGTGGAACTGGCTCACATGCTCCCTGGCCGTCGGGGCCTCCCTGGTCCTCTTTGAAGGCAATCCGTTCCACCCCCATCCAGGCGCCCTGTGGGAGATGGCCCAGGATGAATCCATTTCCATCTTCGGGACCAGCGCCGGTTACCTCGCCGCCCTTCAAAACGCAGGTGTCACCCCCGGTAAGACCTACGACCTCTCTTCTCTCAAGGCGGTCCTTTCGACCGGGAGCCCGCTCTCGGTGGAGGGCTTCGAGTACGTGTACCGTGAGATCAAGGAAGACCTCCAGCTCGCATCCATCTCCGGCGGATCCGACATCAACGGCTGCTTTGCAGGCGGCAACCCCATAGGGCCCGTGTACGCCGGAGAGCTTCAGTGCCGCGGCCTCGGCATGAGGGTGGAGGCCTGGGACGAAAACGGCAGGCCCGTGATCAACCAGCAGGGCGAACTCGTGTGCACGGCCGCCGCGCCTTCCATGCCCATCTACTTCTGGGACGACCCGGACGGAAAGAAATACCACGCGGCCTACTTCGACGTGTACCCCGGCGTCTGGCGGCACGGCGACTTCATAGAGATCAACGACCGGGGGGGCGTGACGATCTACGGGCGTTCGGACGCCACCCTCAACCCGGGCGGCGTGCGGATCGGAACGGCCGAGATCTACCGGCAGGTGGAGAGTGTCGAGGAGATTGAAGACAGCCTGGTGATTGGGCAGGAATGGAAAGGCGACGTTCGGGTCATCCTGTTCGTGAAGATGGCCGAGGGCTCCGAGTTCACGGAGGAACTCGCCGCGCGGATCAAGAAATTGATTCGAGAGAACGCATCGCCTCGTCATGTCCCGGCCAAAATACTGCCCGTGCCGGACATCCCTTACACTCTCAACATGAAGAAAGTGGAACTGGCCGTAAAAAAGGCCGTGGAAGGAAAGGCCATCCTCAATAAGGACGCCCTGCGCAACCCGGAGGTGCTGGACTACTACGCAGGCCTCGAGGAACTCCAGAAGGACTGATCCCGCTTGCACAAAGGAGCGCCCATGCAACCCCTACCCGCCGTCCTGTTTCCACATTCCGTGCTGTCCCGGGCGCAGCTCGGCAAGATCCTGTCCCTGTTTGTGCCGCTCAGGATCTTTGTTCCCTGGCAGATGCCCCCCCCGGGAGTCCTGGCCCGGGGCCTTCCTGCCGGCCTCGTTGAGGTCCTTCGCCCTCCCGCGGACCTGGACCCGGGGACAGACTTGAGAAAGGCCCTGGAGGGATATTTCGGTTGGGTTCAAACGCATCCTGATAACAGCGGCCTGGGGTTCCTGAAGACTGGCGCCGAGCCGGATCAGGGGCAGGATCCCGTCTGGATGATCCGGCAGCACCTAAGGCGGGGCGAGGCCGACCCTTCGGGAAGGGAGGCAGGGGAATCATTCCGGCACCATCTGGTGCTCCACCTGGAGCACGAATTAGAAGAACAGATGGATGAAGCGGACCGGATCCTGAACAGGCTCAGGGGTTCTAAGTCCCTGCTGGACGGACTCACCGAGGACCCCGAAGAGGCCCGCAGCATCTTTAAGGACCTCCCCGGCTTCGATTGGGGCCCGGAAACCGGCAGGATTGATCCATACCCTGTTATGGCGGCCTGGCTGGGCCTGTTCGAGTCCCTTATCGAACCCGGCGACCTTCTGATAAGTCCGGATCGCCGGTATGTGGATTTTCTGACGGAACTCTGGATCGAGGCAACCGACCCTCCACGTACGCCCCCGCCGGTTCTTCGTTTCTCCTACCCTGATCTGTCAGGCAGCCCCATTGAGCGCATCGCTGAAATACGGCGCGAAAAGCTCGCCGGGGAAGCGGCCCGGGAGCTGTACACACTTCTCCTTGAACAGGCAGGCAGACCCGACACGGACCAGGGGTCCCTGTCGCGCCGGGCCGCCGAACTCGCTGCTTTCCACCACGAGGGCCCTCTTGAGGACAAGGTGATCCTGACGGCGGTGTTTCTCCCCCCCCTGCCCGAGACCCCCGGCCCCTCCCGCCTCAAAACGCCTCCGGCGGAGTTTCTGGGCCGGACCCTCATCTTTCTGGAACACGAACGTTGAACTGATCGAAATCGCAATCGAAATCGGGATCGCAATCGAAAGAAAATAAAATGACGCTTGGACACGAAAACAAAGGATGTTCCGGTGGCCGGGAAAGCACTTGCCGAAACCGAAAGAAAGGAGCGCGAGGTCGGGTTGGACCGCGTAGCGGCGATGCTCAGTCGATTGGGTGGAAGAGGCTATTGTGTGAAGGAAGACTCCGCGGTCTATGGACTTGAGGAAATCGATTTCGATCCCGATAGCGATTTCGATCCCTGAGAAACTAAATCCCAAGCGGATGCATCGGGCGCTCATTCTTCGCGCCAGTGATCCTTGACGTTAGAAAAACGGTGTCAGTGTCGGTGAAGGTGAGACACGCAAAGATCAGATTCTCCGGCAAAGCCGCTATGCCGCCGGGTTAGCAGATCGAGTTCACAGGGTTTTACCGGCGCCTTTGCGTCTTTGCGCGAGACAAAGGGTTTTTACGGGGCCACTCGAATCCGGCACGGGATGGCCTTGATGTTAGGGGTGCCGAATTCCCGCCCCAGCCTCTCCGTAGTGGTCAAGCAGTTGAGGTTGGAACGCTCCCATCCGTAAAGCTCACCGGGCCCGTCTTCCGGAAACCACCACCCGTGCTCCGCGCTCACCACGCCGGGCATAATACGGTCCGTAAGACGCGCGCGGTGGGTGATCGCGCCGTGTCGTGTCTCGATCACAACCTCGTCCCCGTCATTGATGCCGAAGCCTCCGGCTGTCTCGGGGTGCACGTCCAGCACGGGCTCGGGGGCACGCTTTCGCAGTGATTCCACCCAGCGGTACGAAGAGTGAAGGAAGAAACGGTTCTTTGAAGAAGTCAGCAGCAGCGGGTAGTCGGGATCTTCCTCCATGGGGAGGCCCCGAAAGCTCGGTAGAGGGGGCACCCCGAACTTCCCGGCCGTACTCAATTTGAGCTCCACCTTGCCTGTCGGGGTATGAAAACCCTCCTCCACGTACCGGCCGAACGCTTCCGGCCCCTTCAGAAATCCCCGCTCCATAAACTCGGCATAGGTAAGGCCCGACGGGGCGAGCACGTCTTCCAGAAAGGTCTCGTAGTCATCATGCCAGAGTTCCGGGGGGCTCAGCCGCCTGCCCAGTTCATTCAGGATCTCCATGTCCGGCCGGCACCCCGGAGGGGGATCCACCACCTTGGGCCGGGCCAGGATCACCCCGTGCCCGATCCCGTAGTGACCTATGTCGTTGAACTCGAACTGAGTGGCCACGGGAAGCACGATATCCGCCATGGCCGCTGTGGGTGTAAGAAAGAGGTCGGCGACCACCAGGAAATCGAGCGTTTCCAGGGCCCGCCGGGTCTGGGGGCTGTCCGCCCAGCTCAACATGGGGTTCCCGCACATGACGTAAAACCCCCTTACAGGGTAGGGGGTGCCGTCGAGGACGGCCTGTTTGAAAAACGAGGGGGGAACGGTCATCATGCGGGGAATCACCCCGTGATGGGCCCCCAGCATGGTCTTTCGCTTGTCCGGGATGAGGTCCGCTCGGACGAACCGGCCCAGGCCCAGGATCTTCGGATCTCTGGCGTGTATGTTGCCCCCCGGGACGTCCAGGTTCCCGGTGACCGCCATCAGGCAGATGAGTGCCCGGGTGATGTCAAAGGTATAACGGTGGTGTTCGATGGGGTTGCCCCACTGGATTGTCGAAGGCCGGGCAGCGGCATATCGGCGGGCCGCTTCCCGAATCCGATCCGCAGGCACTCCGGTGATCTCCGCTACCCGCTCCGGCGTGTATGTTGCCACGTGTTCCGCCAGGTCCCCGAACCCTTCAGTACAGCTTTCCACGAAACCTTGATCGTACAGGGACTCATCCACGATGACGTTGAGAAGACCCAGGGCCAGCGCATGATCCGTTCCCGGCCGGACGGGCAGCCAGAGACAAGCCTTTTCGGCAAGGTCAGTGCGCTTGGGATCCACCACGATCAGGTCCGTCCCGCTTTTTACCTGCTCCAGCAGGAGGCTCGAGATCTCCCCTTCCTCGTTCGTGCCGGTGATGTTGCTGCCCCACAGCATCACCAGCCGGCTTGGGTGGTGAAAGTCCGCGACCGGGTAGAAGCCGCACGTGTGAAGCCCTGTAATCTCGCGCGGGGCGTGGCAAACATCCTGGCTGGCCACCACGTTGGGAGAGCCGAACAGATTGGCGAGACGAATGAGAACGAAGTGCTCCAGGCCCTTGGGCATCCCAACGCCGAAAGCCACGGCCCGGGCCCCTTCGCGTTCGCGTATCGCGTGGAAACGTTCGGCGATCTCGTCCAGGGCCTCCTCCCATGAAATTGCATCCCAGGATCCCTTGCCGCGTTCCCCCCGCCTCTTGAGGGGCGTGGTCAGTCGATCGGGATGGTTCAGGCGATCCGGAGACGCCAACCCCTTCGGGCACACATACCCTCGATTCAGATAACCCTCTGGGTCTCCTTTTATGCTGACGATCCGGTTGTCTCGAACACCGACCAAGAGGCCGCACCCGCCGTGATCCATTCGGGCACAATGTGTCCGATGCCAGGTAATTGAGTCGTTCATTGCCACATACCCCTTTTCCGCCTCGCTGTGTTGAGGCCCTCACACTTTTACTATGTATGTGGAGAGGCCATCAATGTTTTAATTGTTTTCCGCAATCTCTGCGTCAATCTGCGGGATTCCTTGTGCGGGGTACGTAAGTATTATATAATTCATAGATAAGCAGCAGCTAAAGGGAGTCGAAACCATGCCTTCCCGCCCCCTGCATGGGCAATAATGGAGGAGACATCGTGCGCATCGCCGTATGCTCGGACATCCACGACAACATCTGGAAACTCGCGACCGTCTTGCAGAACATCTCGGACTGGGACGCCCTTGTCTTCTGCGGGGACTTCTGCGCCCCATTCACGCTCGCCCAGATCGCCGAGGCCTTTGCCGGGCCCATACACGTCGTCTGGGGGAACAATGACGGGGACAAATGGCTTCTCACCGGTAACGCCCGGTCCGCCGGCAACGTAACGCTCCACGGGGACCTGGGAGAGGTAAAGACAGGCGGCCGGTACATCGCCGTGAACCACTATCCCCGAATCGCCCGGGGACTCGCCTTATCAGGACTCTACGACGCAGTGTTCTACGGCCACGACCACACGCCGCACCAGGAAAGGGTGGGCGGGACCCTGCTCCTGAACCCCGGAGAGGTCATGGGGCGGTTCGGCAAGAGCACCTTTGCCTCCTATGATACCAGGACCGGAGAGGGTGAAATCATCGAGGTCCGCTGAACCGCACGGCGGAAAATGACCGGCTGTGTTACGTTAAGATCCTGGGGGCTCATGTCAGGATCTCCAGTTCCTGTTTCTCCAAGAACCGGATCTCGTCGCGAAGGCGGGCCGCCTCCTCGAACTCCAACCGCCCGGCCGCTTCGGTCATGCGCCCTGTGAGGAGTTCCACCCGCTCCCTGATTTCCTCGGCGGTGTGATACAAGGGGGCTTCCTTTTCGGAAACCGCGGGCACGGTGACATAATCGGCCTCGTAAACCGATTGCAGGATATCACCAATGTTTTTATGGATTGTCTCCGGCGTAATCCCATTGGCCTCGTTATAGGCCTCCTGGACCCGTCTCCTTCGATCGCTCTCCTCCATGGCCCGCTCCATGGAGCCGGTCACACGGTCCGCATAAAGGATCACCTGCCCTCGAACATTGCGGGCCGCGCGGCCCGCGGTCTGAATCAAGGACCGCTCGGAGCGCAGAAACCCCTCCTTGTCCGCATCCAGGATGGCCACCAGGGACACCTCGGGCAGGTCGAGGCCCTCCCTGAGCAGGTTGATGCCCACGAGGACGTCGAAGACCCCCAGGCGAAGGTCACGGATAATCTCCATACGCTCGATCGTCTTGATGTCAGAGTGAAGGTACCTGACCGACACCCCAAGGTCGTCGTAGTACTCGGTCAGGTCCTCGGCCATGTGCTTGGTAAGGGTGGTGACGAGGACCCGTTCACCCCGGGCCGTCCGTTCCCGAATGCGCACAAGCAGGTCGTCCACCTGGTTCCCGGCCGGATGGACGATGATCTCCGGGTCCATGAGTCCGGTGGGCCGTATGATCTGCTCGGCCACGGCCTCCGCCCTTTCCAGTTCGTAAGGACCAGGGGTGGCCGAGACATGGATGACCTGGTTGACCCTTCGCTCAAACTCCTCGAACTTCAGGGGGCGGTTGTCCAGGGCCGAGGGAAGCCGGAAGCCGTAATCTACAAGGGTCTGCTTGCGGGAGCGGTCGCCGTTGTACATGCCGTTCAGCTGGGGGACCGTGATGTGGCTCTCGTCGATTATGACCAGGAAGTTCCGGGGGAAGTAATCCAGAAGAGTGGGAGGAGGCTCTCCCGGGGCCCGGCCGGTGAGGTGCCTCGAGTAGTTCTCAATGCCGTGGCAGTAGCCCATCTCGATCATCATCTCCAGGTCGAAGAGGGTCCTCTCTTCTATCCTCTGGGCTTCCAGCAGCTTTTCCCTCCCTCGAAAATCGGCCACACGTTCGGCCATTTCATCTCGTATACATCGAATGGCCCGCTCCCTTATGTCCACGGTGGTTACATAATGGGATGCAGGGTATACGGCTACGCGGTTCAGTTCCCGGCCCGGCCGCCCTGTCAGGGGATCGATTTCGCGTATGTCCTCGATCTCGTCCCCGAAAAACCCGATTCGGACGGCCCGCTCCTCCTCATGCACGGGAAAGATGTCCACAACGTCGCCCCTGACTCGAAAACGGCCCCGCACAAAATCATAGTCCCCCCGCTCGTAATGAATCGCCACCAGCTTCTGGAGCACGTCCTCCCGCCGCATCTCAGTACCGCGTTCGAGGTAAAGAAGCATGCCGTGATACGCCTCGGGTGATCCCAGGCCGTAAATGCAGGACACACTTGCCACAATGATCACATCCTCCCGGTCCAGGAGGGATCGCGTGGCCGAATGGCGCATCTTGTCGATGTAGTCGTTTATGTGGGAGTCTTTCTGGATGTAGGTGTCGGACTGAGGGATGTAGGCCTCAGGCTGGTAGTAGTCATAGTAACTGACAAAATACTCCACTGCGTTACGCGGAAAGAAGGCCTTGAGCTCGCCGTAAAGCTGGGCCGCAAGGGTCTTGTTCGGCGCTATGACCAGTGTGGGCTTGCAGACCCTTGCGATGACCCGGGCCATGGTGTAGGTCTTGCCTGACCCGGTCACCCCAAGGAGGACCTGATGGCGGAGGCCGGACTCCACACCCCCGGCCAGCACGTCGATGGCCCGGGGTTGATCGCCGCAGGGGTCGAACAGGCTCACGAGTTCAAAGCCCGCTCCCGACCCAACCCCGTCCAATCCTTCCCCAGCGAAGCGCTCAGCGGATCTCATGCCGCCACGTGGTCCCGTCGGGTCCATCTTCCAGGATCACCCCCTGCTTCCGCAGCTCGTCGCGGATCTCATCGGCCCGGGCCCAATCCTTTTCTTCACGGGCCTTTGTGCGCTCAGCCACCATCTGTTCAATCCGTTCCGAGTCCGATTCTTCGGCAGGGCCGGCCAATTCACTCAGAAATGCCTCCGGCGAATGGGTCAGAATTCCGAGCACGCTCCCCGCTGTGAGCAGGCGACTGCGCTCCAGGTCCAGCGGATCGTTCCCATTCCCGCCATAAGGTGGTTCTGCCGCGTCCAGGCGCCGGTTGATCTCTCTCACCTTGTCGAATATCAACCCGATGGCGCCGGCGGTGTTCAGATCATCGTCCATAACCGCGGTGAACCGGGCCAGGAAAGGGTCTTTCATGCCTCCCGACAGGCACCCCGGCACTTCGGCGAGCCCCCCTGGCGCGGCCCCGATGATCGCCTCGATCCTCTGCAGGGTCCGATATATACGGACGAGGCCGGATTGGAGGTCCCGGACCGCGTCCCCCGAAAAATCCAGCGGGCTGCGATAGTGCTTGGACAGGAGAAAGAGCCGGAGCACTTCGGGGTGGTAGCTCTTAAGGGCGTCCCGGATGGTCAGGAAATTGCCGAGCGACTTGGACATCTTCTCCGATTCCACGGTGACGAACCCGTTGTGGACCCAGTAGCGTGCGAAATCAGACCCGTTTGCGGCCATGGACTGGGCCCGCTCGTTCTCGTGATGGGGAAACAGGAGGTCCTTTCCTCCTCCGTGAATGTCGAAGGTCGGCCCCAGGAAGCGGCTGCTCATAACGGAACATTCCATGTGCCATCCGGGTCTGCCGGGGCCCCACGGGCTGTCCCAGGTCGGCTCCCCGGGCTTTGCCGACTTCCAGAGTGCGAAATCCATTGGGTGTCGTTTTTTTGTGTCCACCGCAATGCGGCTCCCGGCCTTCATGTCCTCCAGCTTACGGCCGGAAAGGGCCCCGTATCCATCAAACGCCTCAACAGAGAAGAAGACATCGCCATTCACTTCGTAGGCAAAGCCCTTTTTGATCAGGACCCCGATCATCTCGATCATGTCCCCGATGTATTCGGTGGCACGGGGTTCCTGGTCCGCCCTTTCCACTGCGAGCCGGGCCATGTCCTCGTCGAAGGCATCGATGAACTCCCGGGCAAGCTCCCCTGGATCTTTTCCGAGTTTACCGGCCCTTTCTATGATCTTGTCGTCCAAGTCCGTGAAATTTCGGACATAGGTGAGATCATACCCCCGGGCCCGCAGATATCTCGCCAGCACGTCGAACACGATGGCCGAACGTGCGTGACCTATGTGGCAATAGTCGTAAACGGTCACCCCGCACACGTACATCCCCACACGGCCTTCCCTCAGAGGCCTGAATTCCTCTTTTTTCCTGTGCGCGGTGTTGTAGAGCTTAATGGACATGTTGATCTCCTCGGATCGTCCTACGGCGCTCCGGTGAGGCTCACCACCGCGTAAGCCTCGATGGCCTCACCCCGGCCGCAATATCCCAGGCCCTCCGGCGTTGTCGCCTTGATGTTCACCCTCTCGAATGGGACTTCGAGCATACCGGCCAAACGCTCCCGCATCAAAGGGAGGAATGAAGCCAGCCTCGGCTGCTGGGCCACGATGGTCGCATCCAGGTTGTTGACGCGAAAGCCTTCATCACGCATCATGGCGCCCACCTTTCTGAGGAGTTCCAGGCTGTCCGCGTCCTGAAAGGACGGGTCCGTGTCCGGAAAGTGAAGACCTATGTCACCTTTTCCAACAGCCCCCAGGACAGCGTCCATGACCGCGTGGGTGAGCACGTCCGCATCCGAGTGTCCCAACAGGCCCGTTTCGCCCTCTATGGTTACACCGCCCAAAACGAGCGGACGCCCACGGACGAGCCGGTGGACGTCATTCCCGAATCCGATTCGAAACAACGGTCTTCCACCCTCCCGGAGTCCCGGAAAAAGAGAGGTTCTTCCAAAAGGGCGGCCCTGAGGACCGGGCCGCCTTCAGTGACAGGTGCTGCAGTTCGTGCTCGAGCAGCCGGAACAGGACGATCCCCCTCCCGCGGTCGAAGGAGACGAGTAGGTCCCGCTCGACTTGAAGCTGCACGCGGACATGCGGCGTTCCACATCGGTGCCGCTGCAATCGGGGCAGACGATGTCTTCCCTGCCGCCGATGACCAGGCACTCGAACTCGTTGTTGCACTTGCTGCATTTGTATTCGTAAATGGGCATGATTGTTCCCCGGCCGGCCGTATTTACTTCGTCATGAAAAGTATTTCGTCCACCAACTGGCAGATGATGTGACCGGCAAAAATATGGGTTTCCTGAATCCTGGCGGTCACCTTGCTCTTGACCACGAGGCTGAGATCCGCTATCCGCCGAAGGGTCCCACCGTCTCCCCCGGTCATGGCCACCGTGTAGAGCCCCATTTCCCGGCCCACCCTGACGGCCTCGGTTACATTGGGAGAATCGCCGCTGGTGCTGATCGCCAGGAGGATGTCTCCTTCCTTGCCGATTGCCTTGACCTGCTTGGAAAAAATCTCGTCAAAGGAGTAATCGTTCCCGATGCTCGTCAGGATCGATGTGTCCGTGGTCAAGGCCACGGCCGGCAAAGGAGGGCGTTCGAGTACAAAGCGGTTCACGAACTCCGCTGCCAGGTGTTGCGCGTCCGCCGCGCTTCCTCCGTTTCCGCAGATCAGGAGTTTCCTGTCGCTTGTGAAGGCCTGGCTGATTCGTTCCGCCACTTGAATCAGGGCACCGCCGCTCTCGCGAACAAAACCCTGCTTGACCTTTACACTCTCCTCCAGGGCCTTTTGTATGCGCTCTTCCATGGGAACCCTCGATGGGTTTCTTCGACCTCACGGTTTTCGGTAAAGGTAGATACTGACAGGGGCCTTGTCAACATGAAGGCCCGGCGTCTCGGAACCGAGCCGGGCCCCTTTCGTCCTCAGGCCCGCCCGTCCGGTCTATGTGCCACCGGTCCCGGTGGCGGCGTACGCCGTTTCACGGACGGCTTGGGCCACGATCCGGAGTTCCCCGTCCAGCAGCGTTCGCACATCAAGGAGCACCTTTTCGTTTTCCACCCGCGCGATAATAGGCGGATCGTACGCCCTCAGTCGTTCCTCGATCATTCGCGCCGACATTCGGCCCGGCACCAGTGCAAGGAGCCGCGTGGGCAAGTCCAGAAGGGGCAGGGCTCCACCCCCGGTCTTGGACGCGCCGTCCTGAATGCCGATGGAGAAGTTGGGGGAGTCCAGTTTGCCGATCCGCCTCAGAAGCCCCGAGGCCCGAGATCGAAGCTCCCGGTAAGGCCTGAAAATCATGCGCAGGGTCGGGATGCACTGCGCCGCCGTCTCCTCGTCCCGGTAGAGCCTGAGCGTCTCCTCCAGGGCCGCCAGGGTCAGCTTGTCTATGCGAACGGCCCGGTTCAGGGGATTGCTCCTTATTCTCTCGATCAAATCCCTCCTGCCCAGAATAATGCCCGCCTGGGGCCCACCGAGGAGCTTGTCCCCGCTGAAGGTAACCAGGTCCACCCCGGCCGAGAGGACATCCTGGACCAGGGGCTCCTTCACCAACCCGTAACGGGAAAAATCCAACAGGCACCCGCTCCCCAGGTCTTCCATAACGGGAATGCCGTGCCTTCGGCCCAGCCCCACCAGCTCTTCGCCTTCCACATCCCGGGTGAACCCCACGAGCTGAAAGTTGCTCCTGTGAACTCTCAGGAGAACCGCGGTTTCAGGTGTTATCGCCTCCTCGTAGTCCCTCAGGTGGGTCCTGTTGGTCGTCCCCACCTCCACCATGGCGGCGCCGCTCTTCCTCATGACGTCCGGGATGCGGAACGCCCCGCCTATCTCCACGAGCTGGCCCCGGCTGACAACGGCCTCGCGACCCTTTGCCAGGGTCTCGAGGCTTATGAGGACCGCCGCGGCATTGTTGTTCACCACCATGGCCGCATCGGCCGAGGTAAGCTCCCTGAGAATTCCTTCCACGTGGGAGTACCGGCTTCCCCGCCTCCCCTGGTCGAGCCGGTATTCCAGGTTACTGTATGCCCCTGCCACGGCGTTAAGCCGTTCCAGGACGCGTTCCGCCAGGATTGAACGCCCCAGGTTCGTGTGCACGATAACCCCCGTGGCGTTGATCACTGGACCGAGGCTGGGCTGATCGAGCGTCTCGAGCCTCCGGGCGACGCGGGAGGATATTCGGTCGATATCAAGGACGGATTCGTCCTCAATAAGTCCCTCCCCGATTCCGCTGCGCAACTCGTCCAGGACATGATGAACGGCCCTGATAACAAGGGAGCGGGGATAACGAGAAGGCGCCCCGGCGAGTTGTGTGGATGCCAAGAGTCGATCCACAGAAGGAATTCGACGAAACAAGGCCTGTTTATCCATGGATGAGGTCCCCGGAAACTACGTTTAGTGCCTTACTCCTGAAAAGCTGTCAGAAAAAACAAGAAGTATTGATGTTGTTATAATCCAAATCGAAATCGAAATCGGGATCG
>JAWLEX010000196.1:0-3826 GCA_041685835.1 Desulfatiglandales bacterium
TGGTCTTTTTTGCCAATCTCGGCGTCAATCTGCGAGGTTGCTTGTGCGGCGTACTTCAGTACGCCTCCGCGCAACCCCTTGATTTCCTTGAGCTTGACAAAAAATCCTCATTTCTGAATTGGAAACTTGCCAGTGCCCTAAAAGCGTTTCCGGATGGGCACCACCTGGTTTCCATCCAGAAATGGTTGATTTTTTTAAAATCAATGTTAGGGTTTTGGCATCCAATCCAATTAGACAAAATTTTGGCGACCATGAGCCTTCCCGGCCTTGCCCGGGGCAGGATGGGCGCTGGAGCGGCACCATGACAGAATACAAGATCCTGGTGGCGGATGATGATCCCAAGATCCTCCAAAGACTCCAAGAAGTTCTGACCCGTGAAGGCTATGTTGTTGATATCGCCAAGAACGGCCAGATAGCCAACGACATGCTGGACCAGGATTATTACGACGTGGCACTTATTGATTTGAATATGCCCAAGATCGACGGCATGACCCTCCTCAAGACCCTGGTGGAGGTCCATCCTGACACCGTGGGCATCATTCTCACGGGCCACGGCACCATACGCAACGCGGTCGAGGCCATGAAGGTGGGGGCCGCCGACTATCTGGCAAAACCCGTGAAAATGGAAGAACTGCTCCTAGTGGTCCAGAGGGCCCTGGAATTCCGCGACCTCAAGCGGGAGAACCTGGCCCTCAAGAAACAACTCAGGAAAAAGTACAAGTTCGAGAACTTCATCGGTGACAGCCTTCCCATGAACAAGGTCTTTCGAGTCATCGAAAAAGTGGCCGATTCGAACAGCACGGTCCTGATTTTAGGGGAGTCCGGTACTGGCAAGGAGCTGGTTGCCAAGGCCATTCACTATCACAGCAGCCGTAAACACAAGCCGCTGATTCCCGTCAACTGCGGCGCCATTCCCGAGGAACTCCTGGAAAGCGAGTTATTCGGCCACGAAAAAGGGGCCTTTACCAACGCCATTCGAACCCGCATCGGCCGCTTCGAGATGGCCAACGGCGGCACTATTTTCCTGGATGAAGTGGCTGAAATGAGTCCACACCTCCAGGTGAAACTGCTCCGAATCCTTCAGGAGCAGGAGTTCGAACGCCTTGGGGGGACCAAAACCATCCGGTGCGATGTCCGGATATTGGCGGCCACCAACAAAAACCTCGATAGGCTCGTGGAAGAGGGAAAATTCAGGGAGGACCTCTACTACCGACTCAAAGTCATTCCCGTTTCGCTGCCGCCCCTGAGGGATCGAAGGTCGGACATCCCCTTGCTTGCACACCATTTTCTCGAGAACATCTCCAGAAACAAGCGTAACAAAAAGATGAGCATCACCAAGGATGTCCTGAAGGCCTTGGTCAGCTACGATTGGCCGGGTAACGTCAGGGAGATGGAAAACATAATCGAACGAATGGTTATCCTTTCGGAGGGAGATAATATCACGGTGGAAGACCTTCCGGAAAAGATCGCTCGAAAGCACGCCCTCGAACTGAACGAAAACGGCTTTATCCCTGAAGAGGGTCTGTCCCTGAGCAACGCAGTGAACGACTACGAGCGCCAGCTAATCATTCATGCCCTGGAAAAGGCGGACTGGGTGAAAAACCGCGCCGCCAAATTCCTCAAAATGAACCGGACCACACTGGTCGAAAAGATCAAGAAACAGGGTATTGAAAAGGATCGCATGACCGGTTGATAGTGTACCTCGTGTAACACTTCAGGCCTTTTCGGGCAGTATGATCCGGAACTATCCACGATCAAAATTTCCGTATGCTTGACTTTCTTCGTGGTCTTCGTGCCCTTCGTGGTGAAGCTTTGAGCCTTTTGCTGCCGAGGCTCAGATTCTGTACACACTGGGCCTGATGTACCGGAACTGATGCCGTACGCCCGTCAGGCTCTCTGAATGACCGATAAACAGGTAGCCCGGACTTCGAATTATTTCTTTAAACCGGTTGACCAGTTTCTCCTGGGTCTCCTTATCGAAATAGATCATTACATTCCTGCAGAACACGATGTCGAATGTCTCTGAAAAAGAAAAAGGCTCCATGAAATTGAGCCGCTGAAACCGGACCAGGCTTCGCACGTGCGGCTTCACCCGGTAATAACCCGTCCACCTGTTGACGCCTTTCTGAAAATACCGCCGCCTGAGATCATAAGGGATCTTCTCTACCCTCTGGGCATCATAGACGCCCCGGTCCGCAAGCTGGAGCATGCGCGTGGACAGATCCGTAGCCAGGATGCGCAGGTCTTTGTGTCGGTTTTCCGGCAGTGCGTCAAGCATTGTCATAGCAATGGAGTAGGCCTCCTCGCCGCTAGAGCATCCCGCGCACCATATGCGAATCTCTCTCGTTCCCCTCGCCCCCCCGGGCAGAAACAGCTCGGGAACGGCAGTGTCTGCAAGAAACTCGAAATGCTTGGATTCACGAAGAAAAGCAGTAAGATTTGTTGAAATGACATCAAGCAGGGGGATGAATGCATCGCCGCTCGTATCCTTCATCAGGTAGTCGTAATACTCGCCCACGGACCTGAATTCAAACTGCCGCAGAACCTTGGCCAGCCGGGCCTTGAGCAATTCACGCTTACCTTGATGAAGATTGATTCCCGACTTCTCGTAGATGAGGTCGCTGAAATTTCTGTAATCCCGGTCTGTCAGCTCCAGTTGCATCTATGGTAGAGCCTCCCTTTTCCTCCGTACCGCCGCTCAGGTGCGGGACCGGCGGGACGAAACGAGCAACTCAGGATCGTGCGTCCCATTTTCCCAATTAGTGCCCATCCAGAAACGCTTTTTGGGCACTGGCAAGTTTCCAGTTCAGAAATGAGGATTTTTTGTCAAGATCAAGGAAATCAAGAGCTTGCGCGGAGGCGTACTTGCGTACGCCGCACAAGCAACCTCGCAGATTGACGCCGAGATTGGCAAAAAAGACCATTTCTGGATGGAAACCAATTAGAGTTTAGGCAAAAATCGTGCCGTAAAGACCCTCTGTTACGCCCGTGACTGGAGGAAGCCGCCTTTTGGCCACGTGTCAACAGGCCTTACGCGCTTTGCCTTTGTCGGTGACAGGGAGGAAATGCAACAAAAACAAAAAAAGTTCTCAAGTATTTTACGCGCCGGCCGATATCTGAAAGTGAGGAGGAGGACATTGGTTACCACGCATCAGATACGTAACGTACTGCGCGTCTACGGGGACCAGTTGAAGAGGAGAAACAACCTCATTCAGCAAACCCTTGAGCAGAACCGTCAATATGCCGACCGCGTGGACATCTCTTCGGAAGCGAGGCGCCGACAGGCCCTCAACAGGATGTCCGAACGGGTCATGTCCCAGATCCCTTCTCAGGTGAGCACCGGCAAATACACGGTCTCCGAGGAGGGGGGATCAGTGGGCGGGCAAGGAGGAGCCGAATAGGCGAAAGCGGACACTTTTTATGGAGTAGACATGAAAGTCGACGAAACCTATCAGAATGTCAATTTGATCGACACCGCCAGGGAAAGCGGGGCCACTCGGGGAAATGAAAACGAGCCGGCTCAGGTCACCAAAAAGGAACAGCCGGAAAAGAGCGAGACCGAGGTGGCTGTGTCCAGTACCTCCCGGGAGATAATTAAGGCAAGGGAGGCCATGGAGACGTCTGACCCGGCCAGGGCCGAAAAGGTGGCGGAACTCAGGCAACAGGTGGCCGATGATACGTACGAAGCGGATTCACGGGACGTGGCTGACAGAATACTTGAATCGACCTTATCGGAACTGATTTAGCCTCCCCGGTTGAGCGGTACCGATCACCCTTTCAGGGGAAACCGTGAGGGGAGGCCCCTGCAACAGCCGGTACCGGTTTT
>JAWLEX010000071.1:0-16743 GCA_041685835.1 Desulfatiglandales bacterium
TATATAAGTATTTATAAGCATATACTGCCGGAACATGGCGAACGCCACGGCAAAAAACAAACCCGGGAAAGTGTTCAATGACAGGCAGAAAAAAAGGAAAAGCATTGAAGAAAGACCGGAACGGAACTCGGCAAAGCCGTGCGGCAAAAGAGGATACCACTCCGGACGGAAACCGCCTGGATGATGAGGGCCTTCAATGTGCCGCCTTTCTGGCAAAAAGCCTGTCTGACGTCAATCGCTTGAAAATCCTGCTGCTGGTGAGCGGCGGCAGGAAATCGGTATCAGCCATTGTCGAGGAGCTTGATTTGTCACAGCCTTTAGTGTCTCATCATGTGAAGGAGTTGAAGCGATCCCTTTTGGTAAGGGTGGAGCGCGAGGGTCCTTTTATTTACCATGAACTGGCGGATCGGAGAATACTGCATATTTTAAGGGCGTTAAGCGATATGGCGACTGATCTTTTATCAGCGAGAAAAACTTTTTAATATCAAAAGGCGGGATGAATTTTCATGGATGAACTTCTTAAAGTGGTTTCAGGGATGCCCCCGGAAAAAGCCCTGTCAGAGATCACCGAAATTTTTAGACGGCTCCTGGAGGACATGGACAGCGAGGCCCGGGAGCGCTTCCTTATGAACCTGATCACAAAGTTCGAGGGAGACGAGGTCTCGAGCCTGGTTAATCTTTGACTGGCCGAATGCATGGGCGAAGGTGTCGACCCAACGCAGATGTGCCAGAGTCTTGTAAATGCGGAATTGATGCTGATAACCCCGGCAACATGTTTTCCGGAGGTTCATTCGACTCACTTGTTGATCTCATGGAATCCTGCGACCGGGTTATAGGGATTCTTTAACAGGCAGGGGAAAGCTAATGGCCAACAGAATAGCAATACTGGGTGCCGGACCGGGAGGATACACAGCGGCCGTGAAAGCGGCTCAGATGGGTGCCGACGTCACGGTTATAGAAAAGGACTCTGCGGGCGGAACCTGCCTTAACCGGGGATGCATTCCTTCCAAGGTTATGATCACCACAGCGGAACTGCTTGAAAAAATAAAAAAGGCGGAATCATACGGCATCGCCCTGGAAGGCTCCGCCCGTGCCGACATGCCGGCTTTAATGGAAAGAAAGAACAGGATCGTAAAAGCCCAGACAGACGGGATACTGAACCTGCTCAAGCATAATCGTGTCAACTACATCCAGGGAACCGGACTTATCAGGGGAAACAATCTTGCGGCCGTGCGCACGGAAAAAGGCGAAGAGCACCAGGTCCCCTGGGACAAATTCATTATAGCCGCCGGCACCCGCCCCTTTGAACTGCCGGAACTTCCTTTTGACGGGGAAAGGATTATTTCAAGCGATCATGCCCTTAACCTGCATGAAGTGCCGGAATCCGTCTTAATCGTGGGCGGAGGCGTGATCGGCTGCGAGTTTGCATTCCTTCTTTCGGCGCTCGGGGCCGGCGTAACGGTTGTTGAGGCCATGTCCCGCATGCTGCCGCTGCCCTCGGTTGACGAGGATTGTTCAAAGATTCTCCAGCGGGAAATGAAAAAACGTAAAATTGGTTTCATGGTAAACCGCACCGTGGCAGGAGCAGAAGAAAAGGGCGGAAAGTTAAACGTTGAAATCCGGCCCTCGTCTTTTGCCGGGGATTCTTCAAAAAAAGGCGAAGAACCCTCTTTTCAGCAGGTGGACAAAATACTTGTCTGTATCGGGCGCACCCCCGTCACCTCGGGAATTGAAGGCCTTGACTCCCTCGGCGTGCGGACCGGCGGCAGGGGATGGATACTTGCAAACGAAAAGCTGGAGACAGGCAACCCGGATGTATATGCAGTCGGAGACATCCTGGGCCCTTCAAAAATCATGCTTGCCCATGCAGCCTGGGCGGAAGGCATGACCGCGGCACAAAACGCCATGGGCGGGGAAAAAAGCATGAATTACGATATTGTTCCCGGAGCCATATTCACTTCCCCAGAGGTGGCAAACGTGGGCCTCACAGAAACCCGGGCCAGGGAAGAAGGTTACAGGGTGCGCGCTGACAGCGCCCTGTTCAGACCGCTCGGCAAGGCCCAGGCACTCGGGGAAATCGCCGGGCAGGCCAAGATAATTTCAGAGACCGACAGTGGCCGGGTTCTGGGAGTTCACATTATCGGCCCGCACGCCACGGACCTGATAGCGGAAGCCGCCCTGGCATTAAATATGAAGGCCACTGTCAGGGACCTGGCGGAGACCATTCACGCCCATCCCACCCTGCCGGAAATCATGATGGAAACCTCCATGAAAGCCATGGACCAACCCCTTCATGGATAAAAACATAAAGGGGGCCAGGAAATGAAAGCAGTCGATGAACTGCTAATTCCGGAAGATCTTCGATTCGGGAAAAATCACGAATTGATACGTCCGGAAAACGGCCACACAAGGACGGGCATAAGCGATTATGCTCAGGACCAGCTCGGCGAGATCGTCTACGTGGAACTCCCGCAAATCGGGGATGAATTCAAGAAGGACGAAGCTTTTGCAACCATCGAGTCTGTCAAAACGGTTTCCGAAATCTACATGCCCGTGGGAGGCGAAATCATCGAGATAAACAACGCTGTCGAGGACTCACCGGACCTGATCAACCAGAGCCCTTACGAGAAAGGCCGGCTTGTCGTGATCAGGCCCTCGGACGAATCAGAATCCGAAACTTTGGAAAACACTGCTAATTCTACCAAACCAAACGGCACAAGACACCTGAAGTTGTGCGGATGAAATCCGCGCCCGGCAAGGTGCCCGGCATTTTGCCTGTCATGCCGACTCCGGGCAGGTTGTGTATGGGCGCGAGAAAACAACCCTTCTCAAAATCAATCAATATTCCCTTCCTATTGACTCGTAATTCTCGCTTATTACAGAACCCATGATGGTCGTTCCCCAATCTCCAACCCCGTGTGTGTAATCAAGCCCCCAGTGCATTGAGAGCACGCATAATCCTGCCAATCATTATAGCCCTTCATGTACTGATTATTTTCGATTGGAGGTGGGCTTGAAAGGCAGAGACCCTTGACAGGAGGGTCGTTTGGGAGGAAATTGAATTGGTTTCAATGAATGTCGGAATCGCTGTTAACGGCAATAGTACTCGCTGTTCCGTTATGCGATGGAAGAGATCTTGTTTTGCTCTCCCAGTTGAAGTGCATTTCGATAACACGAAGCCAGCAATTCCTCAGAAGGCTCATCTACTCCGTAAATCGGGCCGAGGCAGTGAATCACGTAGCAATTGGCTAAATTGTGTGCACCGGTGATCACCGCTTGTCCCGGGCGGATGGGAGCCAGCGGGCGACATTCCCTTTTCAGCCCTGGACCCGCAGCCCGATGAATCGGACCGGCCACCCCGCCACCAATGCGCAATTCCGCATTCGCCGCGTTCACAATGGCTTCCATATCAGGCTGATGTGCAATATCACCCTGTACATACTCAAGCGTTATTCCATGAAGATTTCGTTTCGTCATGAACTCACCTCTACGAGTATTTCTTTTTCTCTCTGCCTAATGGGCGCCGGTTCACCTGCGTAGCCGACGCGCAAGCGTCGGCGTGAACGTGGAACTCACAGGCAGCGAGGGCCGCAAGGCCCTTGCTGCCTGTGAAGTGATAAATTGGGGTAGAAAAAACTTGACAACCTGGCCCTTATATGTACAATATCCCGTACAGGAGGTGCTAAAAATGGAAGCCATAACCTATACAACGGCAAGGCAAAACCTTGCGAAAACAATGGAAAAAGTTTGCAAAGACCGTGCCCCGATGATTGTGACACGAAAATCATCGGAATCTGTGGTTATCATGTCCCTTGAGGACTATGAAGCCCTTGAAGAGACAGCATATTTATTACGGTCACCAAAAAACACCAGGCGGCTAATTGAATCCATTGCACAACTCGAAGATGGCAAAGGAAATGAAAAGGAGCTTTTAGAATGAAGCTCATTTTTTCAGACCATGCCTGGGACGATTATATCTATTGGCAAAAAACTGACAAAAAAATACTTCGTCGGATCAACACTCTAATTAATGAAACAAAACACAACCCTTTCGAGGGTATTGGCAAACCTGAACCGTTGAAACATGCACTTTCCGGCTATTGGTCCAGGCGAATAAACGACGAACATAGATTCGTTTATAAAGTTTCAGAAGAGGCAATTCATATTGTACAACTGAGATATCATTACTAATCATCTTATAGCCCAACGACGAGCCTCACAGGCCGCGAGGTAACGAGCGGACCTCGTGCAGGCGCATGTTGGGATGTTCACCTCTGCCAGTATCTCGAAAGTCTGCTCAGGCCGTCTTTGCTTCTGCAAGACTGACAGAGCCGGAGTGTGCCTTTGCCAGATTCATTGAAGAGATTGGACTGCCTTTCAAGGGGCGGGGTATGGCAGGGTCTGCACCTGTCTGGCTCTCCTAAACCGCCAACATAATGTCTCCTATTTCTTCTGTCTCTCTTTCAAGTCGCCCCTCGCTTGATTCAGTTTGACAAAAAAGCCCATTGAAAACTGACATTCGTAATGTTTGCTGAGCTGCTCTTCGATGATGTCGACAAGATATCTTGCCTGCTCCGAGTAAGCCCGGTATTCCAACTCGCCCAGCTTTTTTGCCTGCTCCCTGTCTACCCAGTTGGCATCTCCATACAATTCCGGGTTACAGAACAGTTTTTTGAGATTGGAATCTTCGACAAAATCTTCAAAATGGGTTTTTTCGTGAACCTCCAGCGCTTCTTCCTGCCACCGGCACAAGGGTCTCGGTTTACAGTCTTTACAGATTGGAGGGATAGTGATGCCCGATGAACAAGTATCAAACCCTCCGGCAATCTTATCCAGATACTCGTCATTCGTCATATCCACACCGGGAAACTCAGACTGGATGTCCAGGGTCACCAGTTGCCTAAGATGATCAACACTCTCCGCGCCCCCCGCCATGTCTTTGTATGACTCTCCGAGTAGTAGAAACAGCCTGGCATCTTCAAGGAGCATGTCAATCTGCATGCATTTATCCATATCTGCGAAATCCTTCGGATCGCAGAGGTCCATATGGAGTTCAATGCTCGACCCCACCTCGCACCGGGGCGTTACCTTTGAGGCCGTGCCCACCTGGCCTTTCCATTGGATGGAGCGTTCCTCTATAGCCGATGCGAACCAGGACGTGCTTTCTTCGATGGTTGTTCCATAACAGCCGATCCCTCGGCCGGCTTTTTTGTCCACGGATCGAAAATAGACACTTGGCGTTTCTATTTTGAGCGATACCGTATCGCCGTCGGTTGCGCCGAGAACAACCCTATCATAAAAAGCCGGGTACACATCACCTTCGTTTACGTCGTAAGTGTCGAAGGATCGCCATTCGGCGCATTGCACAAAGGGGGCGGAATGGGTTTCAACGCACTGCCTGCCGGACAATGACCGCACATGGATATCGATCGAGATGCTATGGATTGTATATTCCCGCTTATCCGTGAATAGGGCCCTTTTCGGGTCATAATAATCAGTGATGATCAGGTATCCGACAAAGTCTTCCTGTAGACTGTATTGAAGTGTCAACGGTATCCAGTTGTTTTGTGGAGGATCGGAATCCTTTCCGATTACCTTGATATGGCCTTTGAGCTTTGTGGCAAACGGTACCGGAATCAGGACCTCCTGGTCGGGCCCAATCCTTGGGAGGCCCATAATCAAATCCCGATACGTTCTGTTGATCGCCTCAACCCTTTGTTCGACTTCTTCTTCAGGGGTATTGCCGCGGGAAAAGGAGTCGCCGCCCAGGCCGATACTCGGCTGAGGCATCTGCTGCATCAGGCCCTTAAGCTCCTGCATTATTTCCATTAACTCCGCCATGTCCGTGACGGACTCTGCTCTCTTGTTGAGTGCTTCGACCTTTTTCGTCCACGCTTCAATGCTTTCGTCACTGTAAGCGACGTGCGAAAAAACGAGGATCGTTATAAAGCTCACAATGAAGACTCCTATGTGAAAAACAGATAGTTTCTTCATGTGTCCGCTCCCGCCGTAAAATGAATTTAGGTTCATTTGGTTGTTGGACGAGACCGCTACGCGGCGGCAAAAAACTCAAATAAGACCATTGAGGCCTACTCCGGAGCCGTATGTCGAGTCACGGACTATTTCAATTGCTGACCCGATCTATTGACGCATGCATAACGCAGAAGTCACCTGCCGGTGTGAAGTGCATCGGAACACCGGTCAGGTAAACTGATATGTCGGCGGAAGCAATTTCAGTAGAAGCTAGTAGTGGTAACAGCACTGCACGAAATCAATTCTGTCCGCACTTGTCTTTCTGGCTTGCCGTATCGAAATGGAGGGCAACCCCCTGGAACAAGTGGAAAGAAGACATCCCTGAATTGTGGAGTGTAGGGGAAATCTCGAAATGTTTCGAGAGAGAAAATGAGGCCGACAACTGCCGCGATGGTGCAGACCCAAAAACGAGGAAAAGGGTCGTTCAGCCCCTTTTTCGAGAGATAAAAAACCACCCCAAAGAAGGCACTCCTTGGAGCAGGATTATTGAATTTAGTGGGGTCTACATCCCACTAACACGGTTACTTATGGCGTCCCCAAGGGGATTTGAACCCCTGTCGCCGGCGTGAAAGGCCGGTGTCCTGGACCTGGCTAGACGATGGGGACGCAATCAATGAAGCACGGATTACGTTTTGATGGCCACCGCCGGGGCGTTCGCCCCAAATTGGCCCTGTTGTTGATCCGTTCTGGTGGGCCGTACAGGAATCGAACCTGTGGCCAACGGATTAAAAGTCCGCTGCTCTACCAAACTGAGCTAACGGCCCCAAAAAAGATTAACTTTACCATTCATGTGAGGCTGTGTCAAAGGAAATTGGGGTTCTCAGCGGGTACCTGCCACTGATTTCAACGTCGCCCGGCTGGGGCCTTCGCGCTCAAAGAGGTAACGGTGGATCAGTTCCAATTCCTCTTTGTCGGGCATGTAGGGATAGTTCCACTGGTGAACATCCGGGAGGCAGTTTCCAAAGGGCCGGTTGCAAGCCACCTCACCGTCCGGCCCGAGACACCCTGTTGTCATGAAGGGCCGGCCCCGGTCTACGATATCTGCAAGGGAATCCATGTCCACCCCGAAGTCCGTGATTCTTCCTTTATGGTCGAAGCGCATGTCAGCGACGGTGGTCAGCCCTTCTTCGATCAGGTAACGGGCCATTTGGATGCGCAGGTAAGAGGGCCAAGGTGGTTGAGGGCGATCTGCAAGCCGGGACTCCTCCTCGGCAAAAAAGGAAAAAAGGTGGTTCACTACGCCCATCTTGAAGAGCCGGTCCATGAGTTCGACCATTTCCCGCTCGCTCTCGCCCATGCCCACCATGAGGTGGGCGCCCACGTGGGGTGAGCCGAAGACCTCCAGGCCCTCCTCCAGGGCGGCCCAGTATCTGTCCCAACGGTGCGGGCCGTTTACCCCGCTTCCCCGGTACCGATTGAACAACTCGGGTGTAGCCAGGTCCAGGGCAATGCCGAGTTTGTCCACCCCGGTATCACGCATGGCCTCGAAGTCCTTTTTGGAGAGTATGGTGGGGCTGCACAGGATTGAGAGTGGCAAAGATGTCTCCCTGCAGAGCCTTTGGGCCATGGTCAGGGTATCCCGGCGGCATTTGCCGTTCGTGATCATGGAGATGCAGGTCCGCTTCACGTAGCCGGGTGCCCGGTTGACGGTCTCGATCAGGTGATCCATGGAAAACACGGGCCAGTCCACGTGGATGAAGCTTTTTTCCCGGTAGGTGCCGGGCCGCTTCTTGGCCAGCCCGCAGTAAGCGCAGTTGGCCGCACATCCCTCAGGGTAGTGTACCAGCAGGTTGACACAACGGTTTACCGCGCCGCGGTACATGCGTCCACGTACCAGACCGAGAGAGATGGCTGAGGCCTGGCTGACCTTGGCCGCTTCAGGGCTTCGTATTTCGTTCAAGGGGCTCACAGTCTCACCTGGTTTTCCTTGGCCTGTAAAACAGCCCGGGTGAGCGTGGGCACGTCCAGGCCGTAGATCATGTCCTCTTTCCAGACCCGTTCGAGGTTTTCCGCTATGCGGTCCTCGCGGGCGCTCGTCCACTTGAGAGCCTTTTCCAGCCGGTTCACGTCCTCGGTGGTGGAAAAAAAGTCCCCGGTGATGAGCACGTTCTCAATAGAGGCCCCGGAGAGTGAGAGGTAGATCTCCAGGAGGCCGCCCCGGGTCTTCACCCGGCCCACACCCATGCGGGCTCGGGGGTGCTTGTGGGTAAAGATCCAGTCCTGCCGGGTATAACGGTTTTCGATAAAATCCCGAACACTCTCGTTCTCCCACTGGTCAGGCTCGTCTTCCACAAACCGGATGCCGAAGCCTGATTCAAAGGCCCCGGCCACCGCATCCATGACCGACTCCACCTCCACGGGCCCGCCCGCGGCCATCTGTACTGTGGTCATCCGCTGGCTGAAACAGCTATACCCCTTGTCGCTGAGCTTGATGAGGGGGGTGTTCATTATGTCCAGCATGAGTTCCACGTCAAAATCCACGAGGAGGCTCGTGTGAAAGAGCAGGCTTTTCCCCACCTCCGAGGCGGCTGAGAGCCCGGCGATCTTCCTTCCCTCCACCTCCAGGTCGTTTCGCGGTTGAAAGTAGGACCTGATTCCGAAGCCGGCCAAGGCGTCCGACAGGATCCGGCTCATGGTGGTGAAAAGGCCGTTTACGCCGCCTCCGTTCAGACCGGGATGGTCCAGCTCGATTCCCAGCCCGAGCGAGACGACTCCGGGCCCCATGATAACGGTGCCCCCACCGGTGCTGCGCCGGTTCACCTCGATGCCCCGGGCCTCGCAGCGGTCAAGCCGCAGGGCCGCCTCGATGTCCTGGTATTTGCCTACGATGGCGGAAGGAACAAAGCTGTAAAGGTGCAGTATGGGGCACGATCCGTGAAGGGCCACGGAACGGGGCAGCGTGTCGTCGACGGCCAGGCCCTCGGCGGTGCAGAGCGGCCTGGTCGCGTTTCGGAACAAACGCCATGTCTGGGTCATGATGCTATGCCTTGGCCTTCTCCTCTTCGGCCCGCTGAATTTCCTTCTCGATAAACGCGGCCAGAGCGTCACCCTGCATGAGTTTTTCAAGGTCGTCTTCCAGGTCTTCGGCCTCGATCACCAGGATCCAGCCCTTGCCGTAAGGGTCGGTATTGATGAGGCTGGTGTCGTCCTCCAGGTCTTCGTTGACCTCAACGATCTCGCCGGAAACCGGGGCCACGAGCTTTCCGATCCACTTTCGGGACTGTATCTTGCCGCATACCTCGCCCTGGCTCACATCGTCTTCCTCTTCGGGCAGGTCCACGAACACGATGTCGCCTGCTTCCTTCTGGAAGAAGTCATTCATGCCCACAGTTACCTTTTTGCCGTCTACGCGCGCCCAGCTGTGATCCTCATGATAGTAGAGATCGTCCGGCATGTTGTATCCCTTGATGTCCGCCATGGCCTGAATCCTCCTTCTGGTTTGGAATAAAGCGGCGGCCGGAGTGCCGGAGCCCCTTTCGGATGCCCGGCGATTTCCCGGCAAGGCCGTTTGTTACAGGTGTCTCTCTTATCAATCCCCGCGATGCCTTCCTTAGCACGGATGACTCTACAGTTCAAGACGAAGGTAATCATTCCCCAAAGTTGATTGAGCCGCAAAAAGCCCGGAAGCAAGTGATCTGCCCTTGTAATTCCAATGGGTTATGAGGTTGCCGGCGGCGGAGCGGGTTTTTGCGGGGCCGCCGGAGTTGGTCTGTTCCTTAACACCTTGAGAACGAAGGCCTTGTCCGGCCTACTCCCCCTCGAAGCGGGCCCTTACGGCCCGGGCGTGAACAGGGAGCCCCTCTGCTTCTGCAAGTGTAATAATCGTGTCTTTGAGGCCCTCCAGGCCGTTTCGGCTGAGGTACTGAAAAGTCGGCTTTTTGAGAAAATCGTCCACCGAGAGTCCCGAGAACATGCGGGCCGCCCGCCCCGTGGGGAGGACGTGGTTGGTGCCTGAAGCATAGTCGCCCGCTGCGACCGGGGCGTAGGGGCCCAGGAAGATGGAACCCGCGTGCCGGATCCCGGCCAGGACGATGAAGGGGTCCCGGGTGATGATCTGCAGGTGTTCCGGGGCGTATTCATTGGCGAACTCCACGGCCTGGTCCAGGTCGTGGGCCACCAGTACTTTACCGTGGGCCGCCACCGAGGCCTCGATGATGTCCCGTCTCGGAAGGGTTCCCACAGCAGTATTGATTCGTTCGCAGACCCGGGCGGCCAGGTCCCGGGAGGTGGTCACCAGTACTGCCGCGGAGTCCGGGTCGTGCTCGGTCTGGCTCAGGAAATCGAGGGCCAGGAATTCCACCTCTCCGGTCTCATCCGCCAGGATCAGGGACTCGCTGGGACCGGCCGGGGAGTCGATGTCCACCTCGCCGTAGACGACCATCTTGGCGGCGGTCACGTAACGGTTGCCAGGGCCCACTATCTTGTCCACTTTCGGAACGGTCTCGGTTCCGTGGGTCATTGCAGCGATACCCCAGGGGCCGCCCATTCGGAACACTCGATCGCACCCGGCGATGTCCAGGGCCACAAGGGTGGCGGGAGGGATGTCCGAGCCCTCGCCGGGAGGGGTGGCGGCCACGATTTCATGCACACCGGCCACCCTGGCCGGCAGTACTGTCATGAGAGTGGTGCTCGGATAGGCGGCCCTTCCTCCAGGGACGTAGCAGCCCACACGATCCAGAGGCCGGGTAATCCTTCCGGCCATTACCCCTTCGGCCACTTCGACGGACCACATTTCCCTGTCGAGCTGGGCCCGGTGGAAACGGGTGATGTTCACGGCCGCCGCTCGAAGGGCATCCACAACGCGGCCTTCAACCCGGTCGTAGGCCTCCGTGATTTCTTCCGGGGAGACCTCCAGAGAATCAATCTCCAGGTTCAGGCCGAGGCCCCTGTGGCCCTCCACTACGGCCACGTCTCCCCTTTGGCGTACGTCGTTCACAATTCCACGGACATAGTCGTACTCGGATGAGACGTCTTCCATGGATCGCCTGAGAAGGGCAGACCTTTCCTCAGGCGTCAGGTCGTCGATATGGCAAGGAATCAGATTCATGAGGGCGTTCTCTTTCTCAGGCAGTAATCGGTGAGTGCATCCAGTGTGCTCGGAAATGCAAGCTCAGCCCAGGGGATCTCCTCCGGCCGCACAAGCCGGGCCTCTGTGGTCTCGTCTCCGGCAAAGAGACTTCCGGAAATGCGTTCCGCCGTGTACACTACCACGGCCACGATCTCCCCGGGGTAGGAGTAGATCCCCAGAAGATCCCTGATGCGCGTCCGAAGGCCGCATTCCTCTTCGGTCTCTCTAAGGGCGGCGGCCTGGACTGTCTCACCGCGGTCGACATAGCCCCCGGGCATCACCCAAAAGCCTTTTCGAGGCTGAATGCCGCGGCGCAGAAGGACAACGGATCCATGGATTTCCACGATGGAGCAGGCCACCAGCTTTGGATCCAGGTAAAGGGGCGTATTGCATGCGGCGCAAACAAAGCGTTCGGGTTGGCCCGGTTTCAGCATCCTGGTCTCGAGGCTGCCTCCGCAGATCGGGCAGAAACGAAACACCTCAGAATCCGTCATGATAGACATCTCCGGCTTTCTAGGGCCCTGTCCTGATGCCTGAAGGCATGTGACGGGGCATTATTGCTCGAGAGGAGGTGAGCCAGAGGAAATCGGCGATCTCGGTGGGGAGGGAGGACTCCTCTGTGAGCGCATAAGGCAGTATTGTCACCGAGGCCACCGGGCTTCGCCTCGCCACGCGTCTGGGCACGCCGAACCGGTAGACCAGGTGCCCGTTTCCGGTGAATGCCACTACCTTACGGTGATGCCTCCCCGCCTCTTCAAAATAGTTCGCCAGGCTCTCAGCCATGACCTCTTCATACACGCACTGGGCCTCATAGAAGAACTGGAAGTTTCGAATGCCTTCCACCGAGTGCATTAGGTAGGCGTTCCAAACATACTCCCGATGGGCCTTGACCGTGAGGTCTATCTCCCGGGGCAGCCGCTCCCGCTCTTCAGAGGTCAGGCCGTCGAGACCCACACGGGCAACCTTTTGAACGAGTTTCAAGGGCACATTGATGGCCAGGATGCGGCTTCCGTTTTCCCTGGCAAGTGTGATCAGGGGGCGATAGAGATGGTAAGGAAACCCCCAGTTCAGGTCCCATCCGACTTTCTCCAAGAACTCCCTTTCAGTCATCTCACCGGCGACGAATCTGTCAAGAACAGGTTGCTGGGGCGTGCGGAAGAACTCCATGGCCACATCCACAGGACCGCAGCACTCCATCAGGGCCTGAAGGATCTGGACCTGGATGAGATGGTGTTCGGCGTTGTTATGGATCTCGCCGACGAATACGAGATCGCTGGGTGCGACCTTCTCAATCAAGGACTGGAAGTCCAGGTGTTTCGCCTGGTGCAGGTCGATAATGTCCCCCATGCCGTACCTGCCTTCGGCACCATGGATCCAGGCGGTTGGGGATCCCTTTGGTCGAGAAGGGGCGCAGCCTGCGAGAATAAAGGAGAGCAGGAGCAGGAGGGCTGAGGCTTGTAGGTTGAATAGTTTCATAACAGGTTTCACGGCCCTGTCGAAATTCCGGCTTCGTTGGCCCGCCAGGACCGTGGCAAACCGGAAGGGCTTCGGGAATGACAGCAGCCCACGAGGGGTCCCGGGGACAATTCGCTTGACTGATTTCTTACGTATCACTTACCCTGATTCGGCGCAAGTCCGGAAAGTACGGTATGGCGTGAATGCGCCGGGCCGTCAAAAAACCAAACCTGTTAAGTCAGCTGTCGGCTACACCTGATGGCTGAAAGCCGACCACACAGGACGAAAAACCGGGGGTGGGAAAGAAGAGCTTTGAAAGACTATCCCAAGGAGGTCATTCTCCGTGACGGGAGCGGTGTTACCCTGAGACCCATCGCCCCTCACGACGGTCCCATGCTGGAGCGGATGCTTCACCGGCTGAGCGAAGAGGACCGCTGGTTCCTGGGCCTGGACGAGGATGTCTCCGCGTTCGTCCAGATGTGGATCCGGTTCGCCGGAACCGACCGCGTATTTTCCATTGCTGCTGTTCTCGAGGGCCGCATGATTGCCGTGGCGGCCCTGGTCCGCGAACGCCCCGGTGCGGAAGGCCACGTCGGCCACGTGCGCATCTCGGTCACACCCGAGTACCGGGAAAGGAGGCTTGGGACGTGGATGCTTATGGATCTCATCAATGCAGCCATGTCCATGGGACTCGAGCGGGTAGTCATGCGACTGGTGGAAGGCCGGGACGACACCATCATTCGCGGGGTGGAAAAGCTCCGGTTTAACCGGGAGGCCACGCTCGAGGACTTCGTCAAGGACATGGAAGGTAACTTCCACAACCTCGATCTGATGGTCAAGCGCCTTCCGCGCGAATGGGTCCCGGAGGACGCCTGATACCCCTTCCGCTGCCTGCCCGCGTTGCAAGAGATGTTGGGAAATACAATCCGAATCGAAATCGAAACGACAGGGAACTGAGTGTAATGAAACAGGTGCTTCTCAAACACCAGGACCTGGATCCGGAATCCCTCCGCAAAAGCCTTCCGGCCAAACCGGGAGTTTACCTGTTCAAGGACGGAGCTGAACGCATACTTTATGTCGGCAAGGCCAAGGACCTCAAGAAGCGGGTCTTGAGTTACGTCAAGTCCTCGGATGATCTTTCCGGAAAGACGCGAATGATGATCTCGAGGGCCGGGTGCCTGGAGACCATTATCACGGACACGGAAAACGAGGCCTTCATCCTGGAGGACACGCTGATAAAGAGGCACATGCCCCGCTACAATGTGATCTTCCGCGACGACAAGAGGTATCCCTGCCTGCGCCTCGATCTCCGGCACACTTATCCCCGACTTCAGGTCGTGCGCCGGATCCGCAAGGACGGGGCCCTCTACTATGGCCCGTTTTCTTCCGCCGGCTCGGTCCGGGACACCCTCAAGCTCATAGAGACAGTCTTCCCGCTTCGCAAATGCCGAGGGAATCGACCGCCGAAGCGTTCCCGTCCCTGCCTGAACTATCAGCTCGGACGCTGTCTGGGACCCTGCACAGAGGAAGTGCCCGCGGACGTCTACGGGGAGCTGCTGGTACAGGTCCGTCTCTTTCTGGAAGGCCGTAACCGGGAACTCCTGGGACGGCTCAGTGCGGACATGAAGAGTGCAGCGGATTCCCTTCAGTTCGAGAGGGCCGCACGCATCCGCGACCGGATTCGGGGCATGAAACAGATCGTCGAACGCCAGAACGTGGTATCCGGTTCCATGGAAGACCGGGACGTCATCGGCCTGGCCGGGAAAGGAGATATATTCCAGGTCGTGATTCTTCACGTCCGAAAGGGCGCGCTGGCAGGAAGCCTCAGTTTCCGGTTCCGGAGTCGTAACGCCTCACAAGGCGAAGTCATGGCGGCTTTCGTCAAGCAATACTATGCCGGGGGCGTGTTCATTCCGGGGGATATCCTGATCTCGCATCCCGTCGAGGATATCACGGCCATCGGGTCCTGGCTCTCGGACCTCGGCGGGAGGAGGGTCGCGCTTCATCAGCCCAAGCGCGGGGAAAAGCGGCGGCTCGTGGGCATGGCCGTGAAAAACGCGGAAAACCTTCTGGAGAGGCAGGCGGCCGGGGATGTGGACATTATGGAGCTTGTCCGGGTTGCGCTCCAGATGGGTCACCGTCCGGAACGCATCGAGTGTATTGACATTTCAAACATCCAGGGGAGCCAGGCCGTGGGCACGGTGGCCGCCTTTCGGGAAGGAGAGCCTGACTCGAGCCGATACCGGAACTACCGAATCCGGACGCAAGAAGGTATCGACGACTATGCCATGATGGCGGAGACAGCCGGGCGCCGGTTGAGCAAAGGGGACCTGCCCGACCTCCTCCTGGTGGATGGGGGAAAGGGGCACCTGGCTGCGGTGGAACGGGTTGTGAACAGTTTGAGGCCGGCCGATCGCCCCGCGCTTGCGGCCATCGCCAAGAGAGACGAAAGGCTTGGGGAACCCGCGGACAAGGTATTTATTCCCGGCCGAAGGAACCCCCTTTCCCTGGGCCCGGACCATCCTGTTCTCCACTTGCTCATGAGGATTCGGGACGAGACCCATCGCCGTGCGGTGGGGTATCACCGAAGACTCCGTGGCAAGGCCATGACCGCATCCCTGCTGGACGCGGTCCCAGGGATTGGACCGAAAAGAAAAAAGGCTCTTCTGAACCGCTTCGGGGACTTGGAGGTCATATCAAGGACCGCTCCCGAGGCCCTGTCCGAACTTCCCGGGATAAACCTCAAGACAGCTCAAATGGTCTTGGATGTTCTCAAAACAAAGGAATCCCACCGTTGAATTACCTGTTGACAGGGCTGCGGCGGTTATGATAAGCATTCCCGAACATATCCCTTTGCGGCATTTCATGTGCCGTGCCAAGTTCCCATGCCGGTGCCCTTTCTGTAGGTGGTTCCCGGGCACAGGCGAGTTTCCGGACCCAAAATTTGCAGTTTTTTCAAGCAGCAATGGATCCGGTCCTCTAACCTGAATATAGAGAGAGACCCTTGGCTTTTAAAAAGATCACCATCATGTTCCTGTCCGAAGGGGCCAGGAAAGTACGGCAGATCAAGGTCCCCAAGTGTTTCTTCACGCTGCTTCTTCTTGCAGCTCTTTGTGGTGGCGGTTTTTTGGCCTGGATGGTGCGGGATTACCTGGAGGTCAAGAACGAGGTCCCTGAAGTCTCACGCCTTATAAACGAAAATCGCCAACAAAGCGTCCAGCTTCTCGCCCTTTCACAGAAGATCGACCAGATCAACAAAAAAATGCAAGAGTTGCGAGCCTTTGACCACAAGCTCAGGGTAATGGTGAACATGGAGGCTGAAGACGAGGAAGGGCAGTTTCTGGGCATGGGCGGGTCAAATGCCTTTGTGTTCGATTCGGACCAGGCCGAGGACAAGTCCCACCGGCAGCTCGTGCGTCTCATGCACCAGTCCCTGGAGAGCCTGGATGATGAGGTTGCAATCTGCACCAGAGAAAAAGAGGAGCTGTTCAAGTACCTGGAGAACCAGAAGGCCATGCTCCGGTGTACTCCGTCCATCTGGCCCACCAAGGGATGGGTCACCTCCGAATTCGGCACCCGGGTCTCGCCCTTTACCAACCAGAAGGAGTTCCATCAGGGGGTGGATATCTCCACTCGCAAGGGGACACCCATCTTGGCCCCCGCAGACGGCGTGGTTTCAGAAGTGGGTTCCAACTATGGCTACGGTAAGATTATTTCCCTCAAGCACGGCTACGGCTTGAAGTCCCGATACGCACACTTGAACAAGATTCTGGTCAAGAACGGCGAACACGTCGAGCGCGGGCAGACCATCGCCCTCGTAGGCAGCACAGGCCGGACCACCGGTCCTCACCTGCATTACGAGGTCCACCTCAACGGCGTGCCGGTTAATCCTCTTCGTTATATCCTCAACTAGTTTCCATCCAGAAATGGTCTTTTTTGCCAATCTCGGCGTCAATCTGCGAGGTTGCTTGTGCGGCGTACTTCAGTACGCCTCCGCGCAACCTCTTGATTTCCTTGATCTTGACAAAAAATCCTCATTTCTGAATTGGAAACTTGCCAGTGCCCAAAAAGCATTTCTGGATGGGCACCAACTAGTTTCCATCCAGAAATGGTCTTTTTTGCCAATCTCGGCGTCAATCTGCGAGGTTGCTTGTGCGGCGTACTTCAGTACGCCTCCGCGCAACCTC
>JAWLEX010000072.1:0-16715 GCA_041685835.1 Desulfatiglandales bacterium
CACCGGCCTCCGGAGACGGTTATGTTTGGTTGACACCCCTGTTTGCTTGCGGGCGATGGCCCGCATCAGGATGTTGGGAAAGCCGGCCGGACAGCTAGTGCCCATCCAGAAACGCTTTTTGGGCACTGGCAAGTTTCCAATTCAGAAATGAGGATTTTTTGTCAAGATCAAGGAAATCAAGAGGTTGTGCGGAGGCGTACTGAAGTACGCCGCACAAGCAACCTCGCAGATTGACGCCGAGATTGGCAAAAAAGACCATTTCTGGATGGAAACCAGTTTACATATAGAGAAGGAGAGAAGTCGGACATGAAAGAGAATGAGCAACACCAGGGGCGCTCCGGAAAAGGGCCTCTCAGCTTCGAGCGAACGGGCGGTCCGTTGGACCGGGCCATTGACAAACTCATAAAGCTTGCCGGGCATGTACAGCGCCCGGAGCTGATCCGGGAAATGATCATCACCTCGCTCAAGGCCGGGCAGGAGGGCGTGAGCCTTGCCGACCTGAAGCTCATGAACATGTCCCTCAAGGAGATGCGTTACACGTCCAAGGTTTTCGCCCCGTATCGTTCGGTCCGCAAGGTCACGGTGTTCGGATCGGCCCGTACGTATCCTGATGAGCCGATCTATTATATGGCCCGCAAAGTGGGGGAGCTGCTGGCAAAGGAAGGGGCCATGGTGATCACCGGCGGAGGGCCGGGCCTGATGCAGGCCGTGAACGAGGGGGCCGGGCCGGAACACTCCTTCGGGGTCAACATCCGGCTTCCTTCTGAGCAGAAGGCAAATCCTGTGCTGGACGGCCTGCCGAGAAGTATCAATTACAAATACTTTTTCAACCGGAAGGTGGCCTTTGTCAAGGAGGCGGATGCCGTAATCCTGGCCCCCGGCGGGTTCGGCACCCTTGACGAGGCCATGGAGATACTGACGCTCGTGCAGACGGGAAAGCGGGCGCCTCTTCCGATCCTTTTGCTGGATCTTCCGGGCGGCACTTACTGGCGGCGGTGGGAAGAGCTCATGAGGGAGGAACTCCTGGGCAGGGGTGCCGTCAGCGCCTCCGACTTTTTCCTGTTCAGGCGTATAGAGTCCCCTGAGGAGGCTGTTTTTCGAATCGGGCAATTCTACCGCCGCTATCACAGCCTCCGCTATGTGGGGCCCCGGCTTGTCATTCGACTGAAGGACCTTCCGGATCCTTTCCCCCTGGATGAGCTTCGAGCCGGCTTCGCCGACATCTTGACCCCCCAAGGAGATATGGAACTGAGCGGCCCGCTTTCAGTGGAGAAGGATGAACCGGACATCCTCTCCCTTCCCCGTATCGTGTTCGACTTCAACCGGAAAGATTTCGGCAGGCTGGTGCAGTTCATAGAACGGCTGAACGAGATCTGAAGGCCTGTCGAAAACGGGCCTTGCCGACGTCCCCTGAAGCGGCTGATTTGATCGGTCGGTAAAAAGATATAACACGAATTGTACGAAGACCACGAAGAAACTCAAAGGTTGAAACGCCGGGAATCACACAGGGCTCTTGCCTTGGGTGGTATGGAGGTCCATCTCATGGAGGGTTACGTCAAGGCGGCCACGCTTGAAAACGATATCGAGGCACTGCTGCTGAAATCTGTGCTCAAGGAGCGCGGGATCCCGCATTTCCTTCGGAGTTACCATGACACGGCGTATGACGGCCTGTTTCAGGCCCAGAAGGGCTGGGGAGTGGTCACGGCCCCGGAGGACCGGGTGGGGGAGATCCTGGAGATACTTAAAGACCTTCGAGTGGATCAAGACCCTGGAGTATGACTCCATGCCGCTCCCGCGGCAGCCTGAACCGGCCTGCCGGATCAACCTCGAGGCGCGCATTCGCTCCGTACTCGATTCAAGTACAGTCCGGACCGCGGGCCAGCGTTAACATACACCCGCCGAATGCTGGAGGACCCTGCCGGTACCGATCTGCTCATGGTGCCCGGATTATTCTCGTTTGTTTTCAGGGTTTCCTTCTAAGGAGCCGCTCGTATGCCTCTTTGAGAGCAACGAACTCTTTGTTGCCCCCGCCGCGATCAGGATGGGATTCCATGGCCCGCAGGTGGTAGATCCTCGTGAGCTTACGGCGGTCCATCTCGTGAAACTCATCGGAGTCTATGCCGAGCCGGCGGCAGGCAGTCTTTTCGGCCTCATCGAATCTCGATACCGCTCTTGGGGGAGAGTAAGACCGGTGCCTTTGAATGAAATCCTCCACGGACTCCTGCCACGGTATACTCCGATCGTAGTCGTGGTCGAAGTAGAGGGAGGCGTATCTCGAAAGGTAGGCGTGAAGGATATGGGGCCTGTGGTCGTCGATCCCGGCGAAGAACCGCTCGTCGCGGTTCAGGCGGCAGAGGTCTTCGAGAAAGGCCTCGTCCAGTTTCTCCGGATCAAGGGCCTCGGGCCGGTTGCGCGTGACCAGGTGACTGAAGCGGGTCTGGCAGCAAAGGGCCGTGTATAGATAGGGTCTCACTTCCCACGGTGGGAGTTCTCGCTCCATCCCCTCCAGCGTGTGCTCGATCTCATCGCGGCTCTTGTCGATGAGGACGTTCAGGAAGGGCCAGGGCCGGGCGTCGAGGTTTCCGATGTCCACCCTGCCACAGCGGAGATAGTGGATCCTGCGCTTGTCAAAGTCGTGAAGGGCCTGCTGGCGGTTGTATAACTCTTCCCGCGTATAGGCTTTCCAGGGTTTTTTCGAGGGGTCGGTGCGTTGAAATTGTTCTACGATCCTGCGTATTCGAGGATCGAGAAAGGGGAGAAAAAGCGACTCCAGGTCGTCGTCTGTAAAGTTTGCGCCCAGGTCGCGAAGCTCTTGTTCCAACCCCTCCCGAAGGTGGAAACTGTTCCCGCCGGGATATTCGATCCACTCGCCGGGATCAGGGCCCAGGTCCTTGAGTTCCCTGTGCCTCCAGACGTCCCCACCGGCGTAGGATTCGCTGATCAGGTAATGACTCCTGCCTTTTTTCCACCTTCGCTTCAAATACATGGGCCCGCCTTTCCACATTCTCGGCCCGAGGGGGCCGAGAATGCGCAACCACGAGGCCCCATGATCGCACACAGGGCGCCGGATGAAAAGCCGGCAATCGGGCGGTTACGGGGCCCTGCGGCGGGACCGGCCTACCGGGGATGGATCGGCGCTTCGGACACAGAGGCCCGCTTTACCTTCTCCTCGTAGGCCGACATGAGAAAGACCGTGGCAAACGGCTGGGTGAAAAGCCAGCCGATGAACACGGACCCGCCTATGGCGGAAAGACCCAAGTAGATGACCACGATCACGAGCTGGTCCACAATACTTTTCTCTGTGGACATTCGGAAGCTCTCTTTCACGGCCTCCATCACGCCCATCCCCTTGTCCGTCATCAGGGGAAGCACGTACAGCAAGAAGAAGGCCGCCGCCACGGAGGCAAGTATCCCCGGCAGGACGAGGAGCATGAATCCGATCATGATTACAACCATGATCACCAGGCCAAGAAGGAAAAGGGGCAGGAAAAGGCGCATCTGAGAAAATACGTCCTGGACCCGCGGCTCCCGGCCCTCCCTGACCATGAGAAGAACGGCGTGCATGTAGCCCGCCATGGTCACAGGGGCCAGGATCCCAAGGGTGATAAGGCTCACCGCGAACATGACGATCGTCATAAGGATAAGGGGTGCAATGTACCGAATGGTCAGGTTCCATGCGGTCTCGATATGTGCCTTGAAATCCATGGAGGCCTCCCTTCATGCAGGAAAAGGGTGTTTTGGTGTAGAAATGATCAGCATCCGATCATCTGCCGGGTTACAAGGCCGAATGATAAAGGAAAAAAGTAAAATGATAAAGGAGAAAAATAGTGCGGGAGCCGGTGCGCCGACAACCTGACGGCTCATGAGCTGAAATATCTTGTTATTTGGCTTAACGGCTTGATAGCTCAACAGCTTGAGACCGAACGCCCCGCCATATACCTACCGGTAGGTAGGATTTTTCTTGACCCTTGTTTCTTGCCGTGTTAACCATACCGGTTCGAACAAAAAAGCCGAGGAATTCATGATTAATAATGCCGAGCGGAGCAACATCGAACCGGAAGCCAGGAAGCGCCTCCTGGAGGCTGCCACGGCGCTCTTTGCAGAGAGAGGCTATGCCGGTACATCCGTACAGGGGATCGTGGTGCGGGCCGGCGTGAGCAAGCCCGTGCTCTATTACTATTTTAAGAGCAAGGCCGGGATCTTCCGGGCCATACTGGACCGTGCGGCCCAGATGCAGGAAGACCTCCTGGCAGAGATCATGGAGACGCCCGGGACCGCTCTCGACCGTTTTATTCTCATCTACAGGAGCATTTATGAGGGTGTGGCCGAGTACCCGGACCTGTTCCGGCTGATTCACAACCTGCTCTTCGGCCCGCCGGATGCGGTGCCCTCCTATGACTTGATGGGGTTTCACCGCCGCATGCTTAATGCGATTCAAATCATATACGGCGAGGGCGTATCCAGGCGTGAGGTGATCGAAACGGAATCGGATGAAGTGGCCATGCTGGTCATGGGGCTTTTGGACTTGTGTTTTCATCATGACCAGCTCCTGGGCGGGGTCCCGGACCCGGAGAGACCTGAGAGGCTTCTGAGACTGGCCTTTCGAGGGTTGTCCGCTCGTGCTGAGTGAGCCCGGAAGAGGATGCAGGGGCAACCGTTTTTATCCGATACAGATTGAAGCTTTACCACGAAGGGCACGACGGACACGAAGAGAGTCAAGGGTTGTCAAAACGCCTGGCACGTGGATATATCGTCCTTGGGCATCGAAGAGGCTCAAGTTTTATACGATCAGATAGAAGGACAAAGAGAGCACACCATGAAAAAGGGTCGCATAATATACCGAAGGCTTGGTCTCTTCCTTGCACTGATTTTCCTGGCCCTTGCAGCCGGCGGATGCGATCGCCGGGAGAGCAGGGCCGAGGCTGAAAGTGAGAAAGGGACTACAACCCGGACCGTCCGGGTATCAATAGAAGAGGTGAGTCCCAGGCCCATTCTCGATATCTTGATCCTCCCCGGGGAGACCGAGGCGTGGGAGGATGTGCGTGTCCCCTCGGATATGGTGGGCAAAGTGGAATGGATCGGCCCCAGTGAGGGTGACGAGGTAAAAAAGGGCGACCTCATTTCCAAGGTGCACGCCTCCTCGCTCAAGGCGGCCCTGGATCAGGCCCAGGCGGCCTTTGATCTGGCGGACCAAGTTTATCGTCGACGGGTCGAGCTTTTCGATAAAAAGCTCATCGCCAAAGAGGAACTGGACCGCAGCAGCACGGAGAGGAGTGTGGCCGAGGGCGACCTGAAAATGGCCAGGGTGGAGTACCAGAGGGGTTTCATCCACTCTCCCATCGACGGCGTGGTCAATCACCTCTTTGTGGACCAGGGTGAGTTCATCGCTCGAGGGGAGCCGCTCGCGGACATAGTCAACGTGGATCGGATCAAGGTCAACGTGGACGTACCCGAAATGGATGTCCGGTACCTGGACAAAGGCCAGGATGCCTTTGTGCGGATCGACGCCTTCGCCGACGACAAAAGGATTCCCGGCAAGGTGGACTTTGTAGCCTACAAGGCGGATCCGTCCACCAAGACCTTCAACGTCAAGGTGATTATTCCCAATCCCGAACACAGCATACGCCCGGGCATGATCGCGCGGGCCGCGTTTATGCGCCGCGTGATCCCGGACGCCCTCACGGCCCCGCTCTTCGCCCTGGTCGACAGGGGTGGGGAACGTCTCCTCTATGTGGAGAAGGATGGAGTGGTTGAGGCTCGGACCGTCTCCATAGGCGTGATTCAGGGGGACCGCGTACAGATCACCGAGGGGCTCGAATCCGGCGACCATCTCATTGTAAAGGGACAGAACGATGTGGAAGAGGGCATGAGAGTGGAGGTGAATTAGATGTTCATCAACCAGGCCGCTCTCAGACGCCAGGTCACCGTCCTGGCCCTGCTCGTCTTCATCGTGATCATCGGTTTCTACGCCTACATCACCCTCCCGAGGGAGTCTTTTCCGGACATAACCATTCCCTATGTGTTCGTAACCTCCACGTACGAGGGCGTGGCCCCCCAGGACATGGAGAAACTCGTCACCATCCCCATTGAGCGCAAGCTCAAGGGGATTTCGGACTTGGAAGAGATCCGCTCCACCTCGGCCGAGGGTATCTCCACCGTGGCGGTCAAGTTCCTTCCGGACGTAGACCTCGACGACGCCCTCCAGAAGGTGCGGGACAAGGTGGACCAGGCCAAGCAGGACCTGCCTGATGAAATGCCGGACGATCCGGTCATCAAGGAAGTGAACTTTTCCGACCTGCCCGTGATCCGGGTTGTCCTCTCCGGGCCGTTCAGCCTGCGCAGGCTTCAGGCCTTTGCCGAGGATTTCGAGGACCGGATCGAATCCATCTCCGGCGTTCTGGACGCGGTAATAAGCGGAGGTCTCGAGCGGGAGATCCATGTGGAGTTCGACCTGGATCGTGTAAGGGCTTACAACGTGCCCTTTTCAAGCCTTATCAACGCAGTCCAGCAGAGTAACGTAAACATGCCCGGCGGAAGCATGGACATCGGTCAGGGCAAGTACACGGTCCGTGTGCCGGAGGAGTTCAAGCACCCTTCAGAGATATTTTCGGTGGTGGCTTTTGTCCGGGACGGTAGGCCGATCTATCTGCGGGACGTGGCAACCATCAAGGACAGTCACAAGGACCCCATCACCCGCAGCCGCATGAACGGCCAGCAGAGCGTCACCCTGGGGGTTCAGAAACGGAGCGGCGAGAATATCGTACGGGTCACGGACGAGGTGAAGCAGGCGGTCGAGGAGATCCGGCCCCTGATGCCGTCCTCCCTTCAAACAGACCTCACCGCGGACATGTCCGATGATGTGCGGCTCGTGGTGGCGGACCTGGAGAACAACATACTCTCCGGCCTCATCCTCGTGCTGGCGGTCATCTTCGTCTTCATAGGGGGCCGTTCCGCCGTGTTCGTGGCCCTGGCCATTCCCTACTCCATGTTCCTGACCTTCTCGCTTCTCATGGGAATGGGCGTATCCCTGAACATGGTGGTGCTCTTCAGCCTGATCCTGGCCCTGGGCATGCTCGTGGACAACGGAATCGTGATTGTGGAAAATATTTACAGGCACATGCAGGAGGGAGAATCTCGCCAAGAGGCCGCCCTGACAGGCACAAACGAGGTTGCCTGGCCCGTGATAACTTCCACCATGACAACCATCGGGGCCTTTGTGCCCATGCTCTTCTGGCCGGGGATAATGGGCGAGTTCATGGGCTACCTTCCACAGACCCTGATACTGGCGCTCAGCTCCTCGCTCTTCATAGCCCTGGTGATCAATCCGGTGCTCTCGGCGCGGTATCAGAACGTAAAGAAGGTGAAGCCCCTTAAGCCGAAGAAAAAGAAGGATGCCCGGCCCCGGGAGGCCCTGATAAAGCGAATCTACCTGATGATCCTTCGATGGGCCCTGGCACACCGCTTCGTGGTTGTACTTTCGGCCTTTGCCCTTCTTGCCGGGTCCATCGCCGCATATGGGAAATGGGGCAAGGGGGTCGAGTTCTTTCCCGAGACCGAACCAAGGCGCGCCTATGTTCATATCAAGGCCCCGGAGGGCACCAATCTGGACGCCTCGGACCGGTTTGTGGCACAGGTGGAGGAGATCGTTTCGGATTATGAGGACATCCGCTACGTGATCTCCAACATCGGGTCCGCGGGCGGAGACCCCTTCAGCCAGGGCGGCACCGGTACCCATATCAGCCGGGTGGTGCTGGACTTCAAGGAATTCCATGACCGATCACGGCCTTCGTCGGAGATCATCAGCGAGGTCAGGGAACGGATCCTCTCCACAATCCACGGAGCTGAAATCCAGGTGGAAAAGGAGGAGGAGGGCCCGCCCACGGGCCCCCCCGTGAACCTGGAGATCTACGGCGAGGACATTCTCGTCCTCGGGGACCTTGCCGGTCAGGTGCGGAAGGCCGTCAACGATATTCCCGGCCTGGTGGACCTCAAGGACAACTTCGTGAGAGGCAAACCTGAGATTCAGGTTAGGGTGGACAAGGAAAAGGCAGCCCTCATGGGCCTCGACACTTACACCATAGCCCACACGGTCAAGTCGGGCATAAACGGGGCCAAAGTGGGAGTTTACCGCGAGGGCAAGAACGAATACGATATCATCGCCAGGCTCCCTGAAAAAGACCGGCGGTCCATCGGGGCCCTGAAACGGATCACTGTTTCAGGGCCCCGCGGGGAGCCGATCCCGCTCACCAGCCTGGCCGAGGTGTCCCTGGAGAGCGGTCTGGGCGCAATCATGCGTCTGAACCAGAAACGCGTAGTCACGGTCTCCGCTGACGCGTCCGGCCGGCTGGCCAACGACATTATCCGCGACATGGAGCGCATACTCGATACCGAGATCACATGGCCCAGGGGCTATGAATACCGGTTCACAGGAGAGCAGGAGGAGCAGGACAAGGCCCGGGACTTCCTCGGCAAGGCCTTTGTGGCCACGCTTTTCCTGATACTGCTCATTCTCCTGACCCAGTTCAATTCCTTTTTCACGCCGCTTGTCATACTCACCTCGGTGGTGCTTTCCCTGATCGGGGTGTTCACCGGACTCCTTGTAACCAAAACAGCATTCGGAGTCATTATGACCGGGGTCGGCGTGATCAGCCTGGCCGGAGTGGTGGTGAATAACGCCATCGTGCTTATCGACTACTACCACAGGCTCATGAAGCGGGGGCTCTCCAGCTACGACGCACTCCTGCAGGCGGGGCTCGTCCGCCTGCGCCCGGTCATGCTAACGGCCATCACCACCATCCTCGGCCTCCTGCCCATGGCCAGCGGGGTCAGCTTCGACTTCAGGAAATTCGCCTGGGACATCGGGGGCGAGTCAAGCCAGTGGTGGGGACCCATGGCCGTGGCCGTCATCTTCGGGTTGGCGGTTGCCACGCTTCTTACGCTGGTGCTGGTTCCCGTGCTCTGCTCTCTGATCTACAGTCTGGAAAGGAAGTTCGAGACCTCGGTCGAGTAAAAGACCGTCCCGCTCATTCGGGTCCCGGAGTTTCTCCACCTTCAAAAACGGTATGCCGGCCGTCTCAACGGCCTTCCGCCCGGTGGGGGCGGTCAGGACCCGGTCCCCCATTCTCTCGGGCACCGTTGGAAATACGTCTGTTACCGGGTCCTCGTCTTCTACGGCCAGCAAGGTGACGGCTTCGGTCTTTCCGATATCCGGGCTCTTACCGTCCTTTGTCTCCAGGGTCCCGAGTGCGGGAAACCATATGGTGACGCCGGTGCCCCGGCCGGGTTCATGAACGTGTACAACAGGTCAGGGTCATAAACCACGCTTGTCTTCCTTGCTGTTTTGTCAGGCTTCCTGTGCAGTTCCCGGCTGTAACTCATATACATGAACAGGATCTTCGAGACCCTTCAGCCGGTGCCCCCCTCGTTCCTTCAAAGGCCAGAGCCCCTGAATGCGCTTTCTGGTCTCCTCGCCCACCAGGACCTCTCCACCCTTGGCAAGTCCTGCCAGGCGGGCCGCCAAGTTTGTGACCTGCCCGCTTGCCGTGTAGGTCATGCGTTCAATAAGGGCACCTCGGAACCGGCTGAGGCCCAGGAGTGCTGTTCCCGAGTTGATACCCATGTTTACGTGAATGGCTCCGTAGTCCGGGGGCAGGTCCCGGTTCAGTTCCAGGACCATGTCCTTAATCTCGAGGGCGGCCCGGGCCGCGTTCACCGCGTTTGCCAGGGGATCGTTATCCGTGAACAGGATCATGAGCCCGTCCCCGGAGGTCTCGTTGATCTCGCCGTGGGAACGCTGAATGGGGTCCACGAACCGGCTGAAAGCGCCTTCCACCAGCTCGTTGACCTCGCTTTCCGGAAGACGGGCGCTCAGGCGGGTATAGTCCTCGAGATCAAGGAACAGCACGGTGACATCACGTTTCTCCTTTTCCCGGTTCAGGACGTCGGAGTCCTCCTCCACCATTCGCTGCACGGCCTGGGGCACGAACGGGGACAGGGAGCTGAGCCGCTTGCTGATGGCGATCTTCTCCCTTGTGATCTCCCAGTGCTGCTTGCCGTGGAGCACGGCGTTTCCCGCGATCTCGGCAATGTCCCGGGTAAAGAAGAAATCGCGCCGGGTGAGTCGGGCCTCCGGTTGAAGGACCACCGTGACCACAGCGAGAATCCGGCCGTCCACTATCACGGGCACCGCCCCCTCCGGGCCTGTTTCCACCACCGACCCGTCCCGCCTCTTAACGGTGTTTGTGGCCGAGACGATCACCGGGGTTCGCCGCTCCATGGCCTTTTTGACCGCGTCACGGTTGCGCTTGCAGGAGAGGCAGTTAACAGGCCGGTCATAGAGAGCGCACTGGAGAGGGCGGGTGTACTGTGATGCCTCCGGGTCGAGCAGGAGGATACAGGACTCCATGGAAGTGGGTATGAGCGTGCGCGCCTCCTCCCTTAGGATCTCGAGCATATTGTTGGTTTCCATGCTCGATGCAAGGTTGTGTGCGATGCGCCGCCAGGCCTCGAACCGTTCCCTGTAGTATTTTTGCATGCTTTTCCTCAGTCCAGAAAAGATCGGCTGCCTATTATATCACACAGGGCCTGCATTGTCGTGATGATGAACGGGAAGTTTCTGCCCGGGGCGGAAGTTGAAGTTCAAAATCTTGAAGTAGGGCGAATCGTGGACCAGCAGCTTTTTCATACCCTTGTCACCAAAATCGTTTTCCTCGTAAAGGCTGATTAAGCAGATACCCAATTAGAAAGTTGGAAGGCACGATTTGACGTCATAGGGTCCAGGCGATATCATGTGGATCAATTGACGTTGTCTTGAAACTCAGAAAGAGCCGGAAAGGAGGATAGTCATGCCGGAGTTCGGATCGCCTTTTTCAGGTCTTGCAAACGATCGCAAGCTCACCGACCAGGAGCTCATTCGTGCAATCAGGTTCATGATCGCTGCGGAGTATGAAGCGATTCAGCTGTACATGCAGCTTGCCGAGTCAACGGACAACAAGCTGGCCATAGAGGTTCTTCACGACATCGCCGATGAAGAGCGCGTTCACGCAGGGGAGTTTCTCCGGCTGCTCCGCGAATTGGCCCCTGATGAAGAGAAATTTTATACAGAGGGGGCTGGAGAGGTTGAAGAGGAAATCAAAAAGTATAAGTAGTGCCCATCCATAAATCAAATTCTGGCACTGCTTAGTTTCCAATCCGGAAGCGAGATGCTTTTCGCGAGGTCGAGGAGATCAAGCACCTCAGCAGTGATCGTGTCTGTGGTTTCGGGGGCCCTTGTGGCTGCTCTTACCGCACGCTGGAGCTTTGTGTGGGCGGCCGGGCTGGAGAACAAGGGCGACCCTGCAACCGTTTCAGCCAGATTTGTGTTGGAAGTAATGGACGACGTCTTCGACCCGTCGGGTGAGGGCAGCGGCTGACATGCAGGTCTTCGAGGTAATCCGGGAGAAGGAGGGTTTTTGTGAGAATAGCAATGATCGGAATGGGACGGATGGGCATGAACATGGCGAGGCGTCTTCTCAGGGGCGGCCATGAGGTGGTGGCGTACAACAGGACCGCCCGGAAGACGGATGAGATTACAGCGGAAGGCGCCGTGCCGGTTTATTCCCTGTCCGAACTTGCAGGCGCACTCCCTTCTCCCAGGGTGGTCTGGATGATGCTCCCTGCCGGCCCGGCCGTGGACGAGCATCTTATGCGGCTCAAGGAGACCCTTTCGCCCGGAGACATCGTGATCGACGGCGCGAACACCTACTTCAAGGACGACCTTGATCGCGCGCAATCCCTGGCGGAAAAAGGAATACGGTTCCTGGACGTGGGAGTCAGCGGCGGCATATGGGGCCTCGAGAATGGGTATTGCCTGATGATCGGAGGGCCCAGGGAGACTTATCAGTTCCTTGAGCCCGTGTTCCAGGTCCTGGCCCCCGAAGAGGGGTATCTCTACTGCGGGCCGGCGGGCGCGGGACACTTCCTCAAAATGGTCCACAACGGGATTGAGTACGGCATGATGCAGGCCTACGGCGAAGGATTTCAGATCCTGGAGGCGTCTCCCTATGCCGGGGAACTCAACTACGCCGAGGTGGCCCACCTTTGGAACCAGGGGAGCGTGGTGAGGTCATGGCTGCTGGAACTCGCCGAGGCCGCCTTCTCGAGGTCCGGCAACCTGTCCGAGGCCAGTGCATACGTGGGTGACTCGGGGGAAGGCCGCTGGACGGTCGAGCAGGCTGTTGAGACAGGAGTTTCGGCCCCTGTTATCACGTTGTCTTTGATGAGCCGATTCAGGTCAAGGTACGATGACTCCCTTTCAGACAGGCTGGTGACAGCATTGAGAAGAGAGTTCGGCGGTCATGAGTAAGCTCTTTGAACCGTATGAGCTGATGAATGAGTGAGGCGTGTGGAAAACGGCAGACATTTGAAAGGCAAGAACTGGAAGAAAAAGCGGCCCGCGTTAGACACCATGCAGAATTTGCAGTGTAACGGCGTCTGTCGAGGTTTGGAAAGTGATGTTATTCCACCACCCAAACCGTGCAGTTCCGTGCGTGGTTGACGATCTTGCTGGAGATACTCCCGAAGAGAAACTCCTCACTCCTGGAAAGACCCTGCCTGCCGACCACAATGGTGCTGTATTGGGTTTCATCACGTTCCGCCAGGATGCACTCGGCCATGGAGGGACAGTAGCGGAGCGTTGAACGGACGCCGACATTTTCCGGGTCAAACCCTTCTTCGGTCAGGATCCGGCGGCAGTCTTCCAGCAGGGCCTCGGTTTTCTGAATGTATTTGGACAGCCATTCTTCCTTCTGGGCGGTGGTGGGGAAATAATCTTCTTCCGGTTCAGGGACCACGTGCAGGACGGTCACCTTGAAGCCCGGCAGCCCTCCCAGAAGCTGACCCACATAAGATACCGCGCGACGTGAGTTCTCTGACTCATCCACTGCAATCAGGATATTCTTGTTGAAGGCTTTTTCCGCCTCGGTCATGTCTTTCCTCCTTCCATTTGCAATATGCGCAAGACCCGCGACAGGGTGGACTGCCACCCCATTGACATGGTCCGCGGTCAATGAGCGGTCTTGACCTGGCCCAGATCATCCAAGAGCTGGGATGTATGGTCATAAAACCGGTTGGCACCCCTGGAGAAGTGCATAAGCACCCGGTTGAGGGAGTCGGGGATATAGGGGTAGATCTTTTTGAGGTTCACCACGCGGTGGTGGAAAACAATATTCAGGTCCTCCTCGGTCAGGGTGTTCAGACGGGGATCTTTGTCTCTCTTGAGATCGGTCAGCAACACATCTCCCATCCCCGCCAGGAAGACGAGGATGTTGCCCAGCCCGAACAGGTCATAGCCGTATATGTTCTCCCTGTGGCGATAATTGAAGTCAAAATCGATCCAGCGGTAATCCCCGGTTTCCTGGTCGATCAGGATATGGTCACGCCGGATGTCTCCATGCCGTTCGCCATTGTCGTGCAGGAAATGGACAGCCTGCACGCATTCAAAAAAGCGGTCCAGGATCTGCGGGAAGTGCTCATGGTAATAGACCTCATGGTTGATATCCATTTTTCCCACATGGCTTGCCAGCGTCTTCCCCTTGATAAAATCAAGTACGCGGATAAGGTTCCCCTTCTCATCGGGTACGGAATACCCGTGCATGAAGTTTTTATGCCTGGAGACGAGGTCAAGGATGCGGGCCTCTTTTTTGGGGCTTCGGAAACACTCGAACTCGATCTCCCCGATCCGGGACATGAACCGTTCATAAAAGACCAGCTTCATGATCTTGGGACTGCCGTCTTCCAGGTCAACAGCACGTTTGACCCAGAACTTGACATCATCCTCCAGCCCGAACCGCTGTTCCTTGGCGTTATGACGGATGAGATAGGGCCGGTCTTTCAGGAGCACAATGTCATCATATTCGACCTGGAAAAAATCACTGGTATCCGAATGGATTCGAAACCGCTGAGGCACTTGGTGGGGAGGAAGCCATTGGGAGACCATTTGTGTCAAAACTTCCTGTGAAGGAGCAGTCTTCATGAGTAACCGTATCCACTCAAACAAAGAGGAACGTTGCCGCTGTCAGGTGAGACGCCATCAATCATAAAAACCTTATAATGAAACGGACAGACCCAGTCAAGCAGTGCATCCGACCGTTTATCCGCCTTGGCACACGCCGCGCAGACACCGGCCCTGCGGGCAAGACCCGAAATTCCCCGCCCGGAAGACCACGGGCTTACCCATGGGGCATAATAGGTGGCGGGAGTTTTTTGCGGCAACATGCATATGGTCCTGATAATATAGCGTTACCATGGCGTTATAGATTGTTACCATCTGGAAAGGTAACGTTTGGGCGGTGGATGACACAGGTATTTTGGGGGTCTGGCTTCTGAATATCTTTTCAGTGATTAATGGTTTTAAACAGTATAATCGATTGGTTGTTCGGGCACCTTGCGGGTTTGGATCTGAAGAGAAAATCCGCCCCGAAGGCGCCCTATGTGCGATCAAGGTGGTCCGGCGTATTCCGGTGAGGAGGGAGTGATATGCTCAAGACAGCTGTGGAGGCGGCCGTAGGGGCCGGCCGGGTCATTGCCGAGCGTTATCCCGGCGGACGCAGCGTGACCATGAAAGGCTTCCGTGATCTGGTGACCGATGCAGATACCGCGGCGGAATCGCTGATTTTTGAACTGATTCAGTCCAGGTTTCCCGATCACGCCATCATCTCTGAGGAGGCTGGAGGCGACGCCATCGGCAATGGATACACCTGGGTGGTGGATCCGCTGGACGGGACGACCAATTATGCCCACCATTACCCGGTTTTTGCTGTCTCCATAGGGGTGCTCGAGGGAGGGAACCCGTTTATGGGGGTCATTCACGACCCCTTGAGGGATCAGACGTTCGTGGCCCAACGGGGGGCTGGGGCGAGGCTGAACAATGTGCCGATTTATGTCAGCGGGACAGGGGAGCTCGGGATCGCCCTGATAGGGCTCGACTGGGGTCACGACAATGCCGTGCGCGAACTGGTGATGAAACATCTGAACCGTATTCTTCCCCGTTGCGGGACAGTTCGCGTCTCGGGTTCTGCGGCACTGTCGCTGGCCTATGTGGCGGCCGGCCGTCTGGAAGCCTATTTTCACATGGGATTGAAGCCCTGGGATGCGGCCGCCGGTATGCTTCTCGTCCAAGAGGCGGGCGGGCAATGCACCACTGTTCAAGGTGAACCGTACCGGGTCCAGCTGTCTGACTGTGTGGCGACGAACCGCTTTATTCATGATGAATTGCTTGCGGTAATGCACGGGAAGGATGAATGACCTTTGACGCCGGACTTACGGCTGCACAGGTGCACTCGATCGCGATACGAGTCATTCATGGTTTTGAGCGTTGGGACCTGCAGCATTGCTCCTTCGGTGCCCTCCTACCATCCGAAAGCGAAGAGCAGACCGCCTGTCGCCAGCCCGAAAGCAAGATTAAACGCTTTAATCAAGGCTGAGTCCTTGATGCTGTATGAGAGAAGCGGGAGCATGCCATGGCCGTCCTGAACAAAAGAGGTGGTAAAGAGAACGGAAAAGGGAATCAAGCCCTGCCCATAGAGCATCACAAAAATGAGATGTGGACCGGATTCAGGAATCACACCGGACAAGGCTCCTATTAGCAGAACCCATGCCATGTGATCCCGGACAAAGCTCTCCAGATTCCAAAAAGACAAGCCCCATTGCACAAGAAGAAGGGCGCCGAAGGTCCAGAGAAAGACTCGGAACAGATGTCTTTTAATAATGTGATCCCAGATGTGAACATGGAGGTAGTGTTCCGATGCAACCATAGTGATGTAAAGAGAGCATAGAGCCAGGCAGGCGAAGGTTACTCGCTGCCAGTTCCATGAAGGTGGTCCCAGGATGCCCGCCGACACTAGAACCAAAAAAGAGATGATGAGAGTGATCAGCAAAAAGCGGGTGAAAGAAAGGGAATAAAGGTTTTTTGCAATATTTGCAACATGAAACGCATCGTCCATGAGGTCGTCCGTTTCAATTTCGGGAGCACAGTGTTCGCAGTGAGATTGCAGGCAGGGTTCGGAAGCTACAAAACCGGTTCTGGAGATGATCCTGTCACTGATCCAGGCGAAGATAATTCCCAAGATGAAGAGCAACGCAAAGAGGGCCAATGAGGTTCCCGGAAACTGTACAAGCATGACGAAGGCCTCATCCCCGGAGGTTGCAATCATGCCTCCCGCCAGAGCGCCAAAGCTGATTATCCCGTGAACATAAAGGCTTACATTCATGAAAGCGCCCAGACAACCCGGCGTGGCACCCAGAAAAGATACGAGCGTATACTGCCGCCAGGACCCTGCCCTTACCATTGATGACAGCCTCTCTTTGCTCGCGGAATCTATAAAGTCCACCAGGAGCATCATCACAAAGACGAAGACAGTGATCATCATGGCATGTTTAAGTATATCAACTAGTTGCACTGCTGTTTCTTCCTCCTGTTCGCTTCCTGGGAGAATAAGTCGAATCAACCCTGATGCTATCTTAATGAGTCCCGGGAGGTAAGGACACGATAGGCTTATGCCTGGTTACAGGTTCAACACCTCACTTTTCGCGGGTCCGGATTTGGGTAAAATAACGGTAAAGGTTGATCCTTGCCCAGGCTTACTCCTGACAGTCACTTTCCCTCCATGGCCTTCCACAATGGCTTTCACGGTCGCGAGGCCTATCCCCTCGCCTGTCTTTTTGCCGACGGTTTTTCC
>JAWLEX010000073.1:0-16321 GCA_041685835.1 Desulfatiglandales bacterium
AGACGAATTTATCTCCTCAACCGCCTTATCAACAGCGGCGCATACCTCCTGTGATTCTTCCACCACCCCGATGAGCAGATCCTTGATAACAGCCCTGTTACGGCCCTGCCGGCGGATGTCTTCAAACCCACGGGCCGCGTGGAGAGAAAGGTGGCGCAAGGAGTCCGCAATGAAGGCCGGACGGTCGGATCCCGATAGTACGGCGGCACGGTCCAGTATCCCCGCAAGGGAGGCCGGGGCCGCCGGGAGCTTGTGGTCAAGGTAATGTATGGAAAAACGCCCTTTCTCATGAACCAGCCTGACTTCCCCGGCCTCGAGGACCCGGCCGTAATGGTCTCCCAGGATGGGAAGAAGGATCCTGTCGGCCAACCGCTCCTCAGGAGGGCTCCAGTCCACATCAAAGTAGGAGGCGAAAGTGCTGGAAGTACCATTCTCCAGGACATCCCACCACCAGGCATTCTCCGGGCCGGTTATGGCCATGTGATTCGGCACTACATCAAGGACCTGGCCCAATTCGTGTTCCCTCAAGGCTGCCCAGAGCACCCGGTGTCCTTCGGGCCCGCCCAGCTCTTCGTTTACGCGGCCCGGATCCACCACATCATATCCATGGGTGCTTCCCGGGGCGGCCTGAAAACAGGGGGAGGCGTAGAGGTGAGTCGGGCCCAGGGCCGACAGATAGCCCGCAACGGCTGCGGCGTCATAAAACGTGAAGCCCGGATGAAACTGGAGACGATAAGTGGCCAGGGGGATACGCGCCATCTCATTCCCCCCTCATCAGCAGGATCAGGGACCGGTCCTGGACCAGGACCTCCTCGCCGGCCTTCATGGTCTTTTCATCTTCCAGGAATCCCCCTTCCACGGTATCGAGCATTCGGACCCATTTCTCCCCCCACTCCGGACCGGGCAGGTTAAATGAAATGGGTTCATGCCAGGCATTGAAAAAAATGAGAAAGGAGTCGTCCATGATTCTTTCACCACGCAGGCTCGGATAGGGAATGGCCTTCCCGTTCAGGAAGACGGCGATGGATTTGGCAAATCCTTCACCCCAGTCCTCTTCGGCCATCTCCATTCCATCCGGCATGAACCAGGCAATGTCATCAATCCCGCTTCCGTGTATGGGCCTGCCGAGAAACCAGCCTCGACGCATGAACACGGGATGCTCTGATCTGAACCGGATGAGATTCCGTGTGAACTCCAGAAGGGCCTCATCCGGGTGCTCCCAGTCAAACCAGGAGATCTCATTATCCTGGCAATACCCATTGTTGTTGCCCTTCTGCGTGCGGCCGATTTCATCGCCTCCCAGGAGCATGGGGATCCCCTGGGACAGGAAAAGGGTGGCCAGAAAATTCCTCTTCTGCTTCGCTCTCAGGGCCAGCACCTCCTCGTTGTCCGTGGGGCCTTCCTCCCCGCAGTTCCAGGACCGGTTGTGGCTTTCACCGTCCCTGTTTTCCTCTCCATTGGCCTCATTGTGTTTTTCATTGTAGGAAACCACATCTTGGAGAGTGAAACCGTCATGGGCAGTGATGAAATTGATGCTGGCGCTGGGCCTCCTGGTGGTGCTTTCGTAGAGGTCGGAACTACCGGTGAGCCGGTAGGCGAATTCGGCAAGCGCCTGATCCTCGCCGCGCCAGAAATCACGGACACAATCCCGGTACTTGCCGTTCCACTCCGACCACAGGGGGGGAAAATTTCCCACCTGGTAGCCCCCCTCGCCGATATCCCAGGGTTCCGCAATAAGTTTCACCTGGCTGATTACAGGATCCTGCTGGATGATGTCGAAAAAGGCGGAGAGTTTGTCCACCTCGTGGAGTTCCCTGGCCAGTGTGGATGCGAGATCAAACCGGAACCCGTCCACGTGCATCTCCTCCAGCCAGTAGCGGAGGGAATCCATGATCAGTTGAAGCACATGGGGATGCCGCATGTTCAGGCTGTTGCCGGTGCCTGTATAGTCCATGTAGTAGCGGGGATCATCCTCCATAAGGCGGTAATAGGCGGCATTGTCGATCCCCTTGAAACAGAGCATCGGGCCCAGGTGGTTCCCCTCCGCCGTATGGTTGTACACCACATCCAGAATCACCTCCAGGCCTGCTTCATGCAGGGACTTGACCATTTGCTTGAACTCCTGTATCTGCCGGCCCGGCCTCCCTCTGCCGGCGTAACCGTTATGAGGGGCAAGATAACCAATGGAATTATACCCCCAGTAGTTTCGAAGCCCACGCTCCACCAGATGGGCGTCATGAATGAACTGGTGTACGGGGAGGAGCTCTACGGCCGTTACCCCCAGCGCTGCGAGATACTCTATGGCAGCGGGGTGTGCGAGCCCGGCGTATGTCCCTCGCATTTCCTCAGGAATCCCCGGATGGAGGGCTGTGAAACCCTTTACATGTACTTCGTAGATAACGCTCTCGTGACGGGGCCTTGCAGGCGGCTGATCATTTCCCCAGTCGAAATAGGGATTGATCACCACTGACCTGGGGACAAAAGGGGCGCTGTCATCTTCATTGACGGATCCCTCAGGGTCCTGAAACCTGTAGGGGAAGACAGCCTCGTTCCAATCGACCTCCCCTTCCACAGCCTTGGCATAGGGATCCAGCAGGAGTTTCGCCGGATTGCACCAGTGACCCTGCTCAGGTGCCCATGGGCCGTGCACTCTGTATCCATATTGCTGCCCTGGCTCCACATCCGGCAGGTATCCGTGCCAGCAGAAACCGGTGACTTCAGGCAGCGTTACGCGGGCCTCCGACCCTCTTTCATCGAAAAGGCAGAGTTCCACGCTTTCAGCCATCTCGGTGAAGATGGAAAAATTGGTCCCCAACCCATCGTAAGTAGCTCCCAAGGGGTATGGTTTGCCTGGCCATATGTTCATTCTCCTGAGCCCTCCTTTTCAAAATAAATTGAAACCAAATGGTCAGCGGTTGAGGTCTGTTCGGCTCCAAAGCTTTGCGCTTAGTATACAAGAAAATCGATGGGGTCTGGAAATATAGATTATGGAAGCTTGATGTAATTCTATTTATCTTGACTATGGAAGAGAACACCGTCATATCCACTCTTGCCCCCTCTCTGCTCCGGGTCTTCCGTGGATCAAGAGATCGTCTTCTCAGTCGATGTGCGGCATCAGGGCCCAGGCGATGTACCACCCGGTCTCCTCCCCGGACTTCAGGCAGACGATGCCGCCGTTCTGAAACTTGAGCACCGGGGCCTTCTCCGCGTCCCCGGCGACCAGGTGCGCGGTCAGCTTCTCCATGAAGGGAAGGTGCCCCACCAGCATCACGTTGCGATCGCTGTCCACGGAGAGGCGGCTGACGTCGTCGAGCGGGCCCAGGCCCTCCACGGCCTCGACGCCCCCTTCCGGCCCCAGGGCCCGGGCGAAGATCTCCGCCGTCTGCAACGCCCGTTTCTTGCCGCTGTGTCGAATGGACGAGACGCTCAGCTCGTACCCCTTGGCCAGGGTAGCCATGCGCTCGACCTCCACGGTGCCTTCTGCAGAGAGCCCCTTGTCCGGGTCCTCCTCCTTGGGGAGGTTCTTTCCGTGCTGTGCCAGATACAGTGCCATACGCGTTCCTCCTTTGGACTCGTGGTTTCCTTTGCCCGGTCTCGGCGGATTCGGAAGAGGACCTCTTTTCCGTTCATGCCCGGCATGCTGAGGTCCAGGAGGACCACCTCCGGACGGGGGCGCTGCGGTCCGCAAACCGCCCCTGCTGAAGCAGGTAGTCCAGAAGCTCCTGTCTGTTGAGGGCCTCCTGGAGGCTCACTGGAAGCTGGAGGGACTCCAGGGTGTCCCGGGCCGGTGTGGATGCGAGATCAAACCGGAACCCGTCCACGTGCATCTCCCTCACCCAATAGCGGAGGGAATCCATTGGAAGCGCTCGAAGGTCTACAAAATGCTCACAAGCCTCCGATGCTGTCTTTCTTTAAGGCCGATCCGTATTTAAGTTCCGGCCCTGTCGTCATCACAAGGTTCATCCGGATTTGCAGCCCTGGCCTGCTCAGCACCCATCGCCGTCTGGCCCGTGCATACCGGCATCTGGAAGACGTTCATTTTTTCACGCCCCACCTCGTTTCTGAGTTCCCTGGAAAGGCTTTTCAGATGCTGTGTTTCCTGTGCAATAATGTCATCCACAAACTCCCTTCCTTTATCTTCCTCGGTCAGCTCCCGTAACATCATATAAAAAGCAATGGAATCCTTTTCAAATTGGATGCCCAGGCGTAAAGCATCCTCGACATGTCGAAGTTCATGGATATATTTGTGCACGTTTTCATCCTTTCGAAACACATTCATATCCGCCATAGCCTGAATGTATTGATTGATTTCCTCATCAGCCTTGCGGTGAACATCATCGGCAGGGTCATAATCCGTACTTCTTCTCGCGGATTCCGGTAGCTTGGCTCGCATCTCCTGAAAGGCGGTACGATGCTTTTCCTCTTCATCCTCGAGTTCCATAAAAACCTGCTTCAAATTTTCATCCTCCAAGGACTCTTTTGCCTTTTGATAAAATGTGATTCCGTTTTTTTCGATCTCGATGGCAACCCGAAAAACCTCGTCTGCATTAAAACCCAGTATCATATGTCCACCTCCATATAAGTTACTCTCTTTATACAATAAATAAAATCTCAGTCGATGGGGTCTGGAAAGTATAGATGATGAAAATCCGATGTAATTCTATAGAGGATGCTTTTGGAGGAGTTTGGTTTATGGATGGACCCCCGCCTCGGAAGGCCGAGTGAGGGTTCCCTTGGGTGCCTTGTGGAATCAGGAGGCCTGATACTTGAAAGACACGTTCAGGCGGGTTCGATAAGAGGTGATCCTGCCTGTATTCAGGGTGTATCGACCCCTTTTCGGTTTTCCCTGTTTCCGGGTGAGGCAAACCGCCCACCCCGTCCATGCCCTGGACATGCCCGGATTCGGCAAATCCGAATCCTGTGCCGCGGGTGAATCCGAGGTCCTTGCAGCCTATATTCAGCAGGAAGAACTGGACCGGCCGGTCATTGTCGGACCGTCCAGAGGGGGGCGATACGCCCTGGAACTCTATTTTGCTCACCCTGAGCTGGTGGGCGGTCTGGTCCTGGTGGGGACAGTGGGGGTTCAGGAAAACACCTCCCGGTTCAAAGAGATCTCGGTTCCCTGCGTCCTGGTCTGGGGCAGTGAAGATGCTATCTCCGACCCGGAAAACGGCCATTTCCTGAAGCAGGAGATCCCCGATGCCAAGCTGGTCATCCTGCAAGGGGCTCCACACCCCTGCTATCTGGAAAAAACCGAGCAATGGCATCAGACCCTGCTCGCTTTTTTGAAAGCCCGGTTCTAAAGAAGCGGTAGTCTCCGGGGATGCCTGAGCCGTGCTACTCGGCAGGCGGGTAGTTGATCTCCTTGAGGGTGGCCTTGATCTGATCCAGGGTGGTCGGGAACTCCCACTCCACCGTGACCTGCTTCTTGTCCGGATCGCCGATCACCTTGGAGACCCCTTCGATCTCGTTCAGCTCACGTTGAATGGTCATGATACAGTGGTCACAGGATATGTTTGGCACATTGAGTGTCTCGGCTTCCATGCTGTGTCCTCCCTTCGTTAAAATCACATCAAATTCCTATACCATTTTCGCACACAGGCAAACACGATGAAACCGGCGTCAAAAGAATAAACCGCCGCCCCCGTCTCGATATCCGCCGGCTTACCTGCCGCCACGTAGGGGCCCTACATCTGTCGCCGGCACCGGCGGGCGGATAATCTTCTTCTCGTGCATTTTAGTCGCCGGATTCCTGCAATCTCGCAAGGCAGGCGGCGATGAATTCGGGAAGATCCCCCGGTTGACGGCTGCTGACGAGGTTTCCGTCTTCCACCACCTTTTCGTCGACAAACCGGGCTCCTGCGTTTTTGATGTCCTGTACAATGGACTTCCATCCAGTTATTTTGCGCCCGCGCAAGACATCCGCGGTGATTAGGAGCTGAGGGGCATGGCAAATGGAAAAAACCGGTTTTCCACTGTTGAAAAACCTCCTTACGAACTCCACCGGTTCCTCATGGGCCCGCAGTTTATCCGGTGAATAGCCTCCGGGGATCAGGAGAGCATCGAATTCGTCCAATGAGACGTCTCTGATCGCACGATCGATAAGCACTTCAATTCCACCCTTTTTCCCCTTGACCCTTTCTCCAGGCTTCATGCCCACATGGATGATTTTATGCCCGTTTTCTTGAAATGCTTTGACTGGTTCTGTGTATTCGGAATCCTCGAATAAATCATCAATAATAACAGCAATATTGCTCATTGTTCTTTTCTCCTTTTCAACTCTTTTCATCTCTTCTACCTCTGCGCGGCTGCTTCTCCGCTGCACGCACATTAGCGGTCCCGGGAGAAAAAGGCAACCCGGTGGACTGCTTCGGAATGCGTCACGGGCGCGCTTCCCGGAACCCTCCATGTTTACGCGGTGGGCAGGGACGATTTTCCCGGAATCGTGGCTATCCCGTAAGATCAGGGCATACCGCCCGAAAGCGGAGATCCACTGCCGGTAAGCCTCCAGGTCCCGGCCGCACATGGTCTCTTCCCGCTGTCCCAGGCGATTGACGTCGATGACGTCGTCCGGATTATCCGTCTTTTTATCCGGATTAAAATCCAAGGGCAATACCATGCGTTTCGTAAATCACGGTTTCGTGCCAGGGCAGTTGCAGGAGGCGGTCTCCGCCCCGGTTTCTTCAAAAAGGCACAGCTGCACTCGTTCAGCCACTTCCGAAAAGACGGAAAATTGCTCCCCGCGCCGTCATAGGCGGCCCCCAGGGGATAGGATTTACCGGGCCATACTTTCATCTTGAACGACCTCCTTCGTCACCAAATAATGGCCGGCGTCCCCGTCCCTGGAGATCTCAAACCCAAGCCTCCGGCTCAGATCCAGCATTTGCTTGTTTTCGCCAAGAACTTCACCCTGAACCTTTTTTATCCCATAATCCACAGCTACATCCAGAGCGCGCTTAAGGAGTTTTCCTCCAATGCCTTTTCCCTGCCAGGTATCTGCCACTGCCACGCTGAACTCGGCCCGATGCCTGTCCGGGTCGCTGATGATTCGGACGACTCCCAGCATCTTTTCACCCCCCTCTCCTTCCCTCAAAGCCACCAGGGCGATGTGGCGGTCATAGTCCACCTGGGTGAGCCGGACGAGCATTTCCCGGGAAAGTGATTTCTTGGGGCTCAAGAAACGGTAATAACGGCTCCTCATGGACATACTGTCGAACAACTCGAGAAGCAACGGGGCGTCTTCGGGCCTGATGGGCCGCACGAAAACATCCACCCCGTCTTTTGTCACCGCCCTTGATTCATACTGTTCAGGATAGGGTCTGATGGCAAGATGGTTAGGAGAGGCCTCATCCGACGCCTTTACAACGACCCTGGCATCAACAGCGCACGGCCTCCCGGCCTTCAATATTACCGGGTTCATGTCCAGCTCCGTTATCTCGGGGAAATCGATCAGGAGATGTGAAAGGCAGACGATCATCTGCTCCAGGAGTTCAAGGTTTGCCGCCGGCCGGCTCCGGTATCCCTTCAGGATCCGGAACACCCGGGTATCCTCCATGAGCCTGCGCGCCAGGGTCTGGTTGAGGGGCGGCAAACCCAGCGACCTGTCTTCCAGGACCTCTGCAAATATACCGCCCAGACCGAAAAGTACGACCGGCCCGAATATCTTGTCTTTCTTGGCGCCCAAGAGGATTTCCACGTCCGGATCCCGGATCATGGGCTGGAGACTCACTGCGAGGTCTGCTGCATCCGGGTCGAACTCCCTGACACTTTCGATAATATCATCATATGCTTTACGGATATCTTCATCATTCTGAAGGTCAATCTTCACCCCCCCGGCTTCGGTTTTGTGGGTGATCTTATTAGAATGAATCTTCATCACCACCGGATACCCGATCTCCCGGGCGAGTTCGACAGCCTCATTTACGGAAGCGGCTTGTTCCGTCCGGTTCACTGCTGTGCCGTAGCAGGCCAGGAGCCTTTTGGATTCCACCTCGCTCAGAAGCCCGTTCTCCCGCTTCAACCCTTCTTGAACAATCTGCCGGGCCTTTTCTCTGTCAGGCTCCACCACTCGAGACAACAGAGAAGGGATTTCCTGGAGCATCTCCAGATTCCTGAAATAATGGTGAAGGTACATGAAAGACCGCACAGCCCTCTCCGGCGTGCCGTACGTGGGAATGCCGGCCCGGTTCAGGATGTCGATGCCTTCTTCCATGTCCTCGCCCCCCATCCAGGCGGCAAATACGGGATAGGGGCGATCTTTCAGGGAGCCTGCCATGGAACGCGCCACCTCCGCCGCATCGGTCATGGCCTGGGGATTGCAGATTACGAGCATGCCGTCCATGTCCCCTTGACCGAAACAGCACTCGGCCGCCCTGGCGTAACGGTCAGCCCCGGCATCTCCCAGAATGTCAATGGGATTGCCCCGGCTCCAATGTGGCGGCAGGACCTCGTCCAATTTGTTCAAACTCTCTTCACTGAGAGGGTTCAGATCGAGACCGTATTCGGCCGCCGCGTCCGCAGCCATCACACCGGGCCCCCCTGAATTGGTTATAACCATCAGCCGCTTTCCCTTGGGTGGCGACTGTTTGGCCAGTAACTCAGCGCAATCGAAAAAATCCTCCAAATTGTGGACCCGCACGATGCCGCCACGCCTGAAGGCGGCGTCATACACAGCATTTTCACCCGCCAGTGCGCCTGTGTGGGATGCCGCCGCTTTGGCGCCCGCCGGGCTTGTTCCCGCCTTGAGCACGACAACCGGTTTCACTCTGGAGACTTCGCGCACCGCGCTCATGAACTTTCTTATATTCGTCAAGCTCTCGATGTACAGGAGGATGCTTTTCACCTCGGGTTCATCACCCAGGTAGTCCACCAGATCACCGAAGTCCACATCAAGCATGGAGCCTATGCTCACAAAATAACTGAACCCCATTTTTTCCTTCAATGAGAGATCCAGCATGGCTGAACAGATAGCACCGCTCTGGGAGACAAAAGCCAGGTTACCCCGGTAGGGCATGCGGGCTGCAAAACTGGCATTGAGATTTCTCCCGGGACGAATAATCCCCATGCAGTTGGGGCCGACAATGCGAAGCCCGCCCTTTCGCGCTTCCTGATCGATTTCCTCCTCGATTTTCAAGCCTTCTTCGCCGATTTCCCTGCCGCCCGCCGAAATTATAACAGCGCTTCCGACGCCTGCTTTCACACAGTCACTCACAATACCGGTCACTGTGGACATGGGTGTTGCAATCACTGCAAGGTCCACGCCCGCATCTACTTCGGAAATGGACTTGAATGCCCTGGCCCCCTGGATCTCGGAGTATTTCGGATTGACAGGAAGGATTCTTCCTTCATAACCCCCCTCAACGAGGTTTGAGATAATGGAGTATCCTATTGTACCCTTTTTATCACTTGCGCCGATCACTGCAACGCTCTTAGGGTCAAAGATCTTTTCAATATTGTAGAGCCCCATGTATCCCTCCTGATCAGGACTTGGACTGCATACGTTTTCTCAGGATGCTGCAACACCTGAATATTACTTCTTTTACACTCAACCCTGCGGAGCAGGTACAGTGAGGACGGGGCAAGTGGCTAATCTCACAACTTTTTCAGCGACCGACCCGAAGATGTATCTGCGCCACCCCGTCCATCCATGGGTTGCCGTAACGATCACGTCCACTTCTTCAGACCCGGCCACCTCTACGATCTGATCCGCCGGTGATCCCTGAAGCACTCTTGTCTGGACTTGCAGGTCCGGCGTGGTCTTGTTTTTCACCACCTCTTCCAGTGATTTGTGCGAGGCCCCGATCATCTCCTCGAGGTGACCCTCGAGATCAAAACCTGCAGCCGGATAGGGTCCCGGGTAAACATGAACAGGTGTGACCACGTGGACGAGAATCAATTCAGCCGAAAAATGGGCGGCGAGTTCATTTGCGCCCTTGACCCCCACAAAAGAAGGCTCACTGAAGTCCGTAGGGCATAGAATTTTTTTGACTGGAAGCATTTTTATATCCCCTTTCTTATTTGTGTCTTTTGTCAGGAATCTCTTTTTCAACCAGCAACGTTATAGATAATGCCCATCCAGAAACCCTTTTTGGGCACTGGCAAGTTTCCAATTCAGAAATGAGGATTTTTTGTCAAGATCAAGGACCATTCCGCAGGATAGCGGAATGGGACGCCCGTCAGGGCGCCCGAAGGGCGAGGGCCATGGATGGCCCGAGTCAAATCAAGAGGTTGCGCGGAGGCGTACTTGCGTACGCCGCACAAGCAACCTCGCAGATTGACGCCGAAATTGGCAAAAAAGACCGTTTCTGGATGGAAACTAGATAAAATCAATTTTTGCCTCATATCGTAAATCGGTTGCATCCTGTATTCGGCCTAAACGCTCATGGCAGACTTTTGCCACCCCCCGGATGAAAATGCCGCCGGCACGGCACGACTTCTTGGACCAATTCGAATTTATCGAATATGCGGTGCATAGTTGTTTTCATTTTATCCGGCGCCCCGGCCTGGGACAATGGGGTCGATCCCCTATTGATACCCATTCATACGTATTATCCCCTCGCCACCTCCCCGAGTTCCTTTGGTGAAAATATCATCCTCTTCTGCAGCGGCTTGTAAGCCTTGCAGATGACTGCATCGACCGCACTCAACAGGACGAAGACAAATACCTGAATGACCCCATTCCACAGCCCCTCCAAACCAGGTATCCTTATATTTGCCGCGGTGGAAATCGGCCGGTGGCCGAAAGACATTTCTTGATAGGCATGATGCAGGAATTAAAAGAAAGAGGCTGAGGGCATTCAACGGTGACGGAAACGATCGAGCACACGCACATAGAAAATGAGGGTCTTGGCGGCTACTGCAGGCCAACCAAAGAGGTCCTCAACACGACGGCGTGCATTTTCGGCCATCGCCGCAACGCTTCCACTGCGTTCTCACCGGACAAAGCATGGAAGCAAACCGCCACTTGGAGCTTGAACGTGTGATGAACCGCTTCCCGGCTGCTTTGCTCGAGGCCGAAAAAGGGGGTCTGTAATGCCTGAACTTCCGGATGTCGAAATCTTCAGACAATACATGGAATCCACGTCCCTGCAACAGGAAATCCGCAACGTGGAGGTTCCAGGCAAGGATATGCTCGAAGGAACATCAGCGTCCCGCCTGAAGAAGGTCCTAAGAGGCAGACTTTTTCAAAACGCCCGTCGCCACGGAAAGTACCTCTTTGGAGGCCTGGATGAGGAAGGTTGGCTTGTGCTCCATTTCGGCATGACCGGATTTCTCTCCTACTTCCGGGACGAGAAACAAAGCACTTCTCATAAGCGACTTCTCATCCGGTTTTCCAACGGCTATACACTGGCTTACCACTGCCTGCGCAAGCTGGGAAAGATCGCCCTGGCCGACGACTTGAATCGATTCATCGAGGAAAAGGGACTTGGACCGGACCCCTTGGGCTCGAGCTTTGACCTCGAGACGTTCAGCAACACCATGAGCGCAAGCCGTGCGGCTGTCAAATCGACCCTCATGAACCAGAAGCTTCTGGCGGGCATCGGGAACATCTACTCGGACGAGATCCTGTTTCAGGCTGGAATCCGGCCCGGAGTCAAGACAAGAGATCTCTCGGACAAGGATCTTGAAAGCATATACATTGAAATGACGCAAAACGTGCTTCCGACCGCCATCGAGGCCCGTGCAGACCCTTCCCGGCTTCCGGCTTCGTTCATCATTCCCCATCGTCATGGGGGCGGGGCCTGCCCGCTTTGCGGAACAGCCCTCCGGAAGACCAGGATCGGGGGCAGGACGGCCTATTTTTGTCCCCAACATCAGCACGGCTGCTGAGATACCGGCAGTGGACCCTGTCCCAGCAGTGCCCATCCAGAAACGCTTTTGGAGAACGGTGAGGTCGCTGACGACGCGCGGATTCGCGCCTGCCTGCCCACCATTGTGTATCTGCTCCAGCGCCGGTCTCATGCCTCTACCGAAGGCGTGGCCAGGCACATCCCGGGCGTGGCCGGCCTGCTCATGGAGCAGGAAATCTCCCGCTTGACACCGGGGCGGCCGTGGACCGGGCCGGCATCACGGAACGTATGGCCCCCGTCCCCACGGGAGGCGGGGCCATCCTGTCCAAGCCTGAGGGAAGTGAGGTTCCCCTGGTGGGGTTCTGGGAAAAGCTCCTGTTCTGGCGTTACTTCCATCATCACGACTGGATGGAAGAAAAGCTCCTCCTGGCCGCCATCCCATGAGGGTGCCGATGAATCTGGGGTAAATCTTTTGAACCTCATCGAAGGTGGCGCGTCTGTTGATGCGGGGCGTCCAGGGCGAGCAGGAGCAGGATGTATCGCTTTAAATTCTTGATGATCAGGAACTCGTCCTTGACCCTTTGAAAGCCGTTCTCCCCCAGCCTCCGGGCAGCTTCGGGCCGGTGGAGGAGCGAACGGACGGCCAGGGCCGCACCCTCCACCGAGTGGACCAGAACCCCGGTGTGCCCGTCGATGATCTGAGTGGGGATCCCTCCCACGGCCCCGCCGATCACCGGCCGCTTCTTCCAGAGGGCCTCGGACACGGTAAGGGCGAATCCTTCTCGAATCGACTTCTGCAGGATCACGTCGGATCCCCGTTGAAACGCGTTGATCTCCGTGGCGACGGACGGGCTGAACAGGAGGATGTGGATGTCCGGGTCGTCGCCCGCCTCCGCTCGCACCTTCGCCACGATCTTGTCCGACTCGGGATCGTCCGCCGCCTTGTCTCCCACCAGCAGCAGGCTGCAGTCCACGTACTTGCGGGCCATCTTGAACGCCTGAACGACGCCCACGGGATCCTTCCAGGGATCGTATCGGGAGATCTGGGTAACCACTGGCTTGTGCCTGGGAACGCCGTACTTCTCGAACACCCCCGCCACGTAGGCGTCGTCGAGGGGGCGGTTCTTGGCGTCCAGCGGGTCGATGGCCGGAAAGAACCGGAACTGGGGGATGCTCAGCTCCGGTGAGAAGAGGGCGGAGGAGAAGATGGCCGCGTCGTACCGCTCCACGTAGGGCCGAAGAAACCCCCAGACCTGGGGGTTCGGATGCGACATGTCGATGTGGCACCGCCACACCCAGCGTCCCCGCCGTTTCCGGTTCCAGGAGACCAGAGCGGCGGGCTGGGGATCGTGGATCACCACCAGGTCGGCGTCCAGGTGCAGATTCCGGGCGTTTTCCTCGTTGCAGTCCAGGTAGACCTGGAAGTCCTCCTCGGTCAGCTTCAGGGGGTTCCCCTGAAGGGCGTTGTGAAAGGACTTGGTCACCTCGAAGAAGCGCTCGTTGCCCTCGATGACTTTCCACTCCACCTGGATGCCCAGCTCCGTGAGGAGCGGCACCACCCGGTGGAGCATCTCGGCCACACCGCCTCCCACGGCCGTGGAGTTGACCATCTGGATGGATCGCGAGCCCGCGTGGGCCGCGAGGATGGTCAGCTCCTCGAAGATGTCTGGACCCACCACGTCCACATAATCGGCCAGGGTCAGTGCGTCTGCTGAAGGCTTCTGCATGCTGTGTCGACTCCGGTGTCTCGTTTCGTGCCCGGCGGCGGGCTCAACGACCTGCGTGCTCGTCGATCAGGCCCAGAACGCGGGACCTGAGCCCCTCGATGGTATACATGTTGAGGTCGACCCGACGGATGCGCTCGGCCAGCTCGGGCATGCCGAGGCTGTGCTCGATCCACTCGGAAAAGTCGTTCTCCTCCAGCGCCTGCAGCCGGGACTCGATGAAGTGGAGGTAGAAGGAGTACATGCTGATGTGCGCCACGGTTTCCCGAAACGAGGCCAGATCGTACGCGAACTTGTCCGTCAGGTACACGACCCGTGTGATGTCGTAGAGGTGAAAAGGGTCCTCGGCCGTCTTTTGAAAGGCCGCCGGCCGCTCCGAGCGGTGGGCCTCGATGAGCTCGATCAGCCGGGACCGGAGCTCCTCCGTGGTGCCGTAGTCAGAGAGGTCCACGGCCATGAGCTTCTCCGCCAGGGCCTTTTCGTTCAGGCTCATCGCTACCCAGATGGCGAAGTCGCTGTTGTAGGGGACATCGGCCTCCTTCAGCTTCAGGAATGCGGAAAAGGTGTGGTAGAAGATGGACGAGGGCCGGCACGTCCTGAGCAGCTCGAGGAGCTCCTCGAGGTTGTACGCCTTTCTGCCGGTCAGCATCTCCAGCGATGCGCTCGAGGAAAATTGAAACACATCCGGCATAAGCGATCCTTTCCCTGTCTTCGTAGGCGCGGCGTGCTCTCGCTCCGGTCACCGAAGGGACGGCGTGGAGCTCTGCGGCTCCTGAAACGGCCGAACCAGAAAGGTGATCCCATTTCATAACCTCCGCATGCAAGGTTCGTCAATGCTTTCTCCTCAGGTTGCCTCTTCTTGCTGGAAGCGGACATGACATGCCACAAGATCATGAAAGAAACGGACTGTGATCCGATCAGCACGCTGTATCACGCCCTTATCCGGAATCGTAGTCGTATATCCTTGCGAAGTCCGAGTCCGACATGGTCTCGAACAGGAGCAGGATAATCCGTTCCCATCCTTCACTATCCACTACCAGTTGTTTGGATTCGTTTTCAAAGGAATACTTTTCACAGTGCTGGAGAATACCAGGGTTTTCCTCTACCACCTTGTTCCACAGATCCGTCCAATGGTCGGAATCGCGCATGAACTTTACGGCATCCACCACAGCCACTTTTCCGTCCGGCGTAAACCGGACAGGGTCTTCCCCTTTTTCCAGGATAATATTTTCCTGCATCATGTTGTCCTCCCTGAAAAGTGCCGAATTTTTCTTGTTCCACAAAACTAACCCACGAAGAACTGATACGGGCGATCCGTTACAGTATTGCCGCTGAATACGAGGCCATCCAGCTGTACATGCAGCTTGCCGAATCCACGGACAATGAAAAGCCGTATCTCCTGCCCGGGTTTTACCGATGGTGGCGTTGAAATCGCCGGATTCCTTGATGGTTGAACTGATAGAATCCTTCTGGGTTGGGCTGGAAGAAACGGTTCAGTGATGTTCTTCTACCGGCAGAGTGCGGTCTCTGAAGAACGTCAAGAAATGAAACTGACCCGGCAGATATCCCTCAATCCGCCACGCCAATACCCAATACCCGGCACCTGATACCCGATACCCATCTACGTGGATCGCGAAAGAATCTTTTTCAGCTGTTTTTCATCCATGGAAGGCAGCTCAGCCAGGGGCCCCTCTGTGACAAGAGAGCGGAAAGTGTGTCCGAATACGGTTCCAGGCCTGGTTTGATACAGGATACCGATGGGGAATTTCTCTCCGCTTGTCAGGGCCTGTGTCATGGCAGCATCTTTATTCGAAGGGTCGTGGTCCTCGCCCAATTCCTCTATCCTCTCCTCATACCAGGCTACCGATCGGGTCCCCCAGGTGATGCAGGGCTGAATCACATCCACGACGGAAAGCCCGGGATGCTTGACCGCCGCAACCAGAAGGGCCTTCAGGTGATCGATGTTCCGTGCGAAACCACGCGCCACGAACGTACAGTCATGCATTATCGCGATGGCCGGCATGTTGAGCGGTGAATGGTCTACTCCTTTGACCTGGAGGGTGCGCTTTTCCCCTTTAGGCGTCGTGGGAGAGGCCTGTCCCTTGGTGAGCGCATAAAGCTCGTTGTTATGGACCATCACCGTAATGTCGGGGTTTCTTCGAAGGGCATGGATAAAGTGGTTTCCCCCTTCTCCATAGCAGTCCCCGTCTCCCGTAACCACCAGTGTGGTCAGGTCCGGATTGGCACACTGAGCTCCCACTGCCACGGGTATGGCACGGCCGTGAAGCCCGTTGAAGAAATTGCACCTCAGATAATGCGGGAGCTTGGCTGCCTGTCCGATGCCCGACACCAGACAGACCTGGTTTGGTGTCTTGTCCAGTTCTACCAGGGCCTTTTTGAGGGCCTCGAGGATTCCGAAGTTGGGGCATCCGGGACACCATTGATTTTCCGCATCGCTTGCATAATCATCTATGCCGGACATGAAACTCTCTCCTTATGTATTCAGCGCTGAGAGGAAGGCCGTCGTAACGCCGAATCCTTCCCTTAAATGAAATATCGTATTCACAACGGAGCAATCGGTCGAGTTGGCCGGCGGCACTGCTCTCCACCGTCCACAAATCCGCTTTCTCGGAAAATTGGTAATCCGGTAAGGGCCACAGTTCCGTGAAATGGACCATTCCCACTTTCACACCTTTCTCCCTCAAGAGATCGACGGCTTCTTCAAGAGCCCCTCGGGAAGAGCCCCATCCCACCAGGATGGTGTCTGCGTCCTCCACCTGCAGTTCTTCCGGAGGGTTGATTTCCTTT
>JAWLEX010000003.1:0-54146 GCA_041685835.1 Desulfatiglandales bacterium
AGGATCTGAATGATTTCGGCCAGGCTGATGAAATTGAGCGCTCCAGAAAGCGACGGCCTGCGCTGCATTGTGAAACCTCCTGCTCAGCAAGATCAAGGGAGATTTGATAAGCATTCCATCATGAAACATTATTCTCACTTTTCTCAGGATCTGCAAGACTCGTGCCTAAGACACTCCAGCAGGACAAAACATCACATGAACTATCCTGGTTTCCATCCAGAAATGGTATTTTTTGCCAATCCCGGCGTCAATCTGCGAGGTTGCTTGTGCGGCGTACTTCAGTACGCCTCCGCGCAACCTCTTGATCTCCTTGATCTTGACAAAAAATCCTCATTTCTGAATTGGAAACTTGCCAGTGCCCGAAAAGCGTTTCTGGATGGGCACTATATAGCTAATCTTCCACCGAAGAAGTACGGCCGGAATTTTACGGCCGCCGACTCCCTCTGTATGAAATGTCATACTTGAATATACTTTTGTGCACGCATTTCCACACTTCGAGCCTGAATACGCAACCAGGCGGCCGAACAACCCTTTGCGTTATGCTTCATGAAACGGGCTGCGCATGTCTGTGCCACATAACATACCTGTATCAATGGCTTTTCCTTTAAGCAAAAGGGCCGGGCCGCCCCCTCACTTCAAAAAAGTATACAAGGGTGAAATTTTCTGGTAGACTTGGTATGTTTTCCTTCATTCCACTCTAACATGCTGTGAACCATACTGACATCCGGTGGGCTCGAGTCCGGGGACACCCGCTCGGATCGCCCTTCGGGTCGTCCGGCCTCATGGCTGCCTAGTCCTGTTGTCGAGGCCGAAGCCCGGTACCGGTGTCAATTTTCCGAGGTTGAACATGAAAGCATCACATGAACAGAACGATTTCACTGTTGACCGGCTCCAGGAGATCACTACTTGGGTCTCCTCGGTCCTGGACCTGGACCAGCTCCTCGAACTCATCATCAACACGGCGACCACAATGATGCGGGCCAAGGCAAGCTCCCTTCTCCTCCTGGACCACAAGACCAACAGACTCTATTTCAAGGTCGCTACGGGCGAAAAAAAAGAGGAGATTCGCAAGTTCGAAATCAACCTGGGCCAGGGAATCGCAGGCCATGTCGCGCTGACCGGTGAACCGCTCCTGATTCCGGACGTCAGAAAAGATGACCGATGGTATAAGAAAATCAGCGAATCAATTGGGTTCGAGACGAGATCCATTGCCTGTGTACCCATGAAAGTAGACAAGGAAATCATCGGTGTCGTAGAAATCATCGACAAGGAAGACGGCAGTGAGATTCAGGACAAGGACATGCATACCCTGACAGCTTTCGCAGCGCTCGCCTCAATGGCCGTCGGCAATGCAAGGAAGATTCAGAATGTCGAACGCGAGAACCGGGACCTCCGGCAGGAGCTGGACAGCCGGTATGCTATTGTCGGTGAAAGCCACGGCCTTATGAAAGTCATCTCCGATGCGTTCAAGGTGGCCAATTCCAAGACCAGCACCCTGATTATGGGTGAAAGCGGGACGGGGAAGGAACTGCTGGCCCGCCTCATTCACAACGCCGGACCAAGAAAGAACAAGCCCATGATTACCCTTAACTGCGCAGCCCTTCCTGAGAGCCTTATGGAGGCGGAATTGTTCGGGTATGAAAAAGGGGCCTTTACAGGGGCCGTTGATCGCAAGCCCGGCAAGATAGAGGCGGCTGACGAGGGAACACTTTTTCTTGACGAGATCGGGGAGATGTCTCCGGGAATGCAGGCCAAGGTGCTCAGGGTCCTTCAGGAAGGGGTGTTTTACCGCGTGGGCGGTAATGTCCCCATCTCCGTGGATATCCGGATTATTTCCGCCACCAACCGTGAGATCGACCGGGATGTCGCGGATGGAAGCTTTCGAGAAGACCTGTTCTACCGCCTCGACGTAGTGCGCATTCGCGTTCCCCCGCTCAGGGAACGGAGAGAAGACATTGCCCCCATCGCAAGCCATTACCTCGAACAGTTCAAGCACGAACGGGGACACCATGACATGACAATCTCGAAGGCCGCCATGGACCGCATACTCCAGTACGACTGGCCTGGAAATGTCCGCGAACTCCGCAACGCCGTCGAACGGGCCGTGGTCATGGGAAACGATCACGAGATCCTTCCGGAGGATCTGCCCATTGTTTCCACACGACGCGAATCCCCGGCCACATCCGTCGGCCTGACCCTCAAGGAAGCCATGGACCGATTCAAGAAAGAGCTGATCATCGCAAACCTTCGGCACACCGGAGGAAGCCGTGCCCGGGCATCCAAGATGCTGGGTATACAACGCACCTACCTGTCCCGTCTCATATCACGATACGGAATTCAGGATGTCTGAGGGTTCAGGAAGATGGGCGGCTGGACCCCTGGTTCGGGGCTGTGCGGCGCCCTTTGTAGTAAGCATGATCGCCAAGAAAGAGGTAAGAGGAAAGGCCTGCGCTCATTAAGCGCTTTGATCGCCGCCGTGCAGTCTCCGAATAGAAATAATGCAAGCGTGCGAAGTCCAGGCGAAAGAAAGTGAGTGCGGTCAGCCGGTTTTATCCAGGATGTCCTGTAAGGACATCGAGAGCCCCATATCCGCCGGGGAACCGCCCTTCTCCGTTGAGATATCCACATCATTCCACCCGAGCATCTCATAAACGGCCTTTTCGGGTGGGAGGTCTTCCAGTCGTGCATCCACAAGCCGGCCGTCTCGGAAGAACATGATTCCCTCCCTGCGGGAGGAGCGCTCCAGCAGGCTCACCCTGCACGTCATTTTTTCCAGATCAATCAACCGGAGAAAGAAGGGGACTTTTATCTTCCTCAGCCCACCGTCTTTCCCCCGGCCTTCTTCTCCAAGATTGGCGATGATCCTTTGAGCCAGCTCTTCAAACTTAAAGGGCTTTTCAATGTAGTCGGCAACTCCTATCTTCCATGCCATTCGCTCCATCACGGGGTGACGGTGGCCGGTCATAATGATCACTGGTATTCCGGGAAAGTCGGAACGTATGTGCACAAGGAGGCTGAAGCCGTCCATTTTCGGCATTATAAGGTCGGTTACCACGAGTGCGATATCGTTCTCTCTCAGGATCTCCAGGGCGGCTTCCCCATCTCCGGCCACCAGCACGGAGAAGACCTTACTATAGTGCTCAAGGGCCTTCCGAAGGACATCGAGCATCTCGCTTTCATCATCAACTATAAGGACTGCCTTGGACAAGTTTTCCTCCCATTGAGAGCTCCGGAACGTTCGTAAATATCGGTCCGGGAGAGACGTTATGATTTCCGTTTCCTGGTTCTTATTTTGCACATAGTAATCAAACAGGCAATATTATTTTACTAAATCGGCAAAATCATGAATCTTCCAGCGCGGGCCGTGGCCCGCAACTCAAGAGCGCTGCAGCAGGCGGAGGAGGCCGGGGCTTTCCTCCGCTCCCTCCGCTCCCGGCCTGGTCACGGTAAAGTCACGGTAAAGTCCATTGACACGCCTGGGTGATCCTCCTATGATCACTATTGGTCCCAATGCCTGAGTGCACCGGGACCGGTTCCGTTGGGGGTGCCACGCCTCGGCGTGGGCTGAGAGTCCGCTTCAGGACACCCTTTGAACCTGATCAGGGTAATGCCTGCGAAGGGAAACGGAGGCGTGAAGAGGACCTTCCTCCTCCCCGCCGCTTTCTCCGCAGGAAAGCGGCTTTTTTCTTTACAACAGAGGAGGATCATTATGGAATTGAACGAGGTTGTCATCACCAGGGCGATTATTGAAAAATACATGGACAAGTTGCTGTCACACCTGGAGACAGATGTGGCCATTGTCGGTGGGGGACCTTCGGGCCTCATAGCGGGATACGAGTTGGCAAAGGCCGGAAAGAAGGTGGCCCTTTTCGAACGAAAGCTCAGTATCGGCGGGGGCGTATGGGGGGGCGGCATGATGTTCAATGAAATCGTTGTCCAGGAGGAAGCCCGCCACATCCTCGACGAGCTCGGGATCCGCCACCACCGGGTTCAGGAGCAATACTACGTCTCCGACGCAGTTGAAACGGCATCCACCCTTACATCCCGCGCAGTGCAGGCCGGCCTCACCGTGTTCAACTGTATAACTGTCGAGGACGTGCTCATGCGGGAGGATCGCATCCTGGGGCTGGTTATCAACTGGGCGCCCGTGGACATGGCCGGCCTTCACATCGATCCGCTCACCGTGAGAAGCGCTTTTGTCATCGACGCCACAGGTCACGCCACCGAGATCGTGCGCGTGGTCCAGGACAAGGTTCCGGGCCGCCTGCTTACCCCCACGGGCAAAGTGGAGGGGGAAAAATCCATGTGGTCGGATCGGGCCGAGAGCCTGACACTGGAAAACACCCGGGAGGCCTTTCCAGGCCTAATGGTGGCCGGCATGGCGGCCAACGCGACCTTCGGAGGCCCCAGAATGGGGCCCATTTTCGGAGGCATGCTCCTTTCGGGGGTCAAGGCCGCCGGCCTGATCCTCGAACGCCTCGCCCTGGACCCTTCAGAACCGGCCACGGACAGCGGTCCTTCACGTATATGAACAGGGAGCACACTCACCAGGGGGTTCAATCATGAAGCCGATTCAGGACGTCTCGATCATCGGCGCCGGGGCCATGGGCGCGTTCTATGCAAGCCGTTTCTCTAACCTCGACGGCGTGACCGTTTCCCTGGTTGCGGACGGTGACCGCTGCGACAGGCTCCGGGCGGAAGGCATAATCGTAAACGGCCGCCGTTACGCCATACCGGTGATACGGCCCGGTGACGACGAACCCCCTTCGGACCTGGTCCTGGTGGCGGTAAAAAGCCTTCACCTGGATCAGGCGCTTCGGGACTTGGAAGGCCGTGTGGGGAATCACACTATTCTCCTCTCGGTCATGAACGGCATTGACAGTGAAGAGCGGCTGGGCGCGGCATTCGGCATGGACAAGGTCCTGTATGCAATTGCACTGGGGATCGACAGCGTTCGTAATAAAAACCATGTAAACTACACGAACCCGGGGGTGATACAGTTCGGTGAGGTGGAAAATTCCAAGATCACGGAACGGGTTGTCCGTGTGCAGGAACTGTTCGACCGGGCCGGGGTTCACTGGGAGACTCCCCTGGACATGATCCGCACCCTCTGGTGGAAGTTCATGATCAACGTGGGCGTCAATCAGGTATCGGCGGTGCTCAGGGTTCCTTACGGTGTATTCCAGCGCTCGAGAGAGGCAGTGGAACTCATGGAATGGGCCATGCGTGAAGTGATAGGCGTAGCGGAAAAAGAGGGTGTGGCCCTGACCCTCGAGGACATCGAGAAATGGAAGGCCGTGCTAAGGACCCTGGGCCCTGAAGGCAAGACGTCCATGCTCCAGGATGTGGAGGCCGGAAGGAAGACCGAAATTGACATCTTTGCCGGCAAGGTCATTCAACTTGGAGAAACCCACCGGGTTCCCGTCCCTGTCAACCGGGTGTTGTTCAATATGATCAGGGTCGCGGAGGAGCGTTGAGCCCTCAGAAACGCGCTGCAAGCCGTTCGAACCGCTCATCAACCTGTTGCTGTGCCGCTTCCATGTCCTCGTCGGCCATGCGCTTGAACCGCCCCTGCATACTCAGGTAGTCCCGGACCGGAATGACCTCGTCCGGCACGACGGTCTGCCTGAACCGCAGGCCGTTCTCCACTTCCAAGAGAGGAAAAAGGTTGCACTGCACGGCCCTGCGCATGATTTCAATGGAGAGATTGTCCGGGGTTCGCCAACCCGCCGGGCATGCCGCAAGGATACGGATGAACCGCGTGCCCTTGATGCCCCTCGCCTTCCTGAACTTGGCTATGAGGTCGTGAGGGTATGCGGCCGTTGCCGTAGCGAGATACGGGATCCTGTGGGCTATCATGATCTCGTCGATATCCTTCTTGGGCTCGGACTTGGCGCCTATGCCGGGAGTCGTGGTGGTCCAGGCCCCGTGAGGAGTACCGCTGGAACGCTGTACGCCGGTGTTCATGTAAGCCTCGTTGTCGTAGCAGACGTAGATTACGTCCTCGTTCCGCTCGGCGGCGCCTGAAAGGGCCTGAATGCCGATGTCGTAAGTGCCCCCGTCTCCTGCCCAGCCCACTACGCAGATCTCATCCATGCCCCGGCGCCGGTAGGCCGCCTTCACACCGGAAATGGTTGCACCCGTGGTCTCGAAAGCGGTCTGGAAAACAGGCACCTCCATGGCGGTAAACGGCCAAGCCCCTGGAATGATCGTCCAGCAGCACGCCGGTATCACGATAACAGTAGGTTTGCCAAGGCCCTTAAGGGCCAGACGCATGGAAAGGGAAGCACCGCAGCCGGAACAGGCCACGTGGCCCGAGGTCATTAACTCGTGTTCAGGGATTTCGGTGTTGTCAAACCTCTGATTCAGGCTCTGCATACAGGACTCCTATCCAGATGTCCCGGTCTTCGGGCACATCGGCGGAAGCGGTCCTATCAAACACCTCTTCAAAAGTACGGACGCTGATGTCCCGCCCTCCCAGGCCGGAGATGTAATCAAAGACAGGGGGCCGCTCGTTATCGGGCAGATCATAGAGTGCGGTCTTGATTTCCTGTCCCCAGACCCCCTGCCCCCCCGGCGAAAAGTTGCGGTCGATCACGGCCACCTTTTTCTTTCCTCGAAGGGCGCCGATTACAAGTTCCACCGGAAAGGGCCGCAGCGTCTTGATCTTGACCATTCCGGCCCGCTTTCCCCGTGCCCGCATGGTTTCCACGGCCACCCGGCCGGTGGAGGCGACGGTGCCGGTGCAGACGAAAACAACGTCCGCGTCCTCAGTCTCCACACTCTCCACCTGGCTGTACAGTCTCCCGAAGCTTCTTTCGAACGTCTCGTGGACCCCCGTAATAACGCCCTTGGCCGTTTCCATATCGCGCTGTACCAGCCACCGGAATTCCATGTAGGCGTTCGGCATCACGATTGAGCCGAAGGTTCGGGGGTTGTCAGGGTCGAGCCACAGGTCCAAGGGGTCGAAAGGGGGAAGAAAGGCCCTGACCTCTTCGGCCTCCGGTATGTCTACAGGCTCGCTCGTGTGTGAGAGAAAGAAGGCGTCCGATACGACCATCACCGGGAGGCGCACGCTTTCGGCGATCCGGAACGCCATGAGGGTTGTGTCCAGGACCTCCTGGTTGTTTTCGCAGTAAAGCTGAATCCATCCCGTTTCCCGCTGGGAAACGGAATCCGTCTGATCACTCCAGATGGACCAGGGAGCGGCCCCGGCGCGGTTAACGTTCGCAAGGACCAGGGGCACGCGGGCCCCGGATGCGTAATGGAGCATCTCGTGCATCAGAAAGAGCCCCTGGCCGGATGTGGCTGTGAACGCGCGGACACCACCCATGGACGCCCCGATGCAGGCGGACAAGGCCGAGTGCTCGGACTCAGCCCGAATGAATTCAAAATCGGCCGTCCCTTTTGCCTGCATGTCCGCCAGGGTCTCGATGATCGAGGTCTGGGGGGTAATGGGATAGGCCGCCACCACCTCCACATCCGACAGCCGAACCGCATAGGCGACAGCCTGATTTCCCGTCAGGACCTTTCTCATGAAAATTACTCCTCAAAGGAAATAGTCATCGCGCCCCGGGGGCACTCCTGTACGCAGATACCGCAGCCCTTGCAATAGTCCAGGTCAACTGTGTACCCGAACCCTCCTGGATCGGCACGAATGGACAGATCCGGGCAGAAGATGTAGCAGTTTCCACAGGAGGTGCACACCCCGCAGTTGAAGCATCGCAGCGCTTCAGCGAGTGCCTCCTTCTCGGACGGCCCCTTTACGACCTCGTCGAAACCGCAAATCCGGTCTTCCGCCCGAAGCTCCTTCGATTGCAGGGCCGGGCGGTGATCGAAGTAAAAGGAGTTCAGGCCTTCGTATTCCACGATCTCCGGAACCGGGTTTCGCCTGGTTAAAGGCGCCGGGTCACCCATAGACCCAAAAGAGATGTTTCCTGTGTCCCCCCAACGGAACGGCGCAGCAATGCGAAAGGAATCCCCTTCCCTCAGGTAGGCGTCAATGGCGGCGGCCGCCCGTTTACCCGAACCGATGGCGTGGGTGACCGTCCGCGATATGGGAGCGAGATCACCTCCCACAAAGACATCGGGGAGGTTCGTCCGGCCGAATTCGTCCGAAGCCACGCCACCACGCTCCAGCTTGAGTGTCTCCTCAAGAAGGCCCTTGTCAGGAGACTCGCCCAAGGCCGGGATCACAGCGGTACAGTCCAGGTCAAAGGTCCCGCCTGTAGATTCGGGCCGCCTTCTGCCCGAATCGTCCGGCTCTCCAAGCCGCATACGGGAAAGCCGGATCCCATTCACCCGGCCCTCTCCCAGGATTTTCCCGGGGGCGGAAAGGAACTGGAACGACACTCCTTCGTCCCTTGCGGCGGCCACTTCCTCGGAGTGGGCGGGCATTTCGGCCTCTGTCCTGCGGTAGAGTACGCTAACCTCGGCTCCGAGCCGCCGGCATACCCTGGCACAATCTATGGCGCTGTTTCCTCCTCCTATGATCGCCACATTCTTCCCGACGTCAGGAGGATTGCCTTTATTTATCGCCTCGAGGAAATCAAGCGCCCGAAAAACGCCTTCCAGGTCTTCTCCTTCCACGCCGAGGTCCGGCTTCCCGTGTGCGCCGATGCCCAGAAACACCGCATTATACTCCGCCCTCAGGCTATCCCATGCCAGGTCCCGGCCGAGAATGCGTCCAGGCTCGAATCGAATGCCCATGTTTTGGAGCCTCTGAATTTCTCCTTCGAGGACATCCACGGGCAGCCGATAGGCCGGGATACCGTACCGCATGAGTCCGCCGGGAAGGTCTCCCGCGTCGAAAACGACTACGTCGTGTCCCAGTCTCCTCAAGAAATAGGCGGTGCTCAACCCGGCCGGGCCGGCCCCCACAACGGCAACTGTCCTGCCGTCCGGTTCGGGCGGGGTCTCGATGCGAAAGCCCTGATCAAGGGCAAGGTCTCCCAGGAAACGCTCTACGATGTGGATGGATACGGACTCGTCGTGTTTTCCCCGATTGCAGCTGCGTTCGCAGGTGTGATAACAGACACGGCCCATGACGGCGGGAAACGGGTTTTCCCGCATTATCATTCGCCAGGCCTCTTCGTACCGCCCCAGACCGGCCAGGCACAGGATCCCGGCTATGTCTTCACCGGCCGGGCACTGCTGGTTGCATGGCGACACTCGATCCACAAAAACCGGGCGGGCGAACCGCCAGCTTCCTGTCTTGTTTTCCAGGGTGGATTGCGTGGAAACCGCGCAAAGGGGAGTTTGAGTCCTTCGGTCCACATATTTCATGCTTTCCTCATCAGGTTCAGAAGAGAACCGCCTCCCTGGTCGCATCAAAGGCCTCTTGTGCGGCCTCCGCATTCTCTTGGGCGCGCGTGGGGACTCCTTCCTGTATGGCCCTCATCAGACTTTCCATAGTCACGATGCCGAGCGCCCGGTTCACAGCTCCGAGAATGGCAGTGTTCACGATCGGTGTCTGCCCGCTGCCAAGGCCACGCCGGTGTGCAATCCGGCCCGCCGGGACCGTGGCCACCCGAAATCCCTTGAACCGGTCCTGAAAGGATTCAGGGGGTTTGTCGCTGTTCACGATAATAATCCCTCCCGCCTGTAGCCCCTGCGTCAAGGGCACCTGATCCACTAAAAGCGGGTCCAGAACAACAATATGCTGCGGCTCGTAGATCTCCGTCCGAACTCGAATGGGTTTGTCGTCCACGCGGAGGAATGCCGTGACCGGCGCCCCACGGCGTTCCACGCCAAAGGCCGGAAAGGACTGGGAAAACCGGCCGTCCAGAAAAACGGCTTCGGCCATAATCTTGGATGCGACCACGGTCCCCTGCCCTCCCCTTCCGTGAAAGCGAATCTCCATCATGGCGGCGTCTTCCTTCCTCGGGTGATCCCCGGCTCAAACGGACTGTCACCTGCTTATGTCCGGGTTGATCATTGTATAGGCCTTTTTCGCCTCCATGTCAAATTGGATGCCTAAGACGCGTTTTCACGGCCGCGGCGCCGGCCTTCCTCTTGCAGCTCCTGAAAAAACCGGTCAAAGTGTTCGGTCATGGCGTCCCAGGAAAACCGTCCCATTGCCTCGGCAAGTCGTTTCCGGTTGCAGCTTCTTCCAAGCCTGGATTTTCTCCCCCCTCAGTCAGCTCTTGCAAAACCCGTCAGGTACTGGTAGAAGTGCCGGATTCCCGTAAATGGAGGAAGTACCCATGGTCGACGACCGGGACGACGAAAACAAAGAACAGGAAAATCAGGACGAGGATAACGAGAGCTTTGCCGAACTGCTAGAGAGCTACTCTGATTCCTCGGGCCGCGGGCTGAAGGTGGGCGACCGGATCTCCGGAAGCATCATTTCTATCGGCCGGGAAGCCGTGTTCGTGGATACCGGGTCCAAGCGTGATGGTGTCATAGATCGCGATGAGCTCCTGGACGATGAAGGCGAGATCCCCTATAGTGTGGGTGACGAAGTTGAGCTGTACGTCGTAGGCATGACTCCGGACGAGGTCAAACTCTCCAAGGCGTTCTCCGGACCCGGAGACCCGGGTGTACTCCGTGAGGCCTACCGGAACGAGGTCCCGGTGGAGGGAAAGGTCAAGGCACCCTGCAAGGGCGGGTTCCATGTGGAAATCATGAAGCTTCGCGCCTTTTGCCCAATCAGCCAGATGGACATGCGCTACATCGAGGACCCCTCGGTCTATGTCGGGGCGATTTATCCCTTCCTTATAACCCGCTTTGAGGAAAACGGCCGAAACATCGTGGTCTCCCGGCGGGAAATCCTGGAAAGGGAGACGGAAGAGGCCCGGGGAAAGTTCCTCGAAAGCCTGGGCGAGGACGCGGAAGTGGAAGGAACCGTGACCAAGCTCATGCCCTACGGGGCGTTCGTGGAGCTGGTTCCCGGTTTGGAAGGGATGATCCACATCTCGGAGCTGAGCTGGTCCCGCGTCGAAAAACCCGATGAAATCCTCCGGCCCGGCGATAAGGTCACGGCACGGGTGATCGGAGTCAAGCAAGGGGCCGAAGGACGACGGCCGCGTATCGCCCTTTCGCTCAAGCAGATGCAGGGAGACCCTTGGGAACGCGTTAATGAGTTCTGCAGCGAGGGGGACCGCATCAAGGGCAAAGTGGTCCGCTGTGCGGAATTCGGCGCCTTTGTGGAGATAGCCCCGGGGGTGGAGGGCCTCGTTCACCTCAGCGAAATGAGCCACGCCAAGCGGGTCCTCAAGCCCGAGGAGCTGGTCAGTCCGGGTGATGAAATCTCCGTAGTTGTAAAGCAGATCGACACCCAAAGGAGAAGAATCGCCCTGAGCATCCGGGACGTGGAGGGCGATCCGTGGTCCACTGTCGAGGAGCTGTTCCGGCCGGGTCAGGTGGTGGACGGCGTGGTGGAACGCGAGGAGCGCTATGGGCTTTTCATAACCCTGGCCCCGGGGGTCACGGGTCTCCTCCATCGCTCCAAGCTGGAAGGCCTCGTTGACGCTGAGACCATCGACAAGCTGAAACGCGGGGATCACCTCCGCGTAATCGTCGAATCAATCAATCCACAAGAGCGAAGGATCAGCCTGGATCTACGCCACGACTCCGGAGAGACTGAATGGCGGACCTTCTCCGATAAACCCGAAGGGAAGGGAGACGTAGGGGCCCTTGGTGAAAAACTCAAGGATGCCCTGGATAAAAAGGAGGACTGACGCCATTGCAGCCCCCCTGATTAATCATTCGCCTTTTTGGGTATCACGCAGGCAGGCGGGTGTAGTTACCGGGAGGGGGTCACCCTGAGACATAAAGGAAGAGAGTGACCATTCCCAGGTAAATAAACAGGCCCATGATATCGTTGGATGTGGTGACGAATGGTCCGGTTGCAAGGGCGGGGTCCACATTCATCTTCTTGAACGCGAACGGAACAGCCGCACCGATGAAGCCCGAGTTCACGATAATCAAGACCTGGGCCAGGGCCACGACAGACCCCAGGCCGTAATCAGACAACCAGAACCCTACAATCACTCCGAGCAGAATCCCGCAGATTATCCCATTGAGTAAAGCCACTTTCATCTCGAGCCAGAGCCGCTTCCCTATGTTCACCATGCCTATGTCGCCGGTGGCCAGCCCCCGCACCGCCACCGTCGCAGCCTGGGTCCCGGTGTTCCCCGCCATTGCCATGACCACCGGAAAGAAAAAGGAAAGCGCTATCATCTTTTTCAAAGAGTCCTCGAACTGGTTGATCACCACAGCCGCTAGAATCCCTCCGAACAGGCCGGCTACGAGCCAGGGCAGCCGGGCCCGGGATATACGAACGGGTGATTCTCCGGTCAACTCGGAACTGATAACGCCCGCCATCAGGGTGATGTCCTCGTCCGCCTCGTCCTCAATAACATCGATAATGTCATCATGGGTTATCCTGCCCACCAGCCGCTTGAAATCGTCTACGACCGGGATACTTACGAGGTCGTACTTCTTGAACGTATGAGCCACATCTTCCTGGTCCATGCTCACATGCACTGAAATTACCTCTGGGTTCATGATCTCCGACACCCGGGTCTCAGGAGAGGCCAACACCAGGTCCTTGAGAGATACCACGCCGTCCAGCCTGTCCTCGTCGTCCATCGTGAAAAGGTAGTACAGGTTTTCCACTTCCTCCCGTTTTTCTCTAATTCTTTCTATGGCCTCCTCTACAGTCACGCTTGACCTGACGGCAACAAACTCAAGGGCCATGAGCCCGCCTGCGGTGTCGTCCTCATATGGAAGGAGTTTTTCCAACTCCTCGGACACATCGTCCTGCAGGCCCCCCATGATTTCATGGGCTCTTTCATCGGGAAGGTCCCCTACCAGGTCGGCCGCATCGTCCGAATCCAGTTCCTTGACGATTTCCAAGAGGGCCTGGTTGTCCAAGCGGTCCAGGATGCTCCCCTGAACTGGAGGTTCGATCTCCACCAGTACTTCCCCGGCGCCCTCGGGCTCCAGGAGGTCAAACACGAACATCCTCTCTTCCTTGTCCAGGTACTCGATCAGGTCCGCGAGGTCCGCCGGCCGAAGCTCGTCGATCAGCCGGGACAGGATCTCCATATCCTTCCCGCCGATCGCATTTTTGATCGACGCTATGAATTCCTCGGTGAGAACGTGATTCCCGGAGGCCATAAACAGTCATCCTTTCAGGGCGGCCCACACACTCGGCCCGGAACCGGGCCGATCGGGGCTGCTTGCCGGCCGTTGAAATCAGGCGCAAGGCCGCTTACATGTTTCGAATCCTTTTCTGCACGAATTCTGCAACAGCTTTCTCATCTTCTACGGCGATTTCCAGATTCTGGAGCGGCACCTCGGCCCGCGCAGCGCTTTTGTGGCCGCCTGCCGTGCCCAACTTACCGAAAATTTCATCGGCGGTTTTCCCTGCGTCACGCCGGAAACCCGCGTTTCGAAAAATCACGATAAGCTTCTGCCCGTAAACCCCGGACACAATGGACCAGCTTGCCTCGGCCACCTTGAGAAAAAAGTCTGCGATCATGACGAGCACATCCGGGTCCTTGACCGTCCCCATATGAACGAAGGCCCGATTGCGGATGATTTCGTACCGGTCCAGGGCGTCGCGAAAACGCGCCAGGGACTGCTTGGTGAACTCGGAGGATTCGATTTTCTTGATGATATGTGTGTTCACATATGGATAGAGATACCGGAACGCCTTGATGTCTCTTTCCGCTGTGGGCCGGGCGAAGTTTTCCGTGTCCGTCTTGATGCCGTAAAAGAGTGCGGTGGCCAGCCTCGGCGACGGCTTTATCTTGGCCGCGCGCAGGTACTCGATCATGAGTGTGGAGGTGGCGCCGTAGTCCTCCCTGATGTCGACATAAGGGGCGTCGATTGAGGGAGCAGGCGGATGGTGGTCGATAATTATGTCAAACCTGTATTTTCCGAAAAGCGTGTTATGGTTAGGTTGGGAATCAACGATGGCCCATCGGGTCACCTCGGCGGCGTTCAGGCTCCGGATGTGCTGGTGATCAACCTTCAGGAGCTTGACCATGGCCAGGTTGTCCGCGCGCTTTATGACATTGATCCTGTAAATGTTCGTCTTCCTGACTTTCCGCCATAAAATCCGTTTGAGCGCCATTGCGCTCGAAAGTGCATCCGGATCCGCGTTTATAAGCACCGCGACTGCATCGTCGGTGTTCACCGTCGAAAAGAGCTTTTTGATCTTTTCGGCCGCTGATACGGACTTGGAAAACGGGTGGTCCATTATCTCATCCTTGTCCATTCCTTGTTGAAGACCACTGACCGAGGCTTCCTGGAATGGACCCTACAGAATGGGCGATTAAAGATCAATGGGAAACATCCAGCCGGTCCTGCAAACGGAAAGCATTCACTCAGCAGGCCCCCGCTGAAATTGACAAGATTCAGGTCTTCCGTTATAAGACTTTTCCATGGTCAGTCGACCCGGCCCACAGGATAGGAAAGGCCCTACTGTATGAAAAAATACATCAGCGCCCCGCTTTGTTCCGCCCTGGTCATTCCCGGGCTCGGGCAACTCCTTAACCGGGACATGAAAAAGGGCCTCATCCTCCTGGGTACTGTTTTTATCCTCATTAACCTGGCGGGTGTAAAGCTGTACCTCATCGTGGACGCCGCAATCAGCGAAGCCGCGACCCAGGGCCTTTCGGGCGCAACCCTTGTTCAGCAGGTTCGCTCGTCCGATTTCACCCTGATCCGGGTCCTGGCGGGTCTGTTCCTCCTGACATGGGCCTATGCCGTTGGGGACGCCTTCATAAAGGGCCGTAAAATCGAGTCTGCAAGGGAGGATGGTGAGCAATGAGGGCTTACACGATCAACGAGATTTCAAGGGATGACCTGGCCAAAATCACGGGCTTTCTGCAGGAACACGCCCTTTCATCCCCACTGGAGGGGTTGTTCTGGGGCCGGGTGCCCGACGAACTTCTCGACGAAAGACAAGCCGCGCACCCGGACTGCCGCCCGCATGTCTTCGGCATCGAGGTCGGCGAAGACTGGATCAACCTGGAATTCTTTATCCGCTCCCTTCCAGACATGCAATGCCCTTGCAGCGGTTACGCGACAAGGCGGCAGTTGGACTTCATCATCGAATTCGCCCACTCCATGATTCAAGACCTCGGCATCCGCACCTGACCTCCTGCTTTCCAAGAAAATTGACTTCGCCCATGGCATCTGGTAAGCAGAAAAGTTCGATTTAATCCCACGGAGGCATGATCCATGGACTACAAGAGCTCCCTCAACCTGCCCAAGACGTCCTTTCCCATGAGGGCGAACCTCGTAAAGCGCGAACCTGAGATGATAGAAAAATGGGACACTGAAAACCTCTACCACATCATTCGAAAGGCTTCCGAGGGCCGTAAGCGATTCATGCTTCACGACGGCCCGCCCTATGCCAACGGACACATCCACATGGGAACCGCCTTCAACAAGGTCCTCAAGGATATCATTATCAAGTCACGACAGATGGCGGGGTACGACGCGCCTTATGTTCCCGGCTGGGACTGCCACGGACTTCCCATCGAGCACAAGGTGGATACGGAGCTGGGCCCGAAAAAGGCCGGGATGACCCAGGTGGAGATCAGGAGGTTTTGCCGGGAGTACGCTGAAAAATTCATCGACATTCAGAGAAATGAGTTCAAGCGCCTCGGCGTGACAGGTGAATGGGAAAACCCATATCTGACCATGAACTTCCGTTACGAGGCCGCTATCGTCAGAGAGTTCGGTAAGTTTGCAATGAACAACGGTCTCATTCGAAGCAAGAAACCGATCTACTGGTGCACCTCCTGCCGCACTGCCCTGGCCGAGGCCGAGGTGGAATACGGCCCCCACCATTCGCCTTCCATCTTTGTCAAGTTCCCGGCTGTGTCGGACCTTTCGGAAAAGTACCCTTCCCTGGGCGGCAAGACGGTCTCATTTGTGATCTGGACCACTACGCCCTGGACCATCCCTGCCAATCTGGCCATCGCACTGCACCCGGATTTCGGCTACGTGGCCGTTGACATCGGGGGGGATGAGGTCCTTATCCTGGCAGAGGGCCTGGCGTCTTTCTGCATGGACACGTTCGGCATCACATCTTATAAGGTCCTGGAGGAACTCCGGGCCCCTGACCTCGAGAACATGAAGGCCCGCCATCCCCTGTACGATCGCGAGTCAATTGTGGTCCTGGCCCCCTATGTCACCCTGGAGGCGGGGACCGGGTGTGTGCACACGGCACCCGGTCACGGGCGCGAGGACTACGAGACCGGACTCAAGTACGGACTGGACATATACTCCCCGCTGGACGACGGCGGCTGCTTTACGGAAGAAGCGGCTCCATTCACCGGCATGAACGTCTTCGACGCCAACCCGGAGGTCAACCGCAGGCTCAAGGAAGCGGGCGCCCTCCTGAAGGAAGAAGGGATCACCCACGACTATCCCCATTGCTGGCGCTGCAAGAAGCCGGTGATCTTCCGCTCAACAGAGCAGTGGTTCATCAGCATGTCCAGGAACGAACTTCGTGAGAAAGCCCTTGAAGCCATCCGGAAGGTGCAATGGATTCCGTCCTGGGGCGAGGACAGAATCTACAACATGATCGCGAACCGGCCGGACTGGTGCATTTCCAGGCAACGCGCCTGGGGCGTGCCCCTGACACTTTTCTACTGCGAGGACTGCGGCGGGATCGTGATCTCCCAGGAAATTATAGATCATGTGGCCGGGATGGTGGAGAAATCAGGCGCCGACGTCTGGTTTTCAGAACCGGTGGAGGCCCTCATACCCCCGGGAACGGCCTGCCCGTCCTGCGCCGGGAAACGGTTTTCAAAGGAGACCGACATCCTGGACGTCTGGTTCGACTCGGGTGTGAGCTACGCCGCCGTGATGGAAGCGCGTGACTACCTTGACAGCCCTTCTGACCTGTATCTGGAGGGGAGCGACCAGCATCGGGGCTGGTTTCACAGTTCACTCCTGTGTTCCGTGGGTACCCGGGGGGAAGCCCCGTACCGAGGCGTCCTCACACACGGGTTCGTAGTCGACGGGACCGGCAAGGCCATGCACAAGTCCTCCGGCAATGTTATCTCCCCAAAAGAGCTCGCCCTAAAGTACGGTGCTGAAATCATCCGCCTCTGGGTGTCGGCCGAGGATTACCGCGACAACATTCGACTCTCCGGCGAGATCCTGGAACGGCTCACCGACGCTTATCGCCGCATTCGGAACACGTGCCGATATCTTCTGGGCAATCTGTACGACTTTGACCCGTCAACCGACCGGGTACCGTACGGGGAGATGGAGGAACTTGACCGCTGGGCCCTCCATCGCCTTCAGGAAACCTCCCGCAGGCTCCTCAAGGCATACGATGAATATGAGTTTCACGTGGTCTACCACGGTCTTCACAACTTCTGCGTCCTGGATCTTTCCTCTTTCTATCTGGACATTCTCAAGGACCGCCTCTATGCCTCGCCTTCGAGCTCCAGGCTTCGCCGATCAGCACAGACCGCAATGTATGAGATCCTGGAAACGCTGGTGCGCCTCATGGCCCCGATCCTCTCCTTTACGTCCGACGAGGTATGGCCGTACATGCCTGCCTCGGGCCGTGGGCCCAGCGTACACGCCGACCTCTTCTTCCCGGTAAAGGAGGAATATGTGGATCCAGGCCTGGCCGAGCGCTGGGACGTGGTGACCCGGGTGCGTCGCGAGGTCACTCGCGCCCTCGAGCTGGCGAGAAAGGAGAAACGGATCGGACACTCCCTGGACAGCATTGTGACTCTGGGTGTTTCCGCCGAGCTGAAAGCGGCCTTGTCTCCTTTCGAGGATCAGCTCCGAAGCGTCTTTATCGTGAGTTCCGCACGCTTGGTACCGCTTGAGCAGTTGGATGAAGAACTTGCCTGTGAGGAGGAGGAAGGATTGCGTGTGCTGGTGGACCAGACCACCGAACCCAAGTGTGAACGCTGTTGGGTTCACGATTCAACAATAGGAGAAGACGAGAATCACCCCAACATCTGTCGGCGATGCTCCGACGCCCTTCGGGATATGGGGACGGGCGGGGACTAATGAAAAGGAACGTACTATTCGCCATGACCTCGCTGGCCGTGGTGATACTGGACCAGATAAGCAAGCTGGCCGTGTTGCGGACCATGCGGGTTCACGAGACCATTTCGGTGATTCCGGGCTTCTTCAATCTGGTCCACGTCAGAAACAGAGGGGTCGCCTTCGGTATCCTGAACCGCCCCGGCGGGGACCTGAGCTATTACCTGCTGATCGGGGCCACCCTTTTAGTGGTGATGTTTCTGCTGCTCTGGTTTCGAAAGATCTCCGGTGCCCACGGAAGTGCCGGGTTTGCCCTCTCCCTCGTAATAGGGGGCGCCATCGGAAACCTCATAGATAGAATTCGACTTAGGGAAGTCGTCGATTTTCTGGACCTCTACATAGGCTCTTTTCACTGGCCCGCCTTCAACGTGGCGGACAGCGCCGTAAGCGTCGGAAGCATCTGGCTGGCCTTTTTGCTTCTGCGGCACGGAAACGGTAAAGAACGCCAGGGCGGGTGATTGATCCGGACCTTTTTCCCCGGGCAAAGCATGTATCCTGATCTAGTATCCATCGGACCCTTGACTATTCATACCTACGGCCTGTTCGTGGCCCTGGGGTTTGCGTCAGCCATTATATTGACCACCTGGCTCGGCAGGAAGGAGGGTGTCCCTCCTCAGCGGGTCATGGACATAGCTTTTATGGCAATCGTCTGGGCGATCATCGGTTCCAGGCTCTTTTATGTACTCCTGAACCTGGAATACTATCGCCGGCAGCCCCTGGATGTGTTCAAGTTGTGGCAGGGGGGGCTTGTCTTTTCAGGCGGCCTCGTCGTGGCGGCCCTGGCTTTGATCTGGTACTTGAGACGGCGCCGGATGCCGGTTCTGTCCACAGCCGACCTCTTTGCCCCAGGCCTCGCCCTCGGGCAGGGCATAGGCCGTATGGGGTGTTTCTTCGCCGGCTGCTGCTACGGACAACCTTTGGACGCACCCTGGGCCGTGGTTTTCACCCACCCCAACTCTCTTGCCCCCCTTCACGTACCCCTTCACCCCACTCAGGCCTACGCCGCCGTCGGCGGGATTGCTCTCTTCGTTGTCCTCATGGTCCTTCGGAAAAGGCGGGCGTTTCAGGGGCAGGTCTTCATCTGGTACATGATCCTTCACAGTACGCTCCGGCTCGTGGAAGAGAGGTTTCGCGGGGATTACCGGGGACTGGTTCCGGGGACCGAGATGAGCATGACGCAGCTCCTGGCCCTATTGGTCCTGGTGGGGTCGGTAGTTGCGCTCTACATAATCAAGCCGAAGGATTCCAGCGGAGCTGGACCTGACAGATAAGACGGCACACGCACCGGATATGAAGACCCACGGGCAAGCCGCTGTTCTTACCCGCCGCGCAGATGCTTGCGCGGCGGGTGACAAGGCGGATAAAGACAGGCGCTGATATTAAGGATGGATGCGGGTGTACGGGAGACCGGTATCAGGCTGAATCCTTTGAGGCAAATCCCCGAAGGATCTCGCGGTTACGATCAATCCGCTTCTCGTTCTTCTTGAGATTGCCGCGGTTGGGCTTGGCTCTCCGGGCCCGAATCGCTTCGGTTTTTTTGGAGTTGGATGCCATGGATTGTTCCTCCTTTCTTTTTTTCCTTCCCGGACAGTAAAGAAGGGAGCCATCGGGAAGTGATATCCACACGTGCAGGCCTTCAGACGAAAAAGGGCTTTTAAACACGCTTTCAAAGGGTGCCGCGCCGGCCCCCTTCCTCGCGGGCCCTCTGTTTCAGCCGCTTCTTCCTCCGGCGCCGCCTTCTCTCGATCTCCCGCGTACGCTCCTTCTTCTTATGTCTTGCCATACTGTTTGTTCCTCCTCAATGATACTTCATTCCGCTTAGGGAGTTGTTTTCTTAAAGACTACATTAAGCCGCTTTTCCCGCAAAGCATGCAAAGACAAAAATGTCGAAATGAAAAAAGCCCCCTCAAGGGCCTGAAAGCTGATGACACCTGTTCCTGTGTGCTTTTATAGGAGAAAGCCGCGACCGAGTCAATTAGTTTCCTTCCGGAAATGGTCTTTTTTGCCAATCTCGGCGTGAATCTGCGGGATCGATTGTGCGTTTTTTCCAGTAAACCATCAAGGGCCTCTTGATTTTCTTGACCTTGACAAAAAATCCTCGTATGAAACTCCAAATGCACTCTCTATAAAATCGGCCGCTTCGGCGGCCGCCCGGAAGGCCTATTTGATCAATAAGGAAGGCACCCCTTTCATGCACGAATCGCACCGTCCGCCTCCGGGAGAGATACAAAGGCGTATTTGCGGGCTTCAGCGGGAAATGGTCTCACGCGGAATCCACGGCGTCCTCATTACCCAGCGAATCGACCTGCTGTACTTTTCAGGGTGTGCCCAGAACGCCTACCTGTACGTCCCTCAAAAAGACGGCCCGATTTTGCTGGTCAGGAAACACCTGCCACGGGCCGCCCTTGATTCACCCCTTCCCTTGCTGACAAGCCTGGATTCGATCCGCGATATTCCAAGGCTTGTTGTCGAACACGGCCATCCCATCCCAAGGGTTCTGGGAACGGCCTGGGACGCCCTTCCGGTCAGGGAGTTCAATTTTTTTCGCGGGCTGTTCCGATCGCATGCACATGTCGACGTCACCGACATGGTTCTTGGTCTCCGCTCAATCAAGTCCCCCTGGGAAATCGAACGAATTTCCCATTCATCCCGCCTTTGTGAAATGACACTTCAACACCTGGAAGCCTGCATTCGCCCCGGCACGACCGAGACCCGTATTGCAGGTCTCTCCGAGGCCTTTGCCAGACGCCACGGCCATGGAGGCGGCATTCGAGTGCGTCTACCTTCTGAGGACGACCGCTCCGGATGGCTTGCGGACGACCGGGGCGTTGTGCCGGACAAGGGTCCTTTCACGGTTGGGTTCCGGTCGGTTGTCAACGGATACCACGCTGCGACGGCCCGCATATACGGCCGTGAGTCCGGACCCGGTTCTGACCGTCGCGCTGCTGACTCACTCGAAGCCTTTCACGAATCGATCCTGTCAAAGGCGGCCGGCTGTACCTCACTCGAGGAACTGGCCGCGGCTGCTTGTGGCACCGCCAAAAGGACGAAGTACGGCGACCCGGCCATGGGATGTAACCAGGCGCTCCAGGGAATAGGTCTGGAGCTGCGGGAGCCTGTCGAACAGACCACGGTCACGGGAAAATTGAGGAAGGGAGGAGCGTGCATTGTTCTGGAAAGCCGGACGAGGACCCTTAAAGGCCGCGCCCTCTGCATTCAGGATACACTTATTATGGACAGCCGGGGGATTCGCCTTGCCTTGCTTCCGATCGAGACACCTCCCTTTTTTTAAAGAGGGTGTTTATGAAATTTTTTGACACGGGTTTGACAATCAGGCACCGTATTCGTTGACAGCCTCTTCGTCCGTTTTTCCCCGGCTGTCTTTGTTTCCGGCCGATTATTCACAGTGCTGGAGATCGAATCAATGAGAAAGCGAGCAAAAAAGATCCTCAAGTTGTTTGATGACGCAGTGGAAGCTGAAAAGCGCTACGAGTTTCAGAGTGCCAAGCAGTATTACCGAAAAGTAGCTTTGCTGCATCCAAACAGCCCGGAAGCGGATATTGCCCGGGAAAGAATCGAGGATATGGACGTGCTGTCCAACGAAAAGCGGATTTACAGAAGGATCGACCGGAATGCGAAACGGATCCTGACGGAAATCGGCATCGACATTTCAGCGAGCGCGGAACTGATGCAAATATTGATGGACGCCGATGCCATAGACATGGACAAGGAAAGCGCCCTGTTCATTCCACTTCGTGAAGATTACCTCGAGTCCTGCCTGGACACCGTCCCGACTGAAATGGCCGAAGATCCGGGGGAAAACGCGTTCGGGACCGGCGCTACCCCTCCGTTCCTGCTCCGACCGGGCAGAGATGATCTTCAGCCGGCCAGCCGCGGGGAATTCGAAAAAATCGTCGAAACGGCGTCCGATTACTCCGACAGCCTGGGAATCTTCAGCGTACCAGTTGCCACGGACAAATCCATCTCGGATTTCGAAAGCGCCCGGCTCATGGAAACCGGATTTCCGGACCTGAAGATGACCCACACTCGAAACATGTCAGACAGCGAGGCGGAATATTTCCGGTACAGGGACGATTGGTTGGACGGCACCAGCCTGATCACATCGCTGACCTTCATGCCCACCATGGTCAAGCCTTTTCTTCGAAGCGCAAGGGCCGGGAACAACCTCCTTCTGCTCGACCTCACGATTGCCGGATCCACCGGTCCCATCAGCCCTGAGGCCCTGCTCACGCAGATCCACGCTCAGGTCCTGTTCATGATGGTCCTGGCTCAGACCGTCAACCCGGGAGTTGTGTGCGTGCACGGCGGTATTCCGGATGTCCTCGGCGTCGAAGGGGATCTCTGCTACAGTGATCCCGCCCAGCCGATCATCAACTCAGCCATGGCCCGGCTCAATCTATGGGTTACAGGCTTTCCCTCGGCCCAATCCGGCGGCAGCACCAGCATCATCAATGACATCCCCGCCGCTGTGGAGGAATCCGAGCTGTCGAGAAACACTTTGCGGGAGTATGGCGTTCACATCCTCCGCCATGCCATGGGGGCGTTAGGCAGTCTGAATTTTTTCAGCCTCGAAAAATTCATAGAGGACTGTAAACGGGAACGGGCCGCACGAAGGATCTGGCTGCAGACCAGACACGACTTCGTCATTCCCCTTTATCTGCCCGAGGACAAAAATACGGTCAAGGGAATCCGTGAGATTGCGGAAAAAGGCGGAGCCAAGCACGCAGATCACACCCTCAACAACGTGGGGTGCTTTTATAAGTGGCATGACGCCCTGCACGCCGCTTCAGAAAAAAAACTGTATTACCCGGACCTGAACGATACAATCAACAGAGACAAATCCAGACTAAAGAGGATGGCCGAGGAAGAAAGCGTGACCCAGCTTCAAGACACCTTCCTCAAGGGCTGACAGCAGGTACGGGCGGGTTTGTATCCTTGGGTATACGGTCCGGGATGGAAACTTGCCAGTGCCCGAAAAGCGTTTCTGGATGGAAACTAGCGAAGATCGTCGCGGGGCGGGCAAAACACTTCCACGAGTTCCGTGTACTCGTGGCAGAGACCTGAGTGAGCCACTCCGCCCGGGACATGGTAGGCCTCTCCTGCACGCACCGTGAAGGTTTCGTCCCCCACGGCCATATCGATCACGCCACGGATAACCGTTCCAATCTGCTCGTGGGGATGGGAGTGCTCAGGCACCTTCGACCCGGCCTCCACTCGAAAAAAGGCCATGGTCATCCTGTCTCCGTGAATAACCCGAATACTGACTCCTTCCGCCGGAGACAGGGGATCAAGATCCGAGATACAATAGTGCGGCAAATCGACCTCCTCCACCTACACCCTCGCTCTCACCTCCACCTTCACCTACACCATCAAATACTTTTTCCGGACCTCCTCGTTTTCCTTCAAGTCCTGGATGGTTCCGTGAAATCGAATCGTCCCGTTGTCAATGACGTATCCGCTGTCACTGAGCTGCAGGGCCACCTTCAGGTTCTGCTCGGCCAGCAGGACCGTTAGCCCGCGGTCTCTAAGAACGGCGATATGCTCCTCGAGCAGGCGAACTATCATGGGAGCAAGCCCTTCCGTAGGCTCATCGAGGAGCAGGAACTCGGGATTCGTCATCAGGGCCCTGGCGATGGTGAGCATCTGCTGCTCACCTCCGCTCAGAAAACCGGCCTTTCGGTCCATGATGTGCCCCAGCGCCGGGAAGAACTCATAAACCCGGTCACGCGTCCACTCGTCACTCTTTCCCCGGGACCGCTCCGAGATCTCGAGGTTCTCGTCAACGCTGAGGTCCGCGAAGACCCTGCGGTTGTCGGGGACGTAACCAATGCCAAGCCGGGCTATCTGATAGGGTTTAAGGCCGGCGATCCCGGTTCCCTTGAATCGGATCGCGCCGCTCTTTGGTGGCACGAGCCCCATGACGCTCTTCATGGTCGTGCTCTTGCCGGCGCCGTTTCTCCCCAGAAGGCAGACTATCTCCCCGGCCGGCACCTCCAGGGACACCCCGAACAGGATGTGGCTGATCCCGTAATAAGTATGGATGCCCTCCAGCTCGAGCATGCCTATGTCCCTCCCAGGTAAGCCGACTGGACTTCTTCGTTGTCCCGCACCTCGGCAGGTGCAGCCTGAATAATAGAGCGGCCGTGCGCCATAACCATTATCCTGTGGGCGATGGAGAAGACAAGCTCCATGTCGTGCTCGCAGAAGAGAATTGTAAGTCCCAAATCGGAGTTCAGCCTGCGAATGAGGTCAATCGTCTCCGAAGTCTCCTCCGGCGACATGCCCGCCGTAGGTTCGTCAAGGATGAGAAGCTCCGGACGGTTTCCGAGGGCGACAGCCATCTCGAGCACCTTCTGGTCTCCATGGGAAAGGGATCCGCTTACCCGTCCAGCCTTGTCCGCCAATCCTAAGTTTCCAAGTATCTCCTCGGTCTCTTCGATCCCGTGCTTCCCGGCCGAAGAGAAGAGCTTGCGGGTCTTGTTCTGGTGACTGAGGACTGCCACCTGAACATTGTCAAAAACCGTCATGCGGCTGAAGACGTTTACTACCTGAAAGGAAAGGCTGATCCCCTTCTTGCACACCTCATACGGAGGAAGCCCTGAAATATCCTCGTCCTTGAAAATAATCCGCCCGTCATCGGGCCGCAGGTGGCCGGTTATGAGCTTGAACAGGGTCGTTTTGCCGGCCCCGTTCGGGCCGATCACCGCGACGATCTCCCCCCGTTCCACCGTCAGGTTCGCTTCGTTGACCGCCAGAAAGCCGTCGAATGATTTATTGATGGATTCGGCCCTTAGCATCCGTTAACCCCCCGGCCCCTTCACGACCCCTGGTCTTATCGATGATGAACCCCATGACGCCTTCAGGGAGGAAGAAGATCAACAGGATCAGGATCACGCCCAATATAAGCGTCCAGTACTCCGTATAGGTCCCCACAAAGGTCCTTAGGCCCACGGTGATGGCGGCGCCCAGAACAGGCCCTGCAAAAGTGAACCAGCCACCCAGAAGGCACATGATAAAGACCTCCAGGGACAGGACCCAGAAGAGAAGGTCCGGGAATACCGAACCCTCCACCACTACGAAGAGCACGCCGGCGATCCCTGCGAAAAAGGTGGCGATAACGATACCAAAGAGCTGGTGTCCCCGGACATGGATCCCCACGGTTTCACAACGCTCGGGGTTGTCCCGGATCGCCTGGAGTGTCTTCCCAAAAGGCGATCGGTATATCATGTACATTACAATGATGCAGGCGCCCAGAACGAACAGGATGAAGTAGTAGCTGCTGGAAATGGTGCTGATTGCATCCGGGATCGGGATCCCGTGAATTCCGTCATCCCCTCCTGTCAAACTGTACCAGCGAAATGCAATAGCCCAGATGAGCGATCCCAGCGAGATCTGAAGCATTCCGAAGTAGAGCTTGTTGAGGCGTACGCAGAACCAGCCGATGATGAGCCCTGTAAACGCCGCCGCAAAAGGGGCGAGAACGAACCCCACCCACGCGGGCAGTTGTGTCCTGGTCAGAACCAGGGCAAATGTGTATGCGCCCACGCCGTAAAACGCCGCATGATGAAACTGGTACATCCCGCCGTGTCCCACCACCATGTTTAGGCTCATGGCCAGAAGGGCGGTCACCATAATTACGGCCGTGATGTAGACGTAGAATCTGGACAGGGCCAAGGGCATGAACAGCAGCGCCGCAAAGACCGCAACGTAAGGCCAGACAGTCTTCCAGTTGAACGGGCCTCTCTGCAAAGCTGATACTCCCAGTCAGACCGGCGTCGGCCTACCAGACCGACTTGAGCATGCCGGTGGGCCGCCAGACGAGAACGATCACCACGGCCAGGTATGGGAACACGATGGCGAATTGCGGCCATAAGAGCACGCCGATGGAGTGGGTCACACCGAATATAAGGGAACCGATAAGGGCCCCCCACATGTTGCCTAGACCACCGATGGTGACAATGAGAAACGCCTCGATGATTATGTCATGATCCATGCCCAGCGAGACGCTGATGGTCGGCGCCACCAGTGCCCCGCCGAGTCCTCCCAGAAAGCAGCCCAGCGTGAAAGCGAAAGCGAATACCCAGCTCACGTTTATCCCGATTGCGTCCACCATTTCACGATCCACGGCTGCGGCCCTGGCGACCTTGCCGATCTTCGTCTTGTTCGTGAAGAGCCAAAGGGCCACCGCGACGACAGGCCCCACGATCAACAGGAACAGGTTGTATTTCGGGAAGGAGGATCCCAGAATCGGCAGCGACCCAGCCAGTAGCTCAGGAGAGGTGATGGAGCGGTAGTCGGACCCCCAGATAATCTTGACCAGGTCGCCTAAAATGAGCATGAGGGCGAATGTGAACAGGAGGAGCATGAGGTGCTCGCGCTGGTACAAATGGCAGAACAGTCCCCGCTCCGCAACCAGAGCCACCCCCGCAACGACAAACGGGCTCAACAACAGGGCCAGCCAGAAAGCGGCCGCACCGCCCCCGAAAACCTGGTTAAGGGTGAAGGCGGAAAAGGCCCCGATCATGTAAAGGGATCCGTGCGCCACGTTCGGCACTCGGAGCACCCCCAGTACAAAGCTGAGCCCCGAGCTCACAATGAAGAGAATCATGGCTCTGCTGAGGCCTACCAAGAGATGAACGCCCAGGGACGACAGCATGATATTCTATCCTGCTTCCATGGCGTTGCCGCTTTGGGAAGAAGGAGGGAACGGCGGCGGACCGCCGTTCCTGAACGGCCTGATGAATTCAGGCGGCTACTTTTCGCGCGCCTTCCGGATCTCCTCACATGTGGGCATGACCTCGTCGTCTGTCAAGGTCTGGATATCCGTGCTTACGGCCACACCGTATTCGGGGGAGATCTTGGTGACGCCCAGGTACATGGGAAGCTTGACCTGATGATCGCACGCCCTCATTTCGAGCCGGCCCACCGGGCTTTCGATGGTCATTCCCTCGATGGCGTCAATGAACTTCTCCGTGTCTAACTTTCCGGCTTTTCGGTAGGCCTTGGCTATGAAGTGTGCGGTGATATAGCCGTGGAACGCTGGAAAGCCCGGGGGCTCGCCGTAAGTCTCTCGAAACTTATCAACAAACGCCTTGTGTTCCGGCGTCTCCGGATAGTAGAAGTGATAGTCCATGGTACCCATGACCCCTTCCGGGGCCTGTTCCCCCAAGGGTTTCAGAACAGCGTGGTCTGTTGCCGTATGGATATAGATAGGAAATTTCTCCGCCATGCCCGTGGCCTTGATGGACTTCAAGACGTTTGTCATGCTGGGTCCGCCGGTACAGAAAATCACCGCATCCGGTTTGGCGGACATGATCGAGGTGATGTACGGGGAGAGATCCGGTTCGCCGGGCTTCCACCATGACTTCCCGATCATCTCCACCTCGGGTTTTCTCTCCTTGAGGTTTCGCCAGGCCGCATCCGCCAGGGAGTGTCCATACTCGTAGTCGTCACCTGCGATCCAGTACTTGACGTAGGGTTTCCTGGAAAGGGCTACGCCGCCGACCTTGCCCGCCATGGCCGAGTTCTCACCGGTCGAAAAAACGTACCTGTGTCCTTTCTCGCCGGTGATCCGATCGCTCTTCGAGATCCAGACGAAAAAAGGTATCTTCTCCTTCTGGGCGACTGACGTAGAGACAGCCATGGCCGCACCCGAGTTTATGGTCCCCACGAGGAGATCCACATTTTCCCGCATGACAAGCTCCTTGGCCATATTAAGTGCGATGTCGACTTTGAACTTGGTGTCACGGTTGGTCCAGGTGATCTTACCTCCAAGGACGCCTTCGTTGTTGATCTCCTCCAGGGCGAGCTTGAACCCGTTGAGTGCGTCGTTTGCATAAACGGAGGGCGGACCGCTGTAACAATCGATGATGCCCACCTTGATGTCCCGTGCCTCGGCCTCCTGAAGGGGCATCGCCGAAAGCGAAACGGCCAGAAAACCCGCCAGGGTCACAAACACCCCGAAGATGTGAGCACGTCTCATTTTCTTTGTTCCTGAATCAGCCATAGTTGCCCTCCCTTGAAAAAGTTTGCCGGATGAAACACCTCCGATGTTCCCGGTTGAGCCGGGACAAAGGGATCGGAAGCAAGGTCCTGCCAGGAAGGTTAATGGGGACAGCCCATCCCGTGGGGAGATTGCCGCTGTCAAGGATGGGTTCGCTTTAATACCCAAAAAATTTACGATCATAAACCCCTCCCTGTCAATTAAAAATACGGTTTCAGGCAAAGGAAGAGTTGAAAGCAACTCCCATACCCGCTATCTTGAACCATGCGCGTGCACCTCTTCATTCCCTGCCTGGTGGACCAGTTCCGGCCTCAAGCCGGCCTGGGGGCGCAAAGAATACTACGGTCCCTGGGAATTCGTGTGGACTACACGCCTGAACAGATCTGCTGCGGCCAGCCCTTCTACAAGTCAGGCAGAATTAAGGAGGCCCGGATGCTCGCCCGGAAGACCCTGCAGAACTACCGGGACGGAAGGCCGGTTGTCTCGCCCTCCGGATCATGTGTGCTCATGATTCGCCGCCACTACGAGGAGCTTTTCCCGAACGAACCGCACCTTTTAAGGCGCTCCCGCCACCTGGCGGCTCGAATCTACGAGTTCTCCGAGTTCCTGGTACGGGTATTGGGGGTTACGGACCTGGGTGCGTCCTTTAACGGCAAGGTCACTCTTCATGATTCCTGCCAGGTGCGGCGGGGCCTGGGGGTCTTTCAAGAACCACGGGCCCTCCTCTCCCGTGTAACCGATCTGGACTTTCGGGAGATGGCCCGCTCGGACGAGTGCTGCGGCTTCGGGGGCATATTCAGCGCCAAATATCCACGAATCGCCGAGGCCATTGCACGCGACAAGATCGAAAACGCACTGGCCGCCGGCGCCTCCATTGTGACAGGGTGCGAAATCAGCTGCCTGCTCCATCTGGAGCGACAGGCCCGGCGCATGGGCGCGCCCATTCGAACCTTACACCTTACCGAGATCCTGGACGGCGGATGATCTGCCCATGAAACCTTGCCCCGGGCGCTTCGATAGTCTCAGCCGAAAGGCCCTTGAAGACCCACACCTTCAGGAGGCCTTGCGCGGCATTGATGAACGGCTGCGGGCCATGCGGGATGCCGCGTTTCAAGAACTCCCGGGCGCGGAGGAACTCCGGGAGCAGGCACGCCGCATTCGTGACCACGCGCTGGATCATCTGGACACATACCTGGAACGTTTAGAGGAGAACGTAACCCGCCTCGGGGGAACCGTGCACTGGGCCGAGGATGCGGCATCCGCGCGCAAGCTGGTGGAGGAGCTGGCAGTATCAAGGGGCGTTCACACCGTGGTCAAGGGCAAGTCCATGGTGAGCGAAGAGATCGGCCTCAACGATGAACTGGAGGCCATGGGCCTGGACGTGGTGGAGACCGACCTGGGCGAATACATCATCCAATTGGCCCATGAGGCTCCCTCCCATATCGTGGGACCGGCGATCCACAAGACACGGAACCAGATTGCGGAGCTGTTCCGTGATAAACTGGGGGCCCCTCACATGGACGACCCCGAAGACATTGCTCGATTCGCCCGGGAGACCCTACGGAAGCGGTTCCTGAGGGCGGACATGGGCATCACCGGCGCCAACTTCGTGGTGGCCTCAACCGGTGCCGTGGTCCTCTTTGAGAACGAAGGCAACATACGTTTGAGCACCACCCTTCCCCGCCTTCACGTGGCGATCACCGGAATAGAAAAGGTGGTGCCGACCTGGGAAGACCTGTCCGTTCTCATGCAGCTCCTTCCCCGAAGCGCCACCGGCCAAAAGCTTTCCACCTACGTCTCCCTGCTGATGGGTCCGCGGCGTGCCGGGGAACCGGACGGCGCGGACGAGTTTCACCTGGTCCTTCTGGATAACGGCCGCACCAATATACTGGCGGACGAGGAGTTCCGGGAGAGCCTCCGCTGCATTCGTTGCGGCGCATGCCTGAACACCTGCCCCGTATACCTTAAGGCCGGGGGGCACGCCTACGGCTGGGTCTATTCCGGACCCATCGGCTCGGTGCTCACGCCCCAGCTCATTCAGGATCGGCGGTCCGCTTCCACCCTTCCCTATGCAACCACTCTTTGCGGGGCCTGTGCCGAGGTCTGTCCGGTGAAAATCGATATTCCCCGCATCCTGACGGGCTTGAGGAGGCGCTACGCCGAGGACCCCGCATGGGGACCTGCACCCCGGATCGAGCGGGGCCTCTTCCGCCTGGCCGGAACGATCCTCAGGGACCGGCGCCTATACGAGATAACCGGCCGCACAGCTCGCCGGCTCCGTCCGATTTTTGAGCCCCGGCTTACCGCTTCCCCCTTCCCGCCGCCGGCCGAAACACCTTTTCGTCACATGGTCTCTGCCATGGCCAAAACAGAAAAAGGGGGCAAGGGTGAGTGACAGGGAACTGATACTGTCCCGCATTCGAGGTGCGCTCAATAAGGCCTCAAGGCCGCCCTCAACGCCCCCTGTTTACGAGGGCTTTACTTCCCCCTTAGCACCGGCTACAAAAGAAATGGTGCGGATGTTTCGAAAAGAGGCCGAGGCGCAGGACGTTAAGGTCCACGAGGCCTCGGGCCCGCCCGAAGCAGGCCGTACTCTGGGGATCATTTTGAAAGGCCTGAGAGCGAAAACCGTGTTCGCCTGGAGCGACGCCGTCATGGAACATGCCGGCATCCCTGCCGCCCTTGACGGGCTTGGCATTCGGAACTTGACTCCGGCCTCCGGCCATCAGGGAGAAGCGCCTGGGCGGGCGGCTTTAGGGAATTCGGCCGCCCTGGCAGACGCCGGCATTACCGGCGCCGACTTCGGGTTGGCGGACACCGGAAGCCTGGTTCTGCTCTCATCCCCCAAAAAAAGCCGCTCTGCATCGCTGCTTCCCCCGGTACACATTGCCCTGCTTCCGGCAAGCCGTATCCTTCCGCATCTGCCCGCACTCCTGAATGAACTGCCTCAGGACCCACGGGCCGCACTGGACAGGGGAAGCGCCGTCACACTGATTACAGGCACCAGCAAGACCGCCGACATCGAGCTTACCCTGGTTCGTGGAGTACACGGGCCGGGTGAGGTCCATGTGATCATATATCACAGTGAACTCTCGGATGATCCGGAAAGGCCGGCATGAGAACAGCCGTCTTTTAGCCATGGGTATGAGATGGACACCGAAAAATTCAAGGAATTGTGTGAGAGCGTAGTACTCGTGGATGAGTTTCCACCCCTCTCGAGACTCAGACAGAAGGTGGCCGGATGCTACGATCTTTTCGGCATGTGCCCTGAAGGGGAGGTCGTAGGCCTCGATACCATGGGCAATGTGAACTGTCTTAAGGCGGAAATCCTTGACAACGGATTCTGGTGCCAGGAAAACGCCTCTTACTGCCCTCTTGATGCGCAGCCGAGCAATATTCTCGGGGTGATCCATCTTCTTAGAGACTTTATGGTTTCAAACTTCATAACAAAGGAAGGGCTGCTTAAGGACAAGTTAAAAACAGTAAAAGGTAATGATGCGATGGAGACTGAATCCTCCTTTGACATTGCAATGCCGGATGCGGAATACGATGACGAGGATCTGGGGATCTCCGGTTATCTTTCACATGATGAAAAGGCCAGGAGACGGCGACCGCCTGGAAACGGAGACGACTGCTGACATATACAAGCCACTTTCAAGTTTCAGGAGGAAACTGCCGATAGGAATAAAAGAATCGCGCCCCCCGAAAAACGTCGAAACAGAATTTTAACTCGGCTGGAATCCACGCCAGGCCACAGGGTGCCATGTCCAAAATCATCCTATTCACGCAGGAGCCGCCTTCCTTGGGTGGTTTATCTGGAGAAACCGGGGCCTTTCAGGACCATCAGGCCGACATGTCAGCACGCCCGCAGGGGCACATACCCAAGGCGCAGGTGATCGAGAATTTTAAGCGGCTTTACCCGATGCCACACGTGCTGATCAAGGCCCGTCGCATCATCGCTGATCCGAGAGCCGGCTTCGAGCAACTCGCCGCCGTACTTCAGACGGACCCCGCAGTGGCCGGCAGGATCGTCAAAGTGGCCAACTCGGCCTACTTCCGCCGAAGCGGCAACATCTCTTCTGTCCGGCAGGCGACCACGCTTTTAGGGATGCGGATCGTCACCCAGATCATCACAATGGTGAGCCAGTCCAAAAAGCTGGGGCAGGCCGTCTCAGGCTACGGCATGGAGGCCGGGGTCCTGTGGCGTCACTCACTATCCGTCGCCATCCTGGCGGAACTTCTAGCCCGACGAACGCGATGGGGGGAGTTATCCGAGGCGTTCCTTGCCGGTTTGATGCACGATGCAGGCAAGATAATCCTTGACTCCTATCTGGTACAACAGGCAGGCGACGCCCGTCGGCCCGGCCCGGTCTCCGGAGTCGACGCAGTGGACATGGAGATGGGCACCCTCGGGTTCGACCATGCGGACATCGGGTGTGAACTCTGCATCAAGTGGCAACTCCCGATCATCCTTGCCAATGCCATTCGATTCCATCACATGCCCCATATGTCCGGGCACAACAAACTGGCGTATATCCTCAATCTCGCGGATTATATCGCCCACCGGCTTAACAAGCCGCCCGAAGACTCCGATTCATGGTGCGAGGCGGAAAACGAACTGGCCTACCTTGGGCTCAGCCTGGAGGATGCGACCGAAACTGCCGCCATGCTGGCGGAGCGCCTGGAGACCCTCGAAGAAGACACTTTCTAGCCCTTATTGAGTCCCGCCTCAAAGCAAGATCTTCCATAGCTCCGTTGTGAAGGATTATTTTGAAGTAAGCGCTATCGACCCGTCCCATTTCTCGGGAAGGCGCGCCGGGTCCAGGCCTTCCATGCGTTTGATAAGGTCCAAAGACGCCGGATCGTCCGGCCGAATAGTCAAGGCTTTTTCAAAACTGTTCCGGGCGGCATTGAAGTCCCGGGCCAGGTAGGCGTCAAAGCCTTCTTTGTAGGCCTTCACATAAGCCTCCTGTTCCGGTTCCAAGGGTTCGGAGGCCTCCTCCAGCACCTCGTACACCCGCACGGCCTCGGTCTTTCCCTTTACACGAATAACGTCCAGGAGCCGCGTGCGAAACGCCCCCGGAGTGAGTCCCTCGCAGGTGAATTCAGATATCATCAGGTAGGTGCCATAACGCTTGTTCGCCCCCTCCAGGCGGGAAGCCAGGTTAACGGCATCACCGATCACGGTGTAATCAAAGACCTGGTCCGATCCCATGTTTCCCACCACCATGGGGCCGGTATTGATCCCCACCCTGCAGCGCATCTCCGGCAGACCCCTTTCGCGCCACTCAACACGCAGTTCCTTGAGTCTTCGCTGCATCATGAGACCCGCACGCACGGCGCAGTCAGCATGGCCCGGCAGGGGAAGCGGCGCGCCGAACTCGGCCATTACAGCGTCTCCCTCGAACTTGTCCACGATGCCGCCCTCATCCAGAATGATCCGGGTCATCTCGGTGAGATACTCATTTAAGAGATATACGAGATCGGTGGGGCTCATGCCCTCCGATATGGACGTGAACCCGGCAAGGTCGGAAAAGAGCGCTGTCATCACCCGCTCTTCTCCGCCGAGGGCCAGGAGTTCCGGCTTCACCAGGAGTTGTTGTACGACTTTTTCGGGCACGTATTTTGAGAACGCATTCTTTATAAAAGACCTCTCCCTGCTGACCCCCCATTCGATCCCTATGACCATGCCGAAGCCGATCACAAGCACGCTCCCGGCGACCGAGACCAACGGAAAGAGCCTGAAGCCGGCCAGCTCGAACCAGGTCAGAGCAACGAGCATGGAAACAAGGGCCGCCCCGGTCACATAAAGTACCCAAGAGGACCTAAAGACCGCGGCCCCTCCCATGATAATACCCATGGCCGCCACGAGCAGCAGGGCGTGTTTGAACTCCCAGCTCCTGTAAAACGTGTTGTTGAGCATACCATTCAGCAGGGCCGCATGGACCAACGCCAGGGGGGCATCCCTCTCGAGGGTGGTCTGCCCCAGATCGGCGGTCCCCACTGATACGTCGCTGAGGATAACAAGATTACCTTCAAAGTATTCCAGGAGGTTGCCTCGAAGGCCCGGGTTCTCGTAATACTCGAGCAGGCTATGGGCCTCGATTACGGGGAATCCTTGGCCCCACGGCGCTGGGTAAGGCACGTATGCGCGACCTCTGGAATCGATGGGAATCACCACGTCCCGCTCAAGGAAGCTCCCTTCCAGCGCGGGAATCACAATCCGATTGCCCCACTCCACCACGATCCGATCAAAAGGGACTCTCATATAGTCGAGGAACATTGAAAGGCTCAGGGCCGGGGCATAACCTGCTTCTCCAACCCTGATGAGCATTAGCGCGTGACGGTAGACCCCGTCCGAATCGCTACGGGCGCTGATGTGCCCTGATCCCATGGCCGAGATGGAAAAGGCGTCCATCTGCATCAGGGCGTAAGTGGCGTAAAAAGGCCTGGCCTCACCCTGCTCCATGGGTTTAAACAGGACATCGTTCCTGTATCGTTCGTAGGCATGTCCGGATTTCCAGTGAAAGGGGGCCGGTGTATCGGACAGAGCAAAACCGGCCGGCAGATAGGCAGTGCCAAGGTTTTCCAGGGAAGCGGCAAAAGCCAGGTCCGCCTTTTCCCTGCTCGGCCTCGCGAAAATGATGTCAAAGCCGACTGCCTCGACGCCTAAGTCGGCCAGAACAGTGTTCACGCGGGCCAGGTCCGACCGGTCGAGTGTATTTGTGCCGAATGAGTCGTATGAGGCGTCTGTCACCGCGACAAAAAGAATTTTCGGGGACACGGGCGGGCCTTTTCCATCGCTCACGGCCCTGCGGTAAAAGAGGTCGATAAGCTGCAAGTCCGCTTCGGTCCAGAAACTCCCCAGCAGTCCCCAAAAACAGATAACAATCATCACCATGCCGGCACAAAGGATCACAGCCAGCCGGAGAAGCTTCTTACTTTTGAGGCTCGAGGTCATATAGATCGCCGATCTTTAAAGACCCAGGATCTCGCGGGCGCGCTCTATAACCAGATCCGGGTCAAAGGGCTTTGCCATGTAGTCCACCGCTCCGCCGGCAAGACCCTCCGACCCTCCTCCCGGTCCGTGACATGTCCCTTGGCCGCAAGCAGGATCATGCGGGTTTCGGCCAGGTCCGCTCACCCTTTGACGGAACGGCACACTCTGTATCCGTTCATGCCGGGCATCATGATATCAAGAAAAACGAGCGATGGCCTTTCTTTTTCTATGGCGGCGAGTCCCTCTTCCCCGTTTGAGGCCGAAAGCACCCTCACGCCATGCCCTTCTCCCAGTTCCTCCAGGGTCTGCTCCAAAAGCGGACGTATGTGGATCTCGTCGTCCACAATCAGGATCTTCATCCCGGGCTCCTTCTCCACTGCCCGCCCAGAAATGCCTTTGGGGCGCCGGGACCTTTCCAATCCCTAAACTTGAAAACCCTCTAAGACGATCGCGCTGCCTACATCCTTCTGTAGGGTATCGCCGCCGGGAGCGAGAACATGAACCGACTTCCCGAACCAAGGCTTGATCGGGCCTTGATACAACCTCCGTAATGCTCTGCGATTTCACGGCATATGGGAAGTCCCAGACCGTTCCCCGCGGTCCGATCCGGCGCGGGCTCCCCCTGGTGAAAGCGATCGAAAACCCTTTCCAGGTCTTCGGGACCGATTCCGACTCCCGTATCTTCCACCAAGACATGCACTTCTCTTTGACCGCCTGCACGGGCCGTAACTCGCACCTTACCCCTGGCGGTGAACTTGAATGCGTTGCCAAGCAGGTTCACGATCACCTGGATTATCCGGTCCTGGTCAGCTCGTACCGGCGGCAGGGGATCTTCCACCTTGACAATCATTTCCACGTCCGCCCGCCGCTCCACAGCCCCTTCCATCAAGCGAGCCGCCTGCTCCACACAAAGGCCCAAATCGAGCATCTCGTCATTCCATTCCATGTGTCCGGATTCAATGCGGGCCAAGTCGATCACATTATTGACAAGGCGCGTCAGGCGCTCCCCTTCTCGTTCAATTATATTGAGATTGGCCTTTATCTTCTCAGCCTTGACCCGGTCCTTACCCTCCAGGAGGATCCCAAGGGAAACAGCCCGTGTGAAATCCCGCTTCACGAGCCGTGCAAAACCCAGGATTGAGGTCAGAGGCGTTCGAAGCTCGTGGCTCACGGACGAGAGAAAGTTTGACTTCATGCTGTCCAGCTCTTTGAGCCGCTCGTTCGCCTTCGCCAGTTCACGTGCCTTTGTAGCGAGGTCACGTGTCCTGGCGGTCACCTGCGCTTCCAGGTCCCTTCTAAGAGCAATGATTTCACGAATCGATCCGTTGAAGTCAACCGCAAACTCCACAAGTTCCTTCTCGTTGTTGCCTAGGTGAAGAAGCCCTCCACCTCCCCGGCCGGCGCTCCGGGCAGCCAGCAATATCTCATCGAATGCGGCCTTGACCGAACGAAGGTAGAGGGAGACCAGCAGCATAACTGTGAGGAAAGTGATAACGAGGAATCCTGCCGACGGGAGCAGTGACGCCCTACAGAACCAGAGGAAGTATATAAGCATTCCCATGCTGAAGAAGACGACGGCCACTGCAAAGCCGATCTTGCCCCTCAGGCCCATGCCGTAGACGCGGGGAATAGTTGCCCCTCGCCTGGTCAGTGCTCTTCGGCATGCGCTCCTGAGATCTGCACTCAATGTTTCCGTAATCACGTAGCATAAGTAGCAGTAGAGGACCCCTGCAATGACGCCGCCGGCGATCCCGCTTGCCAGATGCCGCAGGGAGCCGCTGAATACAAATTCGACACCCAGGGAAGGGATCGTGACCCCTATGGCGACGGCTACAGCTACGGTCATGTGGTAGCGCGGAAACTCGGCGAGTTGTTTCAAGAGCAGCTCAAGTGCGCCGGGCTCAAGAAGCGTTCCGTCCTGAAACCGCCTATATGATTCGTTGATGCGTCTAGGCAGCTCCAGCCCCGCGCGAATCCCGGCCCGCTCTAACACACCGAACCCCACGGCGTGAAGCAGGGTAAAGAGGACCAGCATCCCTCCTGTGGTCAGGCCGAATGCCTTGATGGTCTCAGGCGCGAACTGCTCCACAGACAAGTAGAAAATAAAAAATGCATATGAAGTAGCAAAACATCCACTAATAGCAACAAATGGAACGAAGGAAAAACAATATGAAGTCCTCTCTACTAAAGCTGAAAATAGTTTAAGCACAGGATCAGGACTCCTTTATCTAGTTTCCATCCAGAAATGGTCTTTTTTGCCAATCTCGGCGTCAATCTGCGAGGTTGTTTGTGCGGCGTACTTCAGTACGCCTCCGCGCAACCTCTTGATTTGACTCGGGCCATCCATGGCCCTCGCCCTTCGGGCGCCCTGACGGGCGTCCCATTCCGCTATCCTGCGGAATGGTCCTTGATCTTGACAAAAAATCCTCATTTCTGAATTGGAAACCTGTTAGTGCTCAGGAGGCCTCTTACCACAGCACCCTCTTCTCCAGCGAGGATCCGCCTGATACTGAATTCTACACCGTGGGTTCCACGCCTCCGCTCACTTGTCCTGCACCTCTCAGGCGAGGTCCTTGCTGTCAATCGGACCGAGGCAAGGCCATGCGATTTCGAAAGGACAGGATAATATCACAATGAGACTTGATGATATAAAATAGAGGTCTTTTTATGAGATGCTAAGGGGAAAGTCAAGCATACAATGGGGGAAACTCTTAACCTGTTAACTTATCAAAAACAAATTACAATCTAAACTTATTAACTTATTATTATCACGATAGTAGACGCAGGATCTCGTTAAGGTGACGGCGAAGCTCGTCCAGATCGAGAAAGGGTTCGGAGCCCTGCGTCTTTTCGGGGCGGCGCTGACTCCGAAGGCGGTTCCTGGCACCCTCAATGGTGAGCTTTTCCTCATAGAGCAGATGCTTGATCTCCAGAAGGAGTTCCAAGTCATTTTTCTGGTAGGTACGCTGGTTGGAATCAGCACGTGCAGGTCGGACCTGGGAAAACTCGCTCTCCCAGTAGCGGAGCACATAGGGCTCCACCCCGACGATCCGGCTCACCTCACCAATCCGGAAATACTTCTTGTCGTCGGGAATAAGGGAGGCACGATCAGCGGTCCCGGAGTCTTCCCCCGACCATCTCTTCGATCTTTCGTACGATCTTGTCATGGAGGACGTTGATCTCTCGCCCCTTCAATGTCCGCTCCGGGGAACGGAAGCAGACCCTGAAAGTCAGGGCTTTCTCCGACGGGGAGATCTGGTCGCCCCGGTAGAGGTCAAAGAGGTCCACGGATTCTACGAGCTTTTCCCCGGCAATGATGCCGCGGACACGCTCACTCTCAACGCTCGAGTCCACCACCAAGCAAAGGTCCCTCATGACCGCTGGAAACCGGGCATAGGCCTCGAAAGCCCTCCCTGTGGGCATCGCGTCTTGGAGCGCCTGGATGTCCAGTTCCATAAGAAAGGCCTTTTCCGGACCGATCTCGAAGCGCTCGGCCGCACCAGGGGCTGCTTCCCCCACCCACCCTAAGGGAGTTCCTCTCCTAAGAACCCGGGCGGTCTTGTCTTGCCGGTAACCAGGCGGCGGGTCATCCCTCTCGAAATGTACATCTGTTACAAAGAGGTATTCCAGCAGCGATTCCAGTACGCCCTTGACGTCGTAGAAGTCCACAGTCCTTGCAGGCCCATGGAGTGTCCGGGAGTTCCACTCGCCTGTCAGGACCGCAGCAAGTTCAAGCCGCTCCTGAGGCAGTTCACTCCCTTCCCGGGGCAAAAAGACCTTGCCCCACTCGAAGAGCTTGAGATTGCGTTCTCCGTGGGCCATGTTGGATCGGACGAACTGGAGCAGGCCGGGCAGGAGTGTGGTTCGCATGACCGCCTGGTCCTGGGTAAGAGGCTTGAGCAGTTTCACCGTGTTTCGAAGAGGGCTGTTCTCAGGCGCGGCCAGGGCGTCCAGGCTTTCCTCCGAAATGAAACTGAAGGTGATGATCTCACTAAAACCGAAACCCGCCATGATCTCCCGTATGTGCTCCCCCAGGGACACCTCGGCAGGATCGGGCTCGTCAACGGGCCGGACGGCCGGCAGGGTGACAGGAATTTTGTCGTAGCCGACCATGCGGGCCACTTCCTCCATCAGGTCCACCTCGCGAACCAGGTCCACGCGGCAGGCAGGAGGTGTAACCAGAAGCCGTCCTTCGTCTTCCCTGCGCACCTGCAGTTCCAGAGCGGTCAGGTACCCGGCCATGGAGTCGGTGGTGAGGGCCGTACCCAGAAAGGCATTGGTCTTGTCAACCCTGAGCGCTATTACAGGTGGATCCCAAGGCCTGGGATATTGGTCGATCAGGCCCGGTTCTATGGCTGCACCGGCCGTTTCGGCCAGAAGCAGCATGGTGCGGCTGAGGGCCCACACTGTCCCCTCGATGTCCACCCCGCGTTCGAACCGATAGGAGGCCTCACTCAGTAAGCCCAGCCTCTTGGAGGTGCGGCGAATGGTCAGAGGGTCGAAACAGGCGGATTCCACGAGCACGTCGGATGTCTCGTCCTCGATCTCGGAGTTCAGCCCGCCCATGACGCCCGCAAGGCCCACAGACCCTTCACCATCGCAGATCATAAGGTCCTGTGCCCTCAAGGTCCGCTCCTGGCCGTCCAGGGTTGTGAAAACCTCGCCCTCCTGGGCCCGGCGAACCACTATGCGATTCTCGCTAAGCCGTTGAAAGTCAAAGGCGTGAAGCGGCTGCCCGCACTCGAGCATTACAAAGTTGGTAACGTCTACAACATTATTGATGCTGCGAACCCCGGACGAATGAAGGCGATACCGCATCCAGAACGGAGAAGGCCCGATTTTTACTCCCCGCACGAGCCCGGCGGAATACCGCGGGCAACCAAGAGGGTCTTCTATGGTGACGCTTGTGTGGTCCTGAATCGAGGACCGGTTATTGTCGACGGTCGGGACTTCGGGCCTTTGAAGCCTCTTTCCTGTAAGGGCGGCAACCTCGCGGGCAATTCCAATGACACTGGTACAGTCAGGCCGGTTGGGTGTTATGCCTATCTCAAAGGCCCAGTCCTCCAGGGGCAGACACCTGTTAATGGGGGTGCCGGGCGCCTGGTTTTCGGGAAGCTCCATTATTCCGCTGTGATCGTCGGTCAATCCAATTTCATCTTCGGCCAGCAGTATCCCATGGGAAGCCTGCCCGCGGATCCGGGTCTTCTTTACGCGCAGACCCCCGGGTAGGCGGACACCGGGCGGGGCATAGGCGGTAATCATGCCTTCACGCACGTTCGGTGCCCCGCACACTACATCAACCTCTTCCCCGCCCGCATCAACCCGGCAGACGGTGAGCCGGTCTGCTTCGGGGTGTTTTTCCACGGAAACCAGACGTGCCGCCACCACACCGTCAAGGCCGTCGCCCAAGTGCTCGACAGTCTCTACTTCCAGTCCGGCCATTGTCAAAAGGTCGGCCAGCTCCTCGGGCGGGAGATCAGTATCCACATAATCCTTCAGCCAGTTCAGGGTCAGTCTCATGAAGTCAAGGTCTCCGTTCGCGCTCCTCCCGGGGCCGGTTTCGCAGACGGGGAAGCTGTGGGGGCGAGGGGGAGTCTTTGGGAGTTCTCAGGTTATGCCGGTGGCCTAAAACTGTCTAAGAAACCGCATATCGTTTCGGAAAAACAACTGAATGTCGTCAATCCCGTACTTCAGCATGGCAATCCGTTCGATACCCATGCCAAAGGCGAAGCCGGACACACGTTCCGGGTCGTAATCCACGAACCCATAGACCTCGGGATCCACCATACCGGAACCCAGAATCTCGAGCCATCCGGTCTTCGAGCAGGTGCGGCAACCCGAACCGCCGCAAATCACACAACGAATGTCCACCTCGGCGCTCGGCTCTGTAAATGGGAAAAAACTGGGACGAAAACGCACTTCAGTGTCCTGGCCGAAGATCCGGCGGGCGAATGCGGTGAGCATCCCCTTGAGGTCGCCGAAGGTGACTCCTTCATCCACCAGCAGGCCTTCCACCTGATGAAACATTGGCGTATGAGTAACGTCAGAGTCCCGCCGGTACACCTTTCCGGGTGCGATTACAGCCACAGGTGGAGGCTGTTTCTCCATAACGCGGACCTGCATGGGGGAGGTGTGGGTTCGAAGGACTACATTCTCGCTCACGTAGAATGTATCCTGCATGTCGCGTGCCGGGTGATCCTTGGGAATGTTCAGGGCTTCGAAGTTGTAGTAGTCGAGTTCCACGTTGGGGCCCTTGACGATCCGAAAACCCATTCTTTCAAAGATGCGGCAGATCTCGCGCGTTGCCAGGGTTATGGGGTGAAGATGCCCCCTGACCGGCCTGCGGCCCGGCAGGGTCACATCAAAGTACTCCTTCTCGACGCCTGCGCTACGGACCTCGATCTCACGCTTTTTGGCCTCGAAGGCGTCAACCAGGCGCGTCTTCACACGGTTCGCCGCCTTGCCGGCCTCAGGACGCTCCTCAGGGGAAAGCCTTCCCATTCCCTTCAGGGATGCTGTCAGGCGGCCTTTCTTTCCGAGGTAGGAAATTCGAAAAGCTTCGAGGCGGTCAGGATCCTCGATGGTCTCGAGTTGCTGAATCGCCTCATCCTCGATCTGCCGAAGTTCGTCGATCATAAGGGATACGATCAACCCCGCAAACCCGTGCGCCTCAGGTGCATTAATTCGGACTCGTCCGCGTCTGTTTCCTTACGCCTTAACCATCTCGGCTATTCGCCCGAAGGCCGTTGGATCGTTCACAGCCATATCGGCCAGGATCTTCCTGTCAAGTTCGAGGCCCGCCTTTTGCATACCTCCCATAAACTGGGAGTAGCTCAGCCCGTGTTGTCTGGCCGCGGCATTGATGCGCGTTATCCATAACCTGCGGAATTCCCTTTTCCGGACTTTCCGGTCCCTGTAGGCGTAAGCACGGGCACGGTCCACCGCTACCGTGGCACTACGGAGAAGCTTGCTGCTCGCCCCTCGAAACCCCTTGGCTTCCTTGAGTACTTTTTTTCTGCGTTGCCTCGAAGGCACGCTGGATTTAACTCTGGGCATGATTCAACCTCTTTTGTCTGGAATTCGCCACAGCCGGGCCTTGAATTATCCGGCCCATGCAGGCGGCCGGGAACTACAGGTAAGGGAGCATTCGCTTTACGCCCCTCACGTTGGTGTCGTCTACCAGCCCTGCTTTTCGCAAACCACGCTTCTTTTTAGTCGTTTTTTTCGTCAATATATGATTTGCTTTCGCCTTGCTTCTGACGATCTTGCCGGTACCGGTGGTCTTGAATCGCTTTGCGGCACCACGATTACTTTTTATTTTAGGCATTTTCAACCTCCATAGTATACATATTATATATCCGGAGCAATCCCCCATCAGACCCGGTCCAGGCAATCACGCGGTAACCGCCCCCTGATCCACATCATGCGCCACAGGCCCTTCACAGCGTGCCGCAGATTGACCAGAGAGCCGTCCCTATAACCCGGTTCTCTGAAACAGCGTTCTGTAGGACCCCCTTACTTGGGAACAAGAACCATGGTGAGCCGCCAGCCCTCACGGGTAGGGCTCTGCTCAACGGTGCCTACCTCTTCCATCTCTTCGGACACGCGTCTTAACAGTTCCACTCCCTGGTCCATGTAAGCCATCTCCCTTCCGCGAAAAAGCACCGTCACTTTGACCCGGTCCCGTTTCTCAAGGAACTTGCGAATGTTTTTGAGCTTGAATCCCAGGTCGTGCTCCTCGGTACGGGGCCTCATTCGGACCTCTTTGAGCTGAATGGTCCTGCCCTTTTTCTTGGTCTCCTGGCCCTTCTTGCTCGCCTGGTACTTGAACTTGCCGTAATCCATGATCCGGCAGACCGGGGGGTCGGCGTTGGGTGCCACCTCGACCAGGTCAAGGCCTGCCTTTTTGGCGACTTCGAGGGCGTCTTCAATGGGTAAAATACCGGCCTGCTCGCCATCGGCCTGGATCAGCCTGACCGTCTTGGCTCGGATCTTCTGGTTCACGTTGGTCTCATTGGCTCTCTTGGCTATAGCGACTACCTCCTTTGTTGGGTCTCTTCCTGGATGTGATCCACGAAGGCCTCAGGGCTCATGAACGGCAGGTTCTTCCCGCTGCGAAGCCGCGGAGTAACCCCACCACCTTCCGATTCCTTGTCCCCTACGATAAGCATGTAGGGAATTTTTTGGAGCTGAGCCTCGCGGACCTTCAGCCCCAGCTTTTCGTTACGGAAGTCCGCTTCCACGCGCACGCCGGCCTCCCTGAGAATCTTAAGCAAGGTCTCTCCGTGCGGAGCGTTGCGGTCCGTCACGGTCATTACCACGGCTTGTACCGGGGCGATCCAGACCGGAAACGCTCCGGCGTACTGCTCGATCAGGACCCCGATGAAACGCTCCATTGACCCCAGAATGGTGCGGTGAATCATTACGGGCCGGCGTTTTGCGCCTTCTTTGTCAATGAAGTGCAGGTCGAACCGGTCGGGGAGCGTGAAGTCCACCTGGATCGTTGCGCACTGCCAGCTTCGGTCCAGGGCGTCCCGCAGGTTTACGTCGATCTTCGGACCGTAAAACGCGCCGTCTCCCTCATTGAGACGGCACGGAAGACCCAGGTCGTCCACGGCCCTCTGAAGAGCATTCGTAGCCCGCTCCCAGTCTTGGTCCGAGCCGATGGACTTGTCGGGCCTGGTGCTCAACTCCAGATCGTAGCTGAAGCCGAAAACCGTGACCATGTATTGTACCAGGTCCAGCACGCCCTTGATCTCTGCATCCAGCTGGTCCGGAGTGCAGAGGATGTGCGCGTCGTCCTGGGTGAACTCCCTCACCCTCAGCAGCCCGTGGAGCACGCCGGACCGCTCGTGCCGGTGTACTATACCCATCTCGAAATACCTCTGAGGGAGGTCCCGGTAGCTCTTTATTCCGGTCTTGTAAATCAGCATGTGGGAGAGACAGTTCATCGGCTTGATGCCGTATGAGATATCGTCGATCTGAGTGAAGTACATGTTCTCCCGGTAATTGTCGAAGTGCCCGGACTTCTCCCACAATGAGGTCTTAAGAATCTCGGGTCCGCGGACGATTTGATACCCGCGCCTGAGGTGCTCCTTGATCTCAAAATCCTCTATGAGGTGACGGAGCATGGCTCCCTTGGGGTGCCATAACACCATTCCTGCGCCGACCTCCTCGTGCGTGCTGAATATTCCTAATTCCTTACCCAGACGTACGTGGTCCCGCTTCCTTGCCTCCTCCAGCCTCTGGAGGTGTTTCTTGAGGGCCTTCTTATCCGCAAACGCCACACCGTAGACCCGGCTCAGCATGGGGCGCTTCTCATCCCCGCGCCAGTAAGCACCCGCCGTCTTTGTAAGCTGAAAAGCCTTTATCTTTCCGGTGGAGGGAATATGCGGCCCGCGACAAAGGTCGGTGAAGCCCCCCTGGGTATATAGCGAGACCGTGTCGTCCTCCATGCCCTCGAGAAGCTCTACCTTGTATTCCTCTCCTTCGTTCTTGAACCGCTCGATAGCCGCTTTTCTGGAGACCTTCGCCCGCGTGAAAGGGAGGTCCTCCTTTACGATTTTCTCCATCTTCTGCTGAATTACGGGGAGGTCATCGTCCCTGAAGGGACGCTCGTAATCAAAGTCGTAGTAGAATCCGTGCTCGATGGAAGGACCGATGGTGACCTTGACGCCGGGAAAGAGCGACTTCACCGCTTCTGCCATGACATGGCTCGTGCTGTGCCGCAGGATGTCCAGGCCCTCGTCCGAATCCACCAAGACGGGTGCCACTTCCGCCTCGTCCTCTATGGAGCAGCTGAGATCCCTCAACTCGCCGTTTACACGCGCCGCCACCACGCGCTCAAGGCCCCTCACGCCAAGGTCCTCCAGGGCCTTCATCGCGGTGACCGGCCGGTCTTCCTCGGCCCGAGACCCGATCTCCTTTAACACCACGTTGAATGTTGTCATCACTCAAACCGGTAAAAACATAAGGCATCCAAGGTCACGATGTGAACCCGCTCGGATGCCTTAAGGGTGTGTTCCTTCAATTCTTTCAAACTTAATCGAAACGACACTCGCTCGCTATCCGCTCCGGGCCCAAGGGCCCACCTGCATTTCATGCCCTTGCCCCATTACTTCGGGATCATACCGGATCATTCGGGCATGCTACCACACCGGCAACTCACACTTCTGACTATGCGAAAAGACTAAACAAATAGAACAAGAAATGTAAAATACACAAATGGCAGGGAAAAGTCAAGAATTAAGTTCCCGATTTTCCGTTGATTCCGTCTCCGGTCCCGCCTCGCAAACACAACCACGGCCACACATTGTCAGAGCGGCACACCCGCAACAAAGGCCCGCATTTTCCCGCCAAGACGCCGTGAGCGCCAAGAAAATAGTCCTCTTAGGTGCTAAAGTAATCTATTTAGTGCCCATCCAGAAACGCTTTTTGGGCACTGGCAAGTTTCCAATTCAGAAATGAGGATTTTTTGTCAAGATCAAGGAAATCAAGAGGTTGCGCGGAGGCGTACTGAAGTACGCCGCACAAGCAACCTCGCAGATTGACGCCGAGATTGGCAAAAAAGACCATTTCTGGATGGAAACTATTTATCCTTTTCCCGTTGTTCTTTAACCTTGTTAATCGCGGATTAAGAGAAAAGGCCGACCAAAAGGTGGCCGGCCTTTGTCCGCCGGAAAACATGGTAGGCACGCTGGGATTTGAACCCAGGACCTCTACCGTGTCAGGGTAGCGCTCTCCCCCTGAGCTACGTGCCTTCAAAGAATCCAAGGAAATTACCAACGCCCGGGAGGACTGTCAAGGCCTATTCTTAAGGATTGTAGCAATCACGTGAAATGTCCGGACCTGAGAAGTACTGAGGTATAGGAGGGCCATCGGGCTCGGGATTTGGCCTGTCAGCTTGTACGGCAGTTCAGCTTCAGGATGCTCAGGGGCCACAGCACTCTTGACAAACCAGGAATCAGGCCTCCAAGGCTCCATATTGGCGAGACCGTCGGAAATACGGTGTTAAGTTGCCCGCTTACGGCAACCTTTCCTCTTGGCCCATCATCTTGAACCAGGCCTGCATATAGTGGAGTCCCGAAGCGATGGTTGCGGCGGCGGTAAGGCCGAACAGCCAATCATAGAGGGCTTCGGGCATCAAAACAAATTTTGAAACAAGGACCGCTGCCACCGTGGCGAACTGGCAACACGTGGTAATCTTGCTCAGGACTGAGGGTCGAATTCGAATCTCCACCCGGTAGATATGGAGCGCCGCCACACCCAGAGAGATAAGCACGTCCCGGCTGAGCACGGTCACGGTAAGCCAGACAGGGACGGCCCCCATGACCGAGAGGGAGACAAAGGTCGAAACCAGTATCAGCTTGTCCGCGATGGGATCCAGTAAGGCCCCGAGAGCGCTCTTTTGTTTGAGCACGCGTGCCAGAAACCCGTCCAGCCCGTCGCTCACTACGCATATGACGAACACTACAAGCGCAACGACGAATTGCTCGTCCAGGAGATAGATAATGAAAATGGGGGTGAGAATGATCCTCAGCGTGGTGATCAGGTTTGGAATGGTCATCCGTAAAGGCTCCGAATTGTGTTATTTCAGGTCCGGGACGGGTGGGATAGCAGCCGCCTTGAACCCACGCCCTCAGAGCGGCGAAACGACGATCTCACCGGACTCGTTCTTATGAGCGGTCATGGGGAACGGCGGTTCAGGTTGGTTTAGCAGGCTATCGAGAAAGCGGTCCGGGCCTTCGCGATAACCAATGGAAAACGTGACCGTGTCCCCTTTGAAACGGGTTTGGGTCACAGACTCCACGCCTGGGACGCCTCCTTGCACGAATCTGGAGAAGGCCTGGAGCTGAGTGAAGCTTCCAATCCCCTCGAGAGAGAGCGTCAACCGCTCCGGCTCAGTTTCTATGCGTAGAAAGGCGTCCCGGATTCGTTGTCCTAATTGTCCGCTCACATCCTTAGCGGCCCTCTGTATGCCCTCATGCAGCTGCTCAGGGCCTTCCAGTTCCGGATCCAGGGAGGATTGCGCACCCTGTTCCGCCATCACTGAGCCCGAGGCCACATCCAATGCTCGGAGAGATATGGAAACCATGCCGTCACCCTGCACACACGATCCGATAATCACCACATCCGCCGAACAGAGACGTCCCCACAGGACGGCATCCTCCACGTCCAGATCAACAGATCGAAGTCGTTCCGACCCTTCTCCCTCAGGGACCTCAGACACCCTGCTCACCGAGGCGAAGCCTATGTCCTCAAAGGCCCTTTGCAGAGAAAGCTCAACAGGCAGAAGGAGCCCGCGGTGGCTCTCCGGGTCCCCCCACCAGTACACCGGCACCTCGTGCCCGGCGGTGCGCCGGCTGACCATAAAAAGGACTCCTATGCGCGGGCCTTCTTCCTCGAGGAAGCCCTTTTCTTCCAGAATGGTTTCAAGGGTCTGCTCATTGGTGCGAAGCCGGACAAGCACACGGTAAACGGATTCGCCCTCCTCCTCTCCAAGAATGTTGTAGTTTGCGATCTCGTTGCGGGCTGCAGGAACCAGTTCCTCGACAAAACGGGAAATCCGGCCGGCGACGATTTTTCCGTCAAGACGCCTCAGGAGATCTGCCTCCACGCCTTTTCTCAATGCGTCGGTCAAGGCCTGCCGCCTGGCGGCGGACAGGTTCCCCTCATTCAGGGAAGCTGTCCCAATGGCGAGAATCCCTTCGTCCCCGGCCGCGCCCCGCGACTGCGCCGGGGCCGCTCCGACGTCGGCCGGGATGACGAAGGCGGTGATCAGAAGCCCCAAGGCGATGCGAACGAAGACGAGATCAGCTAGTTTCCATCCAGAAATGGTCTTTTTTGCCAATCTCGGCGTCAATCTGCGAGGTTGCTTGTGCGGCGTACTCCGGTACGCCTCCGCGCAACCTCTTGATTTCCTTGATCTTGACAAAAAATCCTCATTTCTGAATTGGAAACTTGCTAGTGCCCAAAAAGCGTTTCTGAATGAGCACAAGTTAAAAGATTGACCCGACAGGTCTTTGTTTGCGCCTTGGCGTCTTGGCGGGAGACAAAAAGTTTCGATCATCCGACTTGCTCTAATCAGCTCCCAGGAGTTCCTTGATCCGGTGAATGCTTTCGACCGCATCCATCCCCGACAGAGGCACGCCGGGCCTGAACCTCCCCTTCTCTCCTTTCATGATGCCCAGCTCCGTACAGACCTCCACCGCCCTAAATCCGGGTGAGGAATCGGGCACATCATCGAATGGAGTCGACCGGGTTCCTTGCCGTAGGAGCGTCCCGTCCAGGTCGAGCCGGCCAAGGATATCCGCTACAGCGGCTGCGTACTCGGCACGGTGCATTGGGCTGTCCGGAAGAAAGGATCTGTCCTCGAAGGAATCGAACCCGTCGATTCCAAGGGCAAGCACCACGCAGATATCGTCCTTCAGGGGATGCTCGTTCAGGTCCGTGGGCCGGGCCTGGCCCTCCGCAGGGCAGACAGGCTCCCCAACCGGTTGGTCGAGGTGGTCTTTCAGGCCGATTTCCTGAACAAGAAGCGCCGCAGCCTCGGCACGGCTCACACTATCAAGAAAGGCAACACCGCGAGCCAACTCCGTTTCCGGAATCATCTCTTGGAGCGTTCGTCCGGCTTTGAGGTGAAACGAGGCCTTTTCTGAAAATGCGTCCGTGAAGGCAAGGGCCCTTTCGAGTACCTCCTCATGCGCGTCATGATCGCCGCCGAACTTGAACGCCAAACCCAATTTGTAGTATTCGTTAAGGAATTCCATCACGAACAGGCGGGCCAGGCAAGTCGTCTTCCCTCTTGCAGAATCCCGCCTCCAAGACCGTCGATCCCACCGGAACGAGTCGAACCGATCGAAAACGTCACGGGAAAGGTTATGGATCTCTTCACGGGAGGTGTAGTGGATAGCGCGGTGACACGCCTTAAATGCCGAGTCGAAATCCAGCCGGATCGCGTAGACAAGGGCATCTCCACGGTGGGCCGGGGCATAGCGGGGGTCCAGATCCAGGGCCATTCGGAATTCCCTGTGGGCCGCGTCCAGGCGCCCTTTTTCCATGAGCTTGAGACCGTTCTCCACATGGTGATCAGGGGAACCCAGTACACGCTCCGGCACGGCTGCCCCGGTCGCACACCCAGCCGTTGCAGCCAGCAACAGGGCCCCCGCGACCCAGGCCGACCATTGAAAGCCCCGCCTCCAACTCCACATCTGATCCCCCATGTCTTTCACAGCCGCCATCCGTTTTCAAAACCGGCCCTATGATCCGACAAAAAACCGGCTTGGTCAAGGGTTGCCGTCCAGGAAAGACATCGCTTCCCGTCGAACAAGGTCCCGCTCCTCAGGAGTCCTCCAGCGAACGCCGGGCTCTCCGCGAAGCCAGGTGATCTGTCGCTTGGCATATCTCCTGGTGTCCGCCTGAAGACGCCTGATGGTTTCATCGAGGTCCCGGACACCCTGTAGAAAGGCCAGTGCATGGCGGTAACCTATGGCCTGCATTGGTTTCAGGTTCGCCCTGTACCCCAGTTTGAGGAGCCTTTGTGTCTCTTCCAGGAGCCCGCCTTCCATCATTGCGGCGCTCCTGCGGTTGATCCTTTCGTAAAGCTTCTGCCTGTCCATGTGGAGGCAGACCATAAGCGCGCTGAACGCGCCTTCCCGAAAACCATGAACCGCCGTGAGAGAGGAAAACAGCCGCCCTGTGAGCCCTATGACCTCCAAGGCCCTGGTCACGCGCACGCGGTCGTTGGGATGAACCTTAAGAGCGGCTTCCGGGTCCAAGGACCGAAGCCGCTGATAAAGTTCCCCCCCGCCCCTTTCCTTCCATTCACGATTCAGCCGGGAACGAAGTTCGGTCGAAGATTCGGGGCAGTCGAAAAGTCCTCCCAAAAGAGCTCGTATATAGAGGCCTGAACCGCCCACAACAAAGCAGGGCCTTCCCTTCTTAACTATGTCCTCGATAACGGGTATTGCAAGGCCCCGGTAGAGCGCCGCATTGAACGGTTCGTCCGGATCGACTACGTCCAGCAGGTGGTGGGGAACGCCTCGCATCTCCTCCTTCGTAGGCTTGGCCGTCCCCACGTCCATGTGACGATAAACCTGCATGGAGTCGGCATTCACGATCTCGCCGCCCATGTCCTCAGCAAGGTCCACGGCCAGAGCCGACTTCCCGGCCGCAGTCGGGCCGGTGATAACCACAATGCGTTGACGACCCTCGTACATTACGCCCTATAGTGCCCGCTTGAACATCCGCTCCAGTTCCCTCCAAGAGATCTTACGTGATACTGGCCGTCCGTGTGGGCAGTTGGTCGGCAGATCGGTTCGCTCAAGCTCGTCCAGCAGGGAGGTCATCTCACGCATGGAAAGCGGTTTTCCCGCCCGAACTGCGCCGTGGCAGGCCATTACGGATAGGACCTCGTCCAGGGCCGCTCCGCTGTCCAGTTCCCCGTCGTTCTCCCTCAGCCGGCCGATAGCCTCACGAAGCACAGCGTCCAGGTCGGCATTCAAAAGTACAGGAGGAACCGATCGCAGAAGGTAGGTGACCCCGCCGAAGTGCTCCATCTCAAGCCCTACTCGGGCCAACGAACCGGCATACTCCTCCAGTGCCCCGGCATCGGCCGCGGAAAACTCGATACGCTTGGGGATCAGGAAGGTCTGAACCTGAATAGGCCCTTCCATAATGCCCCTTCGAAGACCCTCGTAAACGATCCGCTCATGAGCCGCGTGTTGATCCACCAGCAGGAGCCCTTCCTCGGTCTGGCACAGGATGTAGGTGTTTCCAAGCTGGCCGATGACAAAGAAGGCTCTCTTTCGGAAGCTCTGCTGAATGTGGGGACTGTTGACGGTGGATTGGGGGCCCTCCCACGGTTCGGGGTCATCGTAAAAGGGTGCCGGCGACTCCGCCGCAACAGGCTGTTGCGGGGAGTCCGTACGTCCCGGGCCGGCCGACGCTGATGCTTCACTGTTGACGATGACCCCTCCTGTCCTGAACAGGCCCTCATCAACAGCCGAAACCACGGCACGAAAAATCGCCCTTCCCTCTCTAAACCGCACTTCCTGCTTGGTGGGATGCACATTGACATCCACCAGGCCGGGATCCATCTCGAGGGATACAACCACCTGGGGATATCGCCCCTTCATGAGGCGCCGGCCGTAACCTTCCATAACCGCCCGCGTGAGCATGCGGTCCCTCACGCTCCGGCCGTTTACATAGAAAAGGATGCGGTCCCCCCGGGACCGGTTGAGTTCCGGGGACGCCAGGTGGGCGCGCACCGTCACAGGGCCTGCGGCCCGTTCAACCAGTTCCATCCGTTCTGCCGTCTCCCGGCCCAAAAGCATAGCCAGGCGCTCCTCTTCACTCTCCGACGCCGGATAATGAAGCAGGGTCCGCTCCCCTTCCCGAAGCCGAAATGAGACATCTTGATAAGGCAGGGCGATACGGGACAAGGTTTCCAACAGGTGGTAGGTTTCTGTCTTTGCCGCTCGCAGGAACTTGCGACGCGCAGGCGTATTGAAAAACAGGTCTCTAACCGCCGTCACGGTTCCCGCCGGTGCGCCCACCTCCTCGATGGAACTAAGCCTGCCCCCGTCGATGCGGATCCTGTGGCCGGAAATGCTTTCACTGGTGCGCGAGGTGATCTCCATGCGGGAAACGGCTGCAATACTGGGGACGGCCTCCCCCCGAAAACCCAGGGTCCCTATGGAAATCAGATCTTCAACGGACCGCACCTTGCTGGTGGCATGCCTCTCCAGGCAGAGCAAGAGATCGTCCCGGTCCATGCCGATGCCGTTGTCGCTCACACGTACCAGTTTACACCCGCCGGCCTCAATGTGGATCTCGATACGGTCTGCGGCAGCGTCGATGCTGTTGTCCAGGATTTCCCGCAATACCGAGGCCGGGCGTTCCACCACCTCTCCCGCAGCGATTTGCGTGGCTACGTTTTCGGGGAGGACTCGAATCAGACTCATAATCCTGTATCCAAAGACGCAAGAAATCGTTTCGGCCGGGTCCGGGTTTGCTCAATTCCCGGTACTTCACAACAGCCCCAGAAGTCTTTCATCCACCTGGAAAAGCGGTCCCCGGTCGGGCCGTATCGCTTGATACATACGGTTGATAAAAAGATACCTGCCCGCTATGAGCAGGTTTCGGGCCCCGATGGGGTCGAAGCTCAGGCACGGGGATGTCTCGGGATTCTTGAGCAGGTCACGGACAAGCCTGTAGGACAGACCGACTGTAAAGGAGATGTAATCAGGAGATGTCCGGCAGTGGGGCTCCCGTTGGAACAGAGCAGGCGACTGAAAGGCGTTCAGGTAGTTGCTGAGCTTCACCGACTGAGTGTAGATCCTCCTCCTCGTCTTGAGGCCTTGTCGGCGCTTTCCCACCGCGGATCTCAACATATCATCACAGCCGAGATGCTTCATGGTGAGAACTTCCTTTGCAATCCTGGTGTACAGCGGTCCAAGGTGCAGATCGACCCGGGCCTCCCAGTAAATGTGACCCATGCGCTTCCAAGTCGAGGCCCGGTGAATGAGGTTGGGAACGAAGTAGTTGTGGGCCACTACGTCCGCCGCCAGGTGAGAGAGGAAGCCGTAGGCATAGGCTGCCTCCCGGTCATCGGCGGCTTCTGCGAGACATCGAGAGCCGGTTTCCCAATTATGAGAATGCCCGGTTTTTTGCTTCTGCCCCTTTCCCACAAAAAAATCCGCGGAGAGGCTGCCGTAAAGGTATTCGAGTGGGTAGGCCCGAATGACGGCCCCAACGTCCGCGAGAAGATGCGCGGTGTTTTCAAGAATGTGGCATGCTATGGCCGTGTGAACCGCCGCCCCCCAAGCCCAGGCGGACGAAGAGAATATGAGATCCAGGACCAAGATACCCAAGGCCAGCGTCAAAACCCTGGCCATACCCCTTATGGAACCACGTTTTCCGGTTTCAGTTTTCGCTTTCATGTCTGGTCGGCAGATGAATCCGATCGGTCGTCTCCTTTCGTCTCTTTTCACGAGGTGTCAATATAGCCATTGTTTCCGGAAAGATCCACCCCTCTTTTTTGGAAGCTGCGGGACCGGGACTATTTGGCAAGAATATTGCAGAAACTTGAATTGAAAAGATTTGATCATCTCACAGAGTCATAAAGACCGCAAAGACAATAAAATCAAAAGGCGTTGTTTACGCCTCGGGGTCTTGGCCAGAGGTAAAGGGACGAGGAGAATGCCGGGGAAAAAGAAAAAACAGGCTTCAGGCAATACGGGTTCCTGGATAACGACCTTTACTAATCTCGTTCTCCTGCTCCTTGCCTTCTTTGTGGTCCTTGTCGTTATGTCTGAGCCCAACGAAGAAAAAATGATGGCCGGCTTGAGTTCCCTGTTCGGGGCGTTCGGAATAACACCGGACGGCCTCTCGTCCATTGGCTCGGATCAGGCCTTGGATATCACCGAGGAAGGGGCCCCCGTGACGAAGGCCCAAGCCGTCCAGAACCGGCTTCAGGAAATAGTCGTTTCAAACGGCCTGCTATCCGATACCGAAATGAAACGAGAAGGCGGTCGAGTAGTCCTCTCCCTCAGTAATCGCGTATTCTTCGAATTCGGCTCAAGCCGGCTGCATGAACAAACCGACCGTTTTTTACAAGATCTTGCAGGGGTCATTGAAGGGGAGACGGGTCAGGTCGAGTTGCGGGGTTACGCGGATCACTCGGAGACCGTTTTTTCTGAGGACCCCTTGCTGTCAGCCTATGACTTGTCCGTAAGACGGGCCCTTGCCATTCACCATTTTCTACTCAACGAAGAGGGGATTCAACTGGAACAAATTGTGGCCCACGGTTTCGGCACCCGGCCCGGCAGGAAACCCATTTCGAATCAAGAGGCCTGGAGGGACAGCCAGATGGAAATCATTCTGGACTACTCAACCAAACTCCCATACCGGATGAGAACCGAAGAAGGACGATCCCCGTTTCTGGAATATAAGGGTTTTCTTTTCAGGCGGTTAGGTAACTGAAATGGCTCTTGCATCCAATAAAAAACAGGTCGGGCAAAACAACGGCATGGACCCCAACAGCTGGATGACAACCTTCTCCGACCTGGTTACCCTTTT